>NZ_NSFU01000010.1:0-305094 GCF_002294875.1 Mesorhizobium sp. WSM4312 | reverse complement strand
TTGGAGCGCCAGATGGCGCGCGGAAACTTGCCCGCGATGCGCTCGAGGTCGGCGAAGACACGATAGCGCCGCTCCGCGTGGAGCTGGTCAATCGCTTCTTCGAAGAACCGCTGGTAGTTCATGTCCGAACTCCTTTTCTGTGGAACGATCGCAGGTGTCGCCGCACCGGTTCCTCGCTCATTTGGCGGGGCTAGACGTAACCCCTTGCGGGAAGGGGCGACCTTGATTCAGGTCAACTTCAGGGGCGAAGGTGTTTTTGCTCAGTTCGATATGAATCGATGCAGCGATCCGCTGCGCAGCACAGAATGCGTCACGCCGCCAAAGGCCATTTCACGGACACGGCTGTGGCCGTAACCGCCCGCAATGATCAGATCAGCCGTAAATCTCTCGACCAATCTGAAGGGCTGCCTACCCGGCAAAGGTCAAAGGGCTTGATCCTGATCAACGACCCCGAGGCGAATGGCATTAGCGTTGCGGCATCTCGCAACGGAGCAGCCGATCATGCACAGCTATCCAGGACCGCCGCGATCCGGCACGCAGCTGCTGCCAATGGCGGAAAATGGCCAGAAGGCGGTTCTTGCCGCCGTGTCACTCCAGGCGCACGCCTTCAAGGCGATGATGCGTTATCAGGTCGAAACGCTTGCCTTTCTGAGGCATCGTTGCGAGCAGGATATCAAGCTGGCGGACGATCTCATCGGTGGTCCTGAATTCAATGATGCCTTCGAGGTCGTCTCCACCTTCCTGCAGAATGCGGCCTCGGACTATGTCACCGAAGCCGGCAAGGTTGCGACACTGACGTCCAAGCTTGCATCGGAATCGGCCGGGCTGGTGCGCAAGGAAGCCAGAAACGCGATTGAAGGCATAGCGGCGAGGACAGTCGCTTGAGCGGAAATGCGGAGGCTGGCAGCCATGAACACCCGTATGGACAATAGCAGCCGCAGATATTGCGCGTGGATTTCCGTGTTGGTGGCGGCTTGGCTTGGCTGCGCACCGCCAGCCTTGGCAAATAGCACGGTCGAACGCGGCAAGGCATTGGTTGAGTTCAATTGCGCCGGATGCCACGCGGTTGGCAGAACCGACAAGAGCAGCCATCCGGATGCGCCCGCCTTTCGCACCTTGTCGAAGCGCTATCCGATCGCGGATCTCGAGGAAGCTCTCGCGGAAGGCATCTCGACGGGACATCCGGACATGCCCGAGTGGGTTGCGAGGCCTGACCAGATCGAGGCGATCATCGCCTATATCAGCAGCCTGCAGCAACCGTGATCGAGACACCAGCAGAATAGGCACAGCCGGGGTGGATCCGATCAGGAGCGGCAAGAACGACCTCATTCCGACGGCGATCGGGGCGATTCCAGAAAATGATGCAGATCAAAGCGCGGCCCATCGTTTACGGACATCTTGATACGATGTGGAAGCCAATCCTAAACGCTCCGTTTGGTCGCGATCTCGAACTTGCCGTCCTTGACGAGGACGGCGCGCACGCGCTTGTATTTCCCTGCCAAAGGGTGGGGGAGGGTTGGAAGAATGTGACCACCGGCGCGCGTGTCGATATCCGACCGACCCATTGGCGCGATTGGGTGATGGAGAAAACGCTCAACGAGGACGATGGACTTCAGCCTGGCCGATAAGTCTAGGATTTGGACTCCACGATAAGTGCCATGCGCACGAGGTGTGACAGGCTGCCTGCCGCCATCTTGCTCATGACATTGGCCCGGTGGATTTCGACGGTGCGCGGGCTGATGCCCAGATCATATGCGATCGTCTTGTTCGGCAGGCCGGACACCAGCCCATCCAGCACCTGGCGCTCGCGCTCCGACAAGGTGGACAGGCGATCGCGGATATCCGCCGACCGGGGATGCGCCGCATGCGCCTGGTTGCGGTTGGCCAATGCGGAACGGATCGCTTCGATCAGCATCTCGTCATCGAACGGCTTCTCGATGAAGTCGGCGGCTCCCTCCTTCATCGCCTGGACGGCGAGCGCCACATCGGCATGGCCTGTCATGACAATAACCGGAATCGTATGGCCGCCGGCTCTGAGCTGCCGCAGGAACTCGATACCGTCTATACCCGGCATGCGTACGTCGGTGACGATGCAGCCCTCGAGCCTGCCCGTTGCCGTTGACAGAAAAGCGGTGGCCGATTCGTACAGGCGCACCGCAAAATCCGCTGTCGCCAGAAGAAAACCGAGCGACTTGCGAACATCCACATCGTCGTCGACCACGTGCACCAGATCACTATCGGCCATTTGAGACCTCTTCCTTCTCCACGATGCGCAAGGTGAACCGGAAAGCCGTCCCGCCGGTCGGCATTGCCTCGGCCCATATGTGACCGCCATGCGATTCAACGATGGTGCGGCAAATCGAAAGCCCGACGCCCATGCCGTGCTTCTTGGTGGTCACAAAGGGCTGGAAGAGTTGCGCCGAGACCTCCGGGGCAAGGCCTGGGCCAGTATCGATCACGCTCACTTCGGCCATTCCATCATCGCGGGCGACAGTTGTGACCGTCAATTCGCGGCGCGGCGAGCCTTGCATTGCCTCTACGGCATTGCGCATCAGGTTGAGCAGAACCTGCTGGATCTGGATGCGATCGGTCAACACCAGTTCGGCGGCACGGTCGAGCTTGTAGCTGACGAGGACGTTTATCTCCCGTGCTCCGACCAGTGCCAGGGACGAAGCTTCCTCGATCAGCGTCGGCAGTCGTTCGACCTGGCGCTCGCTTTCGCCTCTTGCAACGAAATCCCTCAGATGCCTGATGACGTTTCCCGCCCTCAGGGCCTGCTCGGCGGCTTTATCCACGGCATCCCGCAGCATGGGCGCATTTTCTTCCTTGCTGTTCTCGAGAAGTCGCCGGCTGCCTTTCAAATAGTTCGTGATCGCCGTAAGCGGCTGGTTGATCTCATGGGCCAAGGTCGAAGCCATTTCGCCGAGAGCGGTAAACCGCGCCATATGGAGAAGCTCCTGCTGCTGCTCCTGGATTCTCGCTTCCGCCCGGTGGCGTTCGGTCAGGTCGCGGCAGAAGCCCGTGAAGAAGCGTCCGGTTCCCGGGTGCATCTCGCCGACGGAAAGCTCCATCGGGAAAGTCGTGCCGTCCTTGCGTGCCCCGGTAACGGTGCGGCCGAGCCCGATGATCCGACGCTCTCCTGTCGTCAAATAGCGAAGCAGATAGGCATCATGCTCGTCGCGATAGGGCGAGGGCATCAGCAGATTGACGTTTTGCCCGATGACCTCGCTTGACTGGTAGCCGAACAGCGTTTCGGCAGCGGTGCTGAAGGACTGGATCCGCCCCTGTTCGTCGATGACGACCATGGCGTCGGGCACAGTGGCCAGGATCGAACGCAAATGATCCTCACGCAACCGAAGGGCGGCGTTGGCAAAGGAGAGTTCGCTGACATCCGTGCCTTCAATGAAGATCGCGGTGATCCGCCCGTCATCGCCCTTGATCGGCTGATAGACGAAATCAAGGATGCGCTCTTCGATCGGCCCGTCTTCATGGTTGCGGAGGCCGACCTTCACACCTTGTCCCCTGTAGGGCACGCCGGTCTTGTGCACCTGATCCAGATGTTCGAAAAATTCGTGTCCCTCGAGTTCCGGAAAGGCATCGCGGATGGACTTTCCAATGACTTGCCGGTCTCCGATAAGCCTTTGGTAGGCCGCATTGGTCAGTTCGAAGACATGGTCTGGTCCTTGCAGCAGCGCCATGAAGCCCGGGGCCTGCTCGAACATCTGCGACAAGACGGATTTCAGCATCGTCCCGTCGGCCGACAAAATAAGCGCTTCGTCTTGGCTCACCTGCTGACGCCCCTGGATTCGAAAGACTTGCCGAAGGCGTAGTTATCACTTCTCGCCACACACGCAAAACGGATCGGGGCTTCCGCGTGGAATGCCAGCGTCGGGCCATTTGATGCGCATCAAGGTGCCGGGCGCCCGCGAATGCAATTCATCGCGCATTCCTGCGTTTCAGAAAAGAGGCCGGCAATGTGCTACAAGTCGATCATCGTAAACCTTGCGGTGGATGCACCTCCCGCACCGATCGTAAACGTTGGGGTCGAACTGGCGGAACGGTTTGGAGCCCGTCTCATCGGTCTGGCGGCAGCGGATGTTCCGCCCCTGGTCGCGACTGGCCAGGGCATGGTCTACGAAGGCGAGATCATGCAGATCCAACGGACGGAAATCGAAAAGCGGCTTGCAGAACTGCGAGCCGAGTTCGAAAGGCTGGTTCCGGCTTCGATCTTCAGCGAATGGGGGCAAGCTGTTTGCAGCCCGACCCGGTTCCTCTGTGTTTCCGCCAGAGCGGCCGACCTCGTCGTTACCGGCCAGGCAGGAGACAATGTGTTTCGCGCCGTGGATGTCGGCAGCCTGACACTGGGCACCGGGCGTCCGGTCCTGGTCGCCGCAACCAACGTCGAGCACGTCCTTGCAAAAACCGTTCTTGTCGCGTGGAAGGACACCAGGGAGGCGCGGCGGGCGATGGCTGATGCGTTGCCTTTCCTGGCCAAAGCCAGCGAAGTCGTGATTGCCACGATTGACACCGACCGCGACGAAAGCATTCGCGACAGCCTCGCCGATGTCGCGGTCTTTCTCGAGCACCATGGCATCAAGGCGCGAACCGAGCTGATCGCCGGTGAGGCTGATGGCGACCGGTTGCTGACATTCGCACGCTCGATCCATACGGACCTCATCGTCTCGGGCGCCTATGGCCATAGTCGCTTGCGGGAATGGGCGTTCGGCGGCGTTACCCGCACGCTGATCGAAGCGAGCGGCATCAACCGCTTCATGTCGTATTGATGATAGGCGAGGCTGACCAGCAATCCGTCTCACCAGAGGACGGTGCCTATTGGTCGATCGAGACCAATGACCTCCTGCTACGCCTTGAGACCTCAGTCTCGGGGCTTGCTTCGTCCGAGGCGGCATCGAGGCTCGCAAAATTCGGCCGAAACACACCCGCGTCGACGTCAAGCGCGTCGGCCTTGGCAGTGTTTGCCCGCCAGTTCCGCAGCCCGCTGGTCCTAATCCTCATTTTCGCGGCGTGCGTATCGGCCTTCGTCGGGGATGGCCAGGAGGCTGCGATCATCGGCGCGATCGTGCTGGCAAGCTGCGTCCTGAGCTTCACCCAAGAGTACGGTGCGTCGCGGGCGACCGAAGCACTGAAACAGCGTATTTCGCGCAAGGCTATTGTGTTGCGCGACGGCGCCGAGTGCTCGGTCGCCGCCGACGACATCGTGCCGGGCGACGTGATCCGGCTTTCGGCCGGAAACCTCATCCCTGTCGACGGTATCATTCTGGAAGCGCGCGATTTCAATGTCAGCGAGGCCGTGCTGACCGGCGAGACCTTTCCCGCCGTGAAGACACCGGGACGCTCGGCGCCGGATGCCGCGCTCACGCTGCGCACCAACGCGGTCTATACGGGAACATCCGTCCGTAGCGGCACCGCAACCGTGCTTGCAGCAGCAACCGGCCCCCGCACGGAATTTGCGTCGATCGCCGCGGCCCTGGAGCGACAAATCCCCGAAACAGGGTTTGCCCGGGGCATCAGGCTGTTCGGCTATCTGATGACTGAGATCATGCTGGCGATTGTCATTCTGGTGTTCTTCGCCAACCTGATGCTGCATCGGCCGCTCATTGAATCGCTGCTGTTTTCGCTGGCACTGGCGGTTGGTCTTACGCCCGAACTTCTCCCGGCCATCATCAGCGTGACGCTGGCTCGAGGGGCTCGCGCGATGGCAGTCAATGGCGTCATCGTGCGCCGTCTCGATGCCATCGAGAACCTGGGCAGCATGGATTTGTTGTGCACCGACAAAACGGGGACGCTGACTGAAGGCGTTATCCATCTGGATGGATGGCTCGATGTCGACGGCAATCCATCAACCGATATCCTGCTCTGGGGACGTCTCAACGCGACCCTGCAGACCGGACTGAAGAATCCACTGGACGAAGCAATCGCCGGTGCGCCAGGCGAGGGCGCATCATTGGCGGCCTTCACGAAAGTCGACGAAATCCCCTACGATTTCATTCGCAAGCGACTATCGGTCGTGGTGCGGAACAAGGACGCCCAGGATCTTCTGATTACCAAAGGTGCCGTACAAAATGTCCTCGAAACCTGCAGCTTCGTCCGAACAGCCAAGGGGCTGGAACCTCTCAATGAAATGGACCGGGCGGCAATCGAGGAAAAATTCCGACGCTGGAGCGCGGACGGCTACCGCGTTCTGGGCTTGGCAATCCGTCGGTTTGAGCGCCAGAAAACGTTCAGCAGGAAAGACGAGATCGATCTCGCCTTCGCGGGCTTCCTGCTTTTCCTCGACCCGCCAAAGAGAGGCGTCAAGGAGACGCTTGCCGAACTCGCCCAGCGCGGCATCGCGGTAAAGGTCATTTCTGGCGACAACCGTTACGTTGCCGCGCATCTCGCCCAGGCGATCGGCTTGCGGGCCGACAGGATCATGACCGGCGAGGAGCTTTCGAAATTGACGAAGAGCGCGCTCTTCGCAGGCGTGCAGCACACCGACCTCTTCGTCGAGATCGACCCCAACCAGAAGGAGCGCATCGTTCAGGCGTTGCGGAGCAGGGGCCGTGTCGTTGGTTACCTGGGCGACGGCATCAATGATGCGCCCGCCCTTCATGAGGCAGACATAGGCATCTCGGTCGACAGCGCCGTCGATGTCGCGCGCGAGGCGGCCGATATCATCCTTCTCAAGCAGGATCTCGGCGTGCTGGTGCGCGGCGTCGACGATGGCCGCAAGACCTTCGCGAACACGATGAAGTACATTTCCATCACCACCAGCGCCAATTTCGGCAACATGATCAGCATGGCTGTCGCCTCGCTGTTCCTGCCTTTCCTGCCGCTTCTGGCCAAGCAGATCCTGCTCAACAATTTCCTTTCCGACGTTCCTTCACTCGCCATTGCAAGTGACAACGTCGATCCCGACCAACTGCACAGACCTCGCCACTGGGATATCCGTTTTGTGCGGCGGTTCATGATCAGCTTTGGCTTGGTCAGTTCGCTGTTCGACTTCGCGACCTTCGCATTCCTTCTGTTCTTCGCGCATGCCACGGAGGCCGCATTCCAGACCGCCTGGTTTGTCGAGTCGTTGCTGACGGAGCTTGCCATCGTGCTCATTGTGCGCACGCACAGGGCTTTCTGGGCGAGCCGTCCAAGCCCGTTGCTTGCCTGGCTTACATTGGCTGTCGGGATTATCGCGATCATGATCCCCTATCTGCCGTTTGCGGCCTGGTTCGGCTTCGTGCCCTTGCCTCTGCCCGTACTTGCCGGACTTATCGCAATTACCGCGCTCTATCTACTCGTCTCGGAGGCGACCAAGCGCTGGTTTTTCGGACAAGAGAGTCAGGCCCGCAAGAAGTTGCTTGCCCGTCAGCGGTCCTTTCTCGATCGCCTTGTGGCCAAGGTTTAGCGCCATGCTTCCTGTTGGGGGCTCAGGGATCGGCAACGATGCCGCCTGTTGATCGAGATCAACGCCGCCTGCCGCCAACATGCCAATGATGGCCAGTAGGCAGGAGTGATCACCATGACCTTTCTCGATTACCTGATTTCAATTGATGCCAGAACCACCTTGATGGACCGCATGATGCGGAAGCTGGGCGTCGACAGACAATTGAAGGTCGTGGCAGACCATACCGCCGTCACCAACCGGGCGGTGGACCGCTGCCAATCCTGCGGGCACCAGGACGAATGCTCGGTTTGGCTCGACGAACATCAGCAAGCCGATAACCCGCCAGACTATTGCCGCAACAGCGACCTGATCGCTCGGTTGCGGCATGCGGCCGGTCAACGGTAATCATTCGAATACTCAGCCTGGACGATGTCGTGCTGTCCGTGTTTTTGACGAGAGTCAACGCGAGCCACGTGTTGCAGTTGATAGGTTTACGTTCCACCGGGTGTGGCTTTTGCTGGGGCGGCGCTTCTGCGGAGGCAAAACACTGGCAGAAAAAGTTGCGGGCGCGGCGCTTATTGCCTTTGCCCTGTTGCTCCTTCGACCATTGATACCCATGGTCGCGCCCTAGGCGCGGCGAAGCCTTGGGCGAGGACTGGCAACACAGAGAGGCAATGGTGCCTTGCTGCGGATCAATGTCAGCTCCGCTACGAAACAAGGACGACCGACACGGGATCGGCGCAGAAGAGATTGTCCTTGACTGCATTGACGCCGGCGACGTTTTCGGCGGCGACTATCGCTGCCTGGCGCTCGCGTTCGTCGAAGATGGCGCCGCTCAGTGTCACCACGCCCTTGTCCACGATCACGTTGATCAAATCGTTGCCAGCCCATTTCTGCCTCGCAAGCTCGGTAGCGATGTTCTGCCGAATCTGTTCGTCATCGATGACCGTAGCGCCTCCATCCGGAAGGACGCCGAGCAATGCCCGCAGAAGATCAGAGCGGGTGATGATGCCAACGACTTTCTCAGCTTCTACGACGGGAATGCGTTTGACATGGTGACGCGTCATGAGCTCGACGACTTTCGCGAGTGATGCCGCAGGGGATGCCGTCACGACATCCTGCGACATCACCTCTTCAACCCGTCGACCATTGGCGCGGACATATTCGTCGGCGGCCTTTCCTGGGCTGACGAGAAATTCCAGCCAGCGCGAGCGCTTGCGCTCCGTGCCCAGTTCCCCGCGTCGCAGGAAATCGCCCTCGCTGACGATCCCCACCAGCCTGCCGTCGTTGCGAATGACGGGGAGGCCGCTGAGCTTTTTGGAGAGCATCAACCCGGCGGCCTCGGCGATCGATGCTGACGGGCCTATGCCGACGACTGGCTTGCTCATTATGGCTTCGGCTTGCATCTTCGCTCTCCGGAGTTTCTCCAACGTCCGGCTTCTTTAGCTTTCATATGCACGAAGCGCCTTGATCTGAATCATTTGTCGGTGGAGGCAAATGGTCCAAGGCTGGAGCCGTGAATGACAGGGCGCGAACCGGTCAACCAGCTATCGCGGTCTTGGCGACGTTCACGCCAAGTTCGTAGACAAGCAGTCCACCGTGGTAGGCCGTCGCAGTGACCAGAAATGCACCGCAAATTTCGATCAGAGGAATGGCGATCGTTACAACCCGCGTGTCACGGTTCCGCGTCCAAAGCCAAGGCGCACAACCAGGCCGCGCTTGTGGCATTGCTGCGATCAAAGCCGGCCGGCACGTGGTTCACATCCCAAAGCGTGCTACTTGGTCTTTGGAGATTGTGGACTCGATCTTCGACACGAAGTCCTCCACCAGAAGCGAATTGGCATAGGCCGTGACATGATCGCCGTCGAAGAACAACGGGTGTCCGTTCCTGAATGCCGAACATGTAACTTGTGGGCACAGCGTAGGCAAAGGGTCCCAGACGTGAACATTCGGCACAGCCGCTGATATCTCAGCGTAGCCCTTCAAAATTGGTGATCGAAGATTTTCTATCAGCTTTCGATCGATGTCGAATCCGTTGGTACAGGACGGGTTCATTGAATTGAACCAATCACTGCATCGAAAGGCCGGGGCCCTGAAGATTGGCTTTGGGCCTTCGAAAACAATCGACAGTCCCGCCTTGGAGAGGGGGGTAAGTTGATCGATAGCGTTCTTGACGGCTTGTTCCCTCTGCTGCTCGCTGCTCTGCGGGCTGCTGTCGGGGCCAGAAGCCCATTGAAGGCTAAGTCGAGTCAGCCGGAGCGAGGGCAGGAACAGCAGGTCGCGAGGCTTGGCAAGCTTGGCTATGTAGGCCGCACCGGCAGCCGTGGCATGAGCGCACGTCGGCTCAGTGTCGTGGCGAAGATCCAAGCTGACAAACGGGCAACCGGCGGTCGACACCACCACTGTTCGGATACCGGTTTCGAGCGTGAAGCGCTTCAGGAGAGGAATGTAGGCTCCCGCGTGAGAGTCGCCCAGCACGAACATGGTCTCGCTACGCTCTTCGGCCGGGCACCCACCTTTGGTGAAGAACAGCGCTTCTTCCACAGTTTCCGTGACGACGGCGCAACCAGGAGACTGGGGAGAGGTGTCTGGTGAGGTCGCATACCATTCGCCTCGATTCCTCATGACCGTGCTCAAGGCGACTTCATATCGATTGTCGCGCATCAGTTTGAAGCTAAAAAATGCAGCAACGATGACAGCCAGAAAGAGGGCGACAACGGCTATGTCGGGGGCGGTTCTCAGAAGCCGCATTCGACGCGTCGGTGTTTCGATCCAGAAATACGAGCCGAGGCTGAACGCCACGGCGACCAGCAACGCCGCCAATTTTGTGGCGGTGGTTTCGGTGCCCATCGTCCATCTTGCGATCACGAAGACTGGCCAATGCCACAGGTAGAGAGAATAAGAGATCCATCCGACGAACCTGACGGGCTTTATTTCCAACACCGCAAAGTGTGGCGCACGGTCGCTTCCCAGGTAGTAGAGGCATCCGATCAAGACTGTTGTGCAGGCAACCGCAGCGATGTTCTCAAGCCCTTCGGAGCCCTGGCCAAAGTCGAGCGCGAACGTTGCCACGAGTCCTATCAACGCGGTCGTGGCTGCAAGATTGCAATGCCTTTCGAAGCCCGTCCGTTCCCCTATCCGGCTGACAAGCTGAAAGCACAATATGCCGCATGCCAACTGCCAAAAGCGAGCATGGGGCATATAGAAGGCCTGAAGCGGATTCGCATCCAGTAGATGAAGCCATATCGCCACCGACGCGACGGCGAGCGCACCGTATACAAGCGCCGAGAATCTCTTCCCGCGCGGTCCCATGACCCAAGGAAAGAACAGCAGCGGGAAGACGACGTAGAATTGTTCCTCAACCCCAAGAGACCACGTGTGGGTGAATGGGTTAAACTCGGTCACGGGTGAAAAATAGTCGGTTCCCTTGGCCAGGAAGATGTTGCTCAGGCCGACGAAGGCCGAAGAAGCGGTTTTGCTGATTGATGTGCTCAGCCATGCGTCCGGAACAAACAGAAAGGTGGCGAGTGCACTGACCAATAAGCACAGCAACAGGGCCGGCATGATTCTTGTGAATCGGCGCGCATAGAATTCCAAGACAAAATGAAAAGCGGACTGGCCGCGGTAGCGCCTCGACACGGTATAGCTGACGACGAAACCAGAAATTACGAAGAAAACATCAACCCCTAAAAAACCATTGGGGAAGCGGTCGCCATACAGATGGTAGAACACTACTGACAGGATCGCGATGGCCCGGAGCCCGTCAAGGAAAGCCAGGTAGTCCTTCGACGAGCGTTCCGACGTCGAACCAAAATTATCGGCCATTGGACGAAACACACGTTCTTGCAGGTAAGAAATCCGATCGGATAACGTTCCGGTTAAGGCCAGCCAGACGCCAGTTGAAGCGCGGCAGCCTGAACCTGCGGGCAATTACAGGATGTGCCGATCATGGGAAAGGCCGGACACAGGATTTGTTTCGTTCGAGGGCGTTGTGGGGCCGGTCCGTGGCTTTCGGCTGCAACCGAATGTCGCGAGGGAGGACATTCGCCTCGCTCGCAGGCCTCCGCAGCGCGTTGCGACCGACCGTTCAGCCGTTCCGCGACAAATGCACGTCCAGGACGGCAGCCTTCTTGGCGATCAGGCCTTCCAGATCCGCGTCCGATCGCTTGGTGCCGGTTCGTTCGCGCAGCAACGAGATCACTGCGTTCATTGAAAGCGGGGTAATTTGGGAAAGCGGGGTGTTTTGGGAAATCGGGGCGGTCTGGGTGGCCAGAATGGCATCCACCGCGCCGGCAACATCGGGAGTCTCCCTTGGTGCTCGCATGGTCGGTTCCTTTCTGCTCAGGTCGGCCACGGTGCCATCGGTCGGTGCTCTGACGCCACGATCGAAGACGACCGCAAGGCCGTTCTTGACGGCGACGGCGGCGACCATATCGTCGAGCTTACGGTCGGAGAGGGCTGGGTCCGCGGGTTTCAGGACCTTGCGGATCACCCTGGCGGCCAGATCCGTCGACACGAAGTCATAACTCCGTTTTCTGGCCTCGACATATTGTTCGATGATCATCCTCAGGCGGCGGGCTGCAATGTCCCTGGGTTCCTGCACATCCTTGGGTTCCACCGGAGCCTCCCTGGCCTGCCGTGCGCGCAAATTCGGCGGCCAAAAGGAAATAGGGCGGCTTGATCGGACATCAAACGTCCTTCGATCATTTCGTCGCACCCGCCAATGGGCCGGAACGATCCTGCGGCTGAAGCATTTCGTTCCATGACCAGTGCATTGAGGGAAGGCCGGGCCATGAAGATCGCTCATGTCGCGCCGCTGTACGAATCCGTTCCGCCAAGGCTCTATGGCGGCACCGAGCGCATCATCTCCTACCTGACCGAAGCCCTCGTCGACCTCGGCCACGACGTGACCCTGTTCGCCAGCGGCGACACGAAGACCTCCGCCAAACTCGTGCCATGCCGCGAGCGGGCGCTTCGTCTCGATCCGCGCCCGCTGAAGTCCGAGATCGCGGCGCATCTGTCGATGCTCGACGAGGTGAGGAAACGCGCCGACGATTTTGACGTAATTCATTTCCACCTCAGCCATTTTCTGCATTTCCCGTTTTTCCGCGACATGCCGCAGCGCACGGTGACGACGCCGCATGGCAGGCTGGATTACGCGGATCTCGCGCAGGCCTATGACCGGTTCCCACGCTTCCCGATGGTTTCCATATCGCGCAGCCAGCGGGCGCGGTTTGCGTCCGCCAACTGGCTTGCCACGATCCATCACGGCCTGCCCGTCGATCTCTACGAACCCGATTTCGAGGCAGGTTCGGATGGCGGCTATCTTGCCTTTCTCGGCAGGATGTCGCGCGACAAGCGGCCGGACCGGGCGATCGACATCGCCCGCCGCACCGGGCTGAAACTCAAGCTAGCGGCTAAGATCGGCGATGGCGACCGCGCCTATTTCGAGGAAGTCGTGCAACCGATGATCGATGGCGACCGGGTCGAATATGTCGGCGAAATCGGCGAGGACCAGAAGAGCAGGTTTCTTGGCAATGCTGCCGCCCTGCTGTTTCCGATCGATTGGCCCGAACCCTTCGGTCTTGCCGTGATCGAAGCCATGGCCTGTGGAACTCCGGTCATGGCCTGGAGTTGCGGCGCCATGCCCGAAATCGTCGACTATGGGGTTACCGGCTTCGTCGTCGAGACCATCGAGGATGCGGTCGCCACGATGCCGGCTCTCCTGCAGCTCGACAGGCGGCGCATAAGGGCGGTGTTCGAAAGGCGGTTTTCAGCCGACAGAATGGCCAGGGACTACGTCGAGGCTTATTCCCGGCTGCGCAACGGCCATGAGCAAAGCAGAGCTTCGTAGGCCTTCACCCGTCCGAAAAACCCAGCACGGGACAATCCTGTTGACCATCACCCAACTCGACGAGCGCAAGCTTGATCCTGCCATAGCTCTGGCTTCCCTGGACGAAACCGCGCCGAGGGAGCCGCATCGGCTGTTCGCCCTCAAGCATGGCGATTGCTTTGCCGTAGCCGATGCCTATGGCGACATACGCGGTGTCGGCGATGGGTTCTTCCGCGACGACACGCGCGTGCTCTCCGAATTTCGCCTCACCGTCGGCGGGCGGTCGACGTCGTTGCTGGGCGCGTCGCTCAGCCAGGACAACGTGCTCTTCACCACCAACCTCACCAATCTGCCGATCGAGAGCGCCGCTGGCCGCCAGATTCCCCAAGGCGCTATGCATATCGAGCGCGTGCGGCTGTTGTGGGAGGAAAGGCTGTATGAGCGCATAACACTGTCCAACTACAGCCGCGAGCATTCGACGATCCTGCTATCGCTGCGTTTTGCCGCCGATTTCCGCGACATGTTCGAGGTCCGCGGTTCGACCCGCTCGAAGCGTGGAACCGCCCATACGGCCGAGATCACAGGGAATGCGGTCGTGCTTCGCTACGAAGGCCTGGACAAGGTCGTGCGGACATCGGCGATTTCCTTCTCACAGACGCCCGATCAACTGACTTCCGAGCGCGCCGATTTCGTCATCGCCGTCACCAAGCGCAGCAGCCAGACGCTTTATGTGGAAGTGGGCAACGCGACGGACGATCGCCCCGAAAGCCGCCGGTTTCGCGCGGCTGCCGCCCGCGCTCGCTTCGGCATGCGCGCCAAGCGCCGGCATGGCGCGACGCTGCACAGTTCCGGCCGCGTCTTCAACGACTGGATGGAGCGGGCGCGCGCCGATGTCGCGCTGCTCACCACGGAACTGGCGACCGGGCCCTATCCCTATGCCGGCATTCCCTGGTTCTCCACAGCCTTCGGCCGGGATGGCGTGATCTCCGCCTTGCAGATGCTTTGGCTCAATCCCGGCCTGGCGCGCGGCGTCCTGGCGTTTCTCGCTCAGCACCAGGCGACCGAAACCTCTCCGTTCAGCGATTCCGAACCTGGCAAGATCATGCACGAGACCCGCAAGGGCGAGATGGTGGCGCTGAGCGAGTTGCCGTTCGGCCGCTATTATGGCGGCGTCGACACGACGCCGCTCTATATCCATCTTGCCTGCGCCTATGCTGACCGCACGGGCGACACGGCCTTCCTTGATACGCTGTGGCCCTCACTGTGCGCCGCGGCCGAATGGATCGAAACGGCGAGCCGTTCGACTGGATTCCTCACCTACCAGCGCGCCGCGGAATCCGGCCTTGCCAACCAGGGATGGAAGGACAGTTTCGATTCCGTCTTCCACGCCGATGGCCGCATCCCGAAGGGGCCGATCGCGCTGGTCGAGGTGCAGGGCTACGTCTTCGCAGCGTTCCAGGGGTTGGCGAAGCTGGCACGGCTGCGTGGCGAGGCGGAACGCGCCGAGAGCTGGGAAATACGCGCCGACGCCATTCGCCAAGCAGTCGAGCGCCATTTCTGGATGGAAGACCTCGGCTACTATGCGCTCGCGCTGGACGGCGATGGTCAACCTTGCAAGGTGCGCACGTCCAATGCCGGTCACCTGCTCTACGTCGGCCTTCCCGACCCGGATCGCGCGCGCATGGTCGCCGACCAGCTGCTGTCGGCCTCGTTTCATTCCGGCTGGGGGCTGCGGACGCTGGCGGACGATGCGATCTTCTTCAATCCGATGTCCTATCACAACGGCTCCATCTGGCCGCACGATACAGCGATCTGCGCTGCCGGACTGGCGCGGTACGGCAGCCGCGACAGCGTCGTGCGGCTGATGAGCGGCACCTTCGAATCCGCCGTCCATTTCAACATGCGGTTACCGGAACTGTTTTGCGGTTTCACGCGCGCGGCCGGCGAAGCGCCGATCGCCTATCCGGTGGCTTGCCTGCCGCAAGCCTGGTCCGCCGGCTCGGCCTTCATGCTCATGCAATCGTGCCTCGGCCTGCAGATCGACGGCTGGACAGGCGAGATCCATGTGACCCGGCCGCGCCTGCCGATCGGCATCGACAACCTCGTCATCCGCCATCTTTCGGTGGGGCAGGCGGCAGTGGATCTGACGTTCCAGCGCGTGGGAGATCGCGTTGGCGCCTTCCTTGCCGAACCGCATGAGGGGCTGGTGCCACTCGTGGTCAGGAGCTGAAAAATCGGAACCATCCTGCACCGTGAGCGTTGGACCACCACGCCATGGGATGCCGAAACTCCAGTCCATAAAGCCGCAGCAGTATCCCATTGAAAGGTAATCGATTTCAATGCCCGATAACAGTTCGTATCTAGTCGTTCCCGTATTCGCATTGTGGCTCTTTGTTGTTGCAGCCCTCGGCGTCCTGGTTATTGTGCTGGTGACGATGGTGTTGCGGGCGCGCAAGGGCGGCAGGTTGGCCGCTGCGGAGGTTGACCCTGCTCGCGGCCCATTGCCGGAATTCGCGAAGAACGGGCAGTCGGCGGCCGCGGCACTGGTACAGTGGTCGCCCGAAACGCTGCGTCACATCCTGGCGACCGAACTTCCCGATGCCCAGGTGATCGTCGTCTCAAACCGCGAGCCGTATATCCACAACCGCGAGGGCGACGACATCCAACTGGTCGTACCCGCGAGCGGGCTCGTCTCGGCCCTGGAGCCGATCACGCGCGCCTGTGCGGGCACGTGGATCGCCTATGGCGGCGGTTCGGCCGACAAGCTGGTGGTCGACAAGAACGATCGGATCGAGGTGCCGCCGGACAATCCTTCCTACACGCTGCGCCGTGTCTGGCTGAGCGAGGAAGAACAGCAAGGCTATTATCTCGGCTTTGCCAATGAAGGACTCTGGCCGCTGTGCCATATCGCCTTCACCCGGCCGATATTCCGCGCCTCGGATTGGGAGGCCTACGAGGCGGTCAACCGCAAATTCGCCGACACCGTCATCGCGGAAGCCCGCAACGAGCGGCCGATCGTGCTGGTCCAGGATTATCATTTCGCGCTGCTGCCGCGAATGATCCGTGAGCGTCTGCCGGAGGCGATCATCATCACCTTCTGGCATATCCCGTGGCCGAATTCCGAAGTGTTCAGCATCTGCCCATGGCGCGAGAGGATTCTCGAGGGCCTGCTCGGCAGTTCGATCGTCGGTTTCCACACCCAGTTCCATTGCAACAACTTCATCGACAGCGTCGACCGTTTCCTGGAAAGCCGGATCGAGCGCGAGGATTCGGCCATTTCCTATGGTGGCCAGATCAGCCTGGTCCATGCCTATCCTATCTCAATCGAATGGCCGCCGGCGCAACTGGGCAAACTGCCTGACGTGGCGCAGTGCCGCCGGCAGGTTCAGGAGAAATTCGGCCTGGCCGAAGATGTCAAACTGTGCGTGGGCGTTGAACGTCTCGACTACACCAAAGGCATCCTCGATCGCTTCAATGCACTTGATGAACTGCTGACGCTTCATCCCGAATGGATCGGCAAGGTGGCGTTCCTGCAGATCGCCGCGCCCAGCCGGGGCACCTTGCCAGCCTATCAGCAACTCTACGAGGAGTGCCTGCGCCATGCCGGGGATCTCAACCGGCGCTATGGTCGCGACGGCTACACACCCATCCTGATGATAACGGAACATCACTCGCAGCAGCAGGTCTACGAAATCTACCGTGCCGCCGACGTTTGCATGGTCACCAGCCTGCATGACGGCATGAACCTGGTCGCCAAGGAGTTTGTCGCGGCGCGCGAGGACGAACAGGGCGTGCTGCTGCTCAGCATGTTCGCCGGCGCCTCCAAGGAGCTTCTGGACGCACTGATCGTCAATCCCTATGACGCGGCGATGATGGGCGATGCCTTGCTGCAGGCCTTGACCATGTCGCCGGAAGAGCAAAGCCAGCGCATGCGACGCATGCGCGAAATCGTGCGCGACAACAATGTCTATCGGTGGGCGGGCAGCATGCTTCTCGATGCGGCGCGCTTGCGCAAGCGCGACGCCGTCGATCGCGCCGTTGCCACCGCTCCAACGGCCCCAGGCAATGTGATATCGCTGCTCGATCGCAGACGCGTGGCGGCGCTATGATGTCGATCTCGCCGAACCTCGCCGTGCCTGTCGTTCCGCAAGGGCCATGGAGCCTGTTCCTCGATATCGATGGCACGCTTCTCGAACATGCCGCGCATCCCGATGCGGTGGTCGTCGGTGACGAATTGCGCACGCTGCTGGTGCGGCTCGAAGCGCAATTGGATGGAGCGCTGGCGTTCATCACGGGACGGTCGATCGCTGCCGTCGACCATCTCTTCCAGCCTCTCAGATTGCGCGCCGCGGGGCTTTATGGCCTCGAGCACAGGCTGGCGCGCGATGGTCCGGTCGAGGCGGCCGACGAACCGGCTGATATTGCCGCGCTCGCCAACGAAATCGCTACGGAACTGGACAATGCGGATGTCTATATCGAGCGCAAGGGACCAATCCTGGCCATTCATACGCGCGCGGCACCGCATCTGCTGCAGCGAGCGACCGAGTTGGTCGAACAGGCACTGGACAGATTGCCTGCGGGATATCGGATCCTGGCCGGAAATGCCGGTGTGGAACTGATGCCGCTGGAGGCGGCGAAGGGAGCGGCCATCCGGCGCTTCCTGCAAGTTCCGGCCTTCAGGGGACGGCGCCCGGTGTTCCTTGGGGACGATACATCCGACGAGAACGGGTTCGAGACCGTCAACGAATTGGACGGCATTTCGGTTCGCATAAAGCCGCAGGGATCGACAGCGGCGCCTTTTTCGCTGGCTGGCGTGGATGCGGCCCTGGCCTGGCTGAACGAGATGAGCAGACGCGAGACCGCGAAAGCGGCGACGCTTGCCGCAACGTCCAAATGAACCGGACTGCCCTAATTGCCGGTTCACGCGCATGGAAGAAGTTGCAATGACCCAACTGACCAGCCTCATCGAGGAAATCATGCCCGTCTGGCTCCGGCGGCAATCCAAGACGAACAGCCGAGATCGCCAGGCGACAGCTGAGCCGCTGCGTCCCGAAGATGCGGACGCAGTCTGGCGCAAGGCCGTCGAAAACGATCTGTTTGGAGCCAACACGCCGGATTATGCCGACACCGGGGAGAAGAAGCCTAACCGTCATTGACGGCTGTGCTCAGCCTTCCCCGAAAATCAGCGAAACATTACCGCCGGCATGGCGTTCGAGCCGGCCAGCGAGGTCGAGTTCCAGCAGAACCATGAAGACCTGGGCCGGGTGAAGGCCGGTGTGGCGGATGATCTCGTCGACTGGCACCGGTGTCGGGCCTAGCGCTTCGATGACCTTGGCGCGGTCGCTCTCGCCGGGTGGCGGTGTGGCCGAAAAGTCGGGCGGGTCCTCGAATGGTGGCACGGCAGGCGCCCGCATGCCGGTCAGCGGCGCGATCGCCCTGGAAATGTCCGATGCCTCGGTGACCAGCGTGGCGCCGTCCTTGAGCAGGCCGTTGGTGCCTGCGGCGCGCGGATCGAGCGGGGAGCCGGGCACGGCAAAAACCAGCCGGCCCATTTCGCCGGCAAGCCTGGCGCTGATCAGCGAGCCCGAACGCTGGGCGGCCTCGACCACCACCAGCCCGAGGGCCGCGCCAGCGACAAGACGGTTGCGGCGTGGAAAATCCTGGGCGCGCGGCTGCCAGCCGAATGGCATTTCGGAGATGATGGCGCCACGCTCGGCGATTTCCGCGCACAGGCCGGCATTTTCGGGCGGGTAGGGAAGGTCGAGGCCTCCGGCCAGCACACCGACTGTGCCGGTTTGCAGGCTGCCCTGATGCGCCGCCGTGTCGATGCCGCGCGCCAACCCCGAGATAATGCCATAGCCGTCGCCGCCAAGCTCGGCCGCCAACATGCGCGCCATCTTGATGCCGGCAAGCGATGCGTTGCGGGCGCCGACGATGGCGACCCCAGGTAGCCGGAACACAGCGGCATTGCCCTTGACCGCCAGAAGGGGCGGAGGATTGTCCATGCTTCTCAGCAGCGGGGGATAGTCGGGCTCGCCGATGCCGACAAAACGCGCGCCTACCCGGCGGGCCGCCTCGAGTTCGGACTCGGCCTCGGCGATTGACGGAATGCGGGCGATCCGGCTGGCGCCGCCCGAAATCATCAGTTCCGGCAGGATTTCCAGCGCCACTTCGGCCGACCCGAAGCGGTTGATCAGGTCGCGAAAGGAGGCGGGGCCGACATTCTGGGTGCGGATCAGCCGCAGCCAGCTCAGCCGCTGCCGGTCGCTGAGGCGCGGCCCGGCGGCCGGCTCGCTCATCCCTTGGCTCCGATCTTGCCCTCTGTGCCGGCAAGCAGCCGCGAAATGTTCGCCCTGTGCTTGATAAAGACGATGATGCTCATCACCACGAACAGAACGGCAATCTGCGGTGCGCTCATAAAGTAGAGGGCTATCGGCACGACGACGGCCGCTGCAAGTGCCGCAAGCGACGAGTAACGGAACAGGAATGCCATCGCCAGCCAGATGACGGCGAAGATCAGCGCCACCTGCCAGGCAAGGCCGATCAGCACCCCGAGATAGGTCGCGACGCCCTTGCCGCCCTTGAAGCCAAGCCAGACCGGGAAGAGATGCCCGAGAAAGGCGCCGAGGCCGGCCCAGACCGCCGTTTCCGGCGCGAAATGGCCTGATATCACCACGGCGGCGGTGCCCTTCAGCGCATCGAGCAGCAAGGTCGCGGCGGCCAGGCCCTTGTTGCCGGTGCGCAGCACGTTGGTGGCGCCGATATTGCCGGAGCCGATCTTGCGCACATCACCAAGGCCGGCGGCGCGGGTCAGCAGCAGCCCGAAGGGAATCGAGCCTAAGAGGTAGCCGAATACCAGCGCCAGGATCAGGCCGTAAGTCATTGTTTCCCCCGCATTTCCCCCAACTAAACCCGATCGGGCGCGACGCCCGTTGCCGGTCTATGCCGAGAACACTGTGCGGCCCGCCACCAGCGTTTGCAAGACCTTGCCTTGCAGGCGCGCGCCTTCGAAGCAGGTGTTCTTCGAGCGCGAGCGGATGCCGCCTTCACTGACGATCCAGGGTTCGTCGAGATCGACGAGCGCGAGGTCGGCGACTGAGCCCGGCTTCAGCGCGCCGCCGGGCAGTCCGAACAGCCTTGCCGGCGCGGTGGACAGCGCTTCGACCAGCCGCAGCAAGGGCACGTCGCCATTGTGGTAGAGCCGCAAGGCGGCACCCAGCAGCGTCTCCAGCCCGATCGCGCCGGCCGCGGCATCGGCGAAGGGCAGGCGCTTGGTGTCGACATCCTGCGGATCGTGCGAGGAGACAATGATGTCGACCGTGCCGTCCCTGACCGCCTCGATCATCGCCAGCCGGTCTTCCTCGGCGCGCAATGGCGGCGTCAGGCGGAAGAAGGTGCGGTACTCACCGACATCGTTTTCATTGAGCGACAGGTTGTGGATCGACACGCCCGATGTCACATCAGCGCCATCGGCTTTGGCGCGCGTCACGGCGTTTGCGGCCATCGCCGTCGAAATCTTAGCCGCGTGATAGGAGCCGCGCGTCAGTCGCGCCAAAGCCAGATCGCGCTCGAGCGGGATCGATTCGGCTTCACGCGGAATGCCGGAAAGGCCGAGCCAACTGGCGTAGAGACCTTCATTCATCACGCCGGACGAACCGAGATCTGCATCCTGCGTCTCGTGCACGATGGTGGCGCCGAAATCGCGGGCATAGGTGAGCGCCCGGCGCATCACCAGCGAACTGGCGATGGTGTGGCGGCCATCGGTGAAGGCGACGGCGCCGGCCTCGCGCAGCAGGCCGAACTCGGTCATCTCGCGGCCGTCGAGCCCCTTGGTGATCGCCGCCGCCGGGAAGATGTTGACGATCGCCGTGTCCTTGGCGGTGCGCAGCACGAACTCGACCAGCGCGACATTGTCGATCACCGGATCGGTGTCAGGCATCATGACGACGGAAGTCACGCCGCCGGCGGCTGCGGCGACGCTTGCCGAGGCGATGGTTTCGCGATGTTCGCCGCCCGGCTCGCCGATAAAGACGCGGCCATCGATCAGTCCGGGAATGATCGCCTTGCCGGCGCAATCGATTGTCGTGGCGCCATCGGGCGCGCCCTGGTTCAACGCCGCTTTGCCGGCGGCAACGATCTTGCGGCCCTCGACGATGACGGAGCCGACTTCGTCGAGGCCGCGCGAGGGGTCGACGATGCGGGCGCGTTCAAAGACTGTCGTGCTCATGCGCCGCGACCCTCTTGATTGCGGCCCTCTTGGTTGCGACGGGGGTCGAGCAGTGCTTCCATCACCGCCATGCGCACGGCGACGCCCATCTCCACCTGCTCCTGGATCACGCTTTGCGGGCCGTCGGCTATTTCCGAGGCGATTTCGACGCCGCGGTTCATCGGGCCGGGATGCATCACCAGCGCGTCGTCCTTGGCTGCTTTCAGCTTTTCGGCGTCGAGGCCGAAATAGCGGAAATATTCGCGCACCGAAGGCACGAAGGCGCCTTCCATGCGCTCGCGCTGCAGGCGCAGCATCATCACCACGTCGGCGTCCTTGAGGCCTTCGGCCATCGAGCGCGTGACGATAACGCCCATCTTCTCGATGCCGGACGGCAGCAGCGTCGAAGGCGCCACCACGCGCACCTGCGCGCCAAGCGCGTTGAGCAGCATGATGTTGGAGCGCGCCACGCGCGAATGCAGGATGTCACCGCAGATCGCCACGATCAATTTCGACAGCGGCCCCTTGGCGCGGCGGATGGTCAGCGCATCGAGCAGCGCCTGGGTCGGGTGTTCATGCGCGCCGTCGCCGGCATTGACCACCGAACAGCCGACCTTCTGCGCCAGCAGGGCGGCGGCACCCGCCGACTGATGGCGGATGATCAAGATATCGGGCCGCATGGCGTTCAGCGTCATCGCCGTGTCGATGAGCGTTTCGCCCTTCTTCACCGAAGAACTCGCCACCGACATGTTCATGACATCGGCGCCGAGCCGCTTTCCAGCCAGCTCGAACGAGGACTGCGTGCGGGTCGAGGCCTCGTAGAAGAGATTGATCTGGGTGCGGCCGCGCAGCGTCGAGGTCTTTTTCTCGGACTGCCGCGAAATCGCGACGGCCCGATCAGCCCGGTCGAGCAACAGCTCGATGTCGGCGGGCGAAAGATCGCTGATGCCTAGAAGATGGCGGTGAGGGTAGAGTGGCAGGGACGAAGCGTCGGTCATCTCAAGGCGCTGCTATAGGGTGCGGATTTTGCGCCCGCAAGCACCAGCTTTGGATTGGCGCCTTTCTCCCCGGTATTTTCGTCGCGCACGCGGCAACGCTTGGCTATATCTAGCCGGTGGCCCCGGATTCGAGGCTTTCCGACGATAGGGACGAATTGTGACCGACGACGTGACGAACCAGCCGCCGCCGCTGACGGGCGGCAACGCCTGGCGAGGCGATCCGTTGCTGATCCAGCTTGCCGAGCGCTTTTCCGACCCGGTGCGCAAGGACCTCGACGGTCTCGGCCGTTTCGTCCTGACGCAGGAGGCGCAGGAGCTGGCGCGCCTGGCCAATGTCGAGACGCCGAAGCTCAGGACCCATGACCGCCAGGGACGGCGCATCGACCTCGTCGAGTTCCACCCCGCCTACCACGCCTTGATGCGCCGCTCGGTGGCGAACGGGTTGCATTCCTCGGTCTGGGAAAATGGCGACGCGGAGATCGGCCGCCGCCACCAGGTGCGCGCCGCCCGTTTCTACCTGACCGCCGAACTCGAGACCGGGCATCTCTGCCCCATCACCATGACCAGCGCCTCACTGGCGGCGTTGATGGCCAGCCCAAAGCTGTTTCGCGAATGGGCGCCGCGCGTGACGACGCGCAAATACGACCAGAGCCAGAAGCCGCCGGTCGAGAAGACCGGGCTGACGCTCGGCATGGGCATGACCGAAAAACAGGGCGGCACGGATGTGCGCGCCAATGTGACGAGGGCCGAGCGCGCCGGCAGCGGCTTCTATCGCCTGACCGGCCACAAATGGTTCATGTCGGCACCGATGTCGGACGCCTTCCTGG
Source organism: Mesorhizobium sp. WSM4312 (assembly GCF_002294875.1). Lineage (NCBI taxonomy): Bacteria > Pseudomonadati > Pseudomonadota > Alphaproteobacteria > Hyphomicrobiales > Phyllobacteriaceae > Mesorhizobium > Mesorhizobium sp. WSM4312. Next base: position 281,849 of record NZ_NSFU01000010.1, on the reverse strand, counting down.
TGCTGGCGCAGGCGCCGGAGGGATTGTCGTGCTTCCTCGTGCCGCGCGTTCTCGGCGACGGGTCGGGCAACGGCTTCCGATTCCAGCGGCTGAAGGACAAGCTCGGCAACCGCTCCAACGCCTCTTCCGAGGTCGAGTTCGTCAACGCCATCGGCGAGATGGTCGGCGAGCCCGGCGCCGGCGTGAAGACGATCATGGACATGGTGACCTTGACCCGGCTCGATTGCGCCGTGGCGTCCTCGGCGATCATGCGGGCAGGGCTGGCGGAAGCGGTTCATCATGCCCGCCATCGCCAGGTGTTCGGCTCTACCTTGATCGAACAGCCGCTGATGCAGCGCGTGCTGGCCGACATGGCGCTGGATGTTGCGGCCGCAACCGCTCTGTCGTTCCGGCTGGCGCGCTCGTTCGACGAGGCGGCGAGCGATCGCGGCGAAGCGGCGTTTGCCCGCGCCATGACACCGGTCGTCAAATACTGGGTGTGCAAGCTCGCGCCGCCGCTGATCTATGAGGCGATGGAGTGTCTCGGCGGCAATGGCTATGTCGAGGAGGCGCCGCTCGCCCGCTATTATCGCGAAGCGCCTGTCAACGCGATCTGGGAAGGGTCGGGCAATGTCATGGCGCTCGACGTGCTGCGCGTGCTCGGGCGCGCGCCCGGCCTGTTCGAAGAGGTGCTGGCCGGCATCGACCGCGACCTCGGCGCCGGCGGGCGGGGAACGATCGGCGTTCTGAAGGCGGCGATGCAGGTGGCTTCGACCGACGAGGGCTCGGCACGGCTGCTGACCGAACAGCTGGCTTTGTCGGCCGCCGCGGCGGAGCTGCGCCGGCTGGGGGCAGGGCGGATTGCCGATGCCTTCGTCGAGACCCGCCTGGCCGGCCAGTGGCGCAACACCTACGGCATGATCGATTCGCGCCATGACGCGCGCATGATCATCGACACGCTCTATCCGCCGGTGACCTGAGCCGGGAGCGGCCGCATCGCCCGATTCTTCGATGAGTTGAGCGCATCTGAGAACAGGGGGTGCGTCCTGTGGATCGCCGTTAACCTTAACAAATGGTTTCCATTGCGGCGGCGGGCGGCAAAGCCCACTGTCATTCCTGCCGAAGCAGGAACCACGATGCGACACGTACTGACCTCCTTTCTGTCTGTGCACTGGGCGATCGTCTTCGCCCTGCTGGCGCTGATCTGCATCGATGGAGACCGCGGTGTGACGGCAGCCCTCGGCGTGCTTGGAGTGACCGTCGAGAGCGCCCGGTTCGTCGATCTGCAGAACGTCGTCGTGGTCGCGCCGCTGGCGATCGCCTTGCTGGTCGTGGCGGTGCTGTTCTTCTGGGCCTTTGTCGATACGTTGATCAACGATCCGGCCAGCCCGGGCGCCGACAGCGTCGTTCGCATCGCCTTCATTTCCGCGTCCGGCGTCCTGTCGATGATCCTGATCGGTGGCGCCGCGCAAGGCATCAACGGGCTGTTCATGGTCGTTGCGGTGCAATTGGCGGCGCTTCTGGCCTCCTATGTCGCGATGCTCGCCGAGCGGCGCTCCGCGGCCGCGTCGGATGACGCTGATTTTCGCGCCACGGCGCACGGCATGGCGAAGGCAGCGGCGCATAATTCGCTGCTTTCCCTTATATCGGGCCGGACCGGGCCGAACGGGAAGGGAGGCCGCTGATGCGCTATATCTTCGCATTGTGGGCGGCCCCGATGGCGCTGTTCTGGGGCTGGTTCTACCTGTCGCTCAACGACATGAATTTCGGCTATGTGATGCTGACCCGGCAGCTGCACGATTTCGTATTCCAGCTCTATGGCCAGATGCTCGGCATCGATCCGGCAATCATCCCGGGGATGGTGGCGAAGGCCTGCATCTTCGACGGTTTTTTGCTGATGGCGATATGGGCTTTTCGCCGTCGCCGCGAAATTCTGGACTGGGTCAGGCGGCGTCGGTCGGGCCCGGTCCCGCTTGACCGCCCAATTCCCTTCGATCGCCTGAATCGAGCGACTGAAGCCGGTCCAAGACTCCCTGCAGAATAAAGGCCGCGGCCGCCGAATCGATCTTGCCGGCACGTTTGGCGCGCGAGAAATCCATTTCGATCAGCGTCCGCTCCGCCGCCACAGTCGACAGCCGTTCGTCCCAGAACACGAAGGGCAGGTCACTCAGCTGCGCCATGTTGCGCACGAAGGCGCGCGATTTCTGCGCACGCGGACCTTCCGACCCATCCATGTTGATCGGCAGTCCGATCGCCACCGCGCCGACATTCTCCTTCTTCAGCAAGGCCAGAAGCACGGCGGCATCGAGCGAGAATTTCTTCCGCATGATGACCGGGCGCGGGTGAGCGAAGGCGAATCCCCGGTCGGAAACCGCGACGCCGATCGTCTTGTCGCCGAGATCGAGCCCCGCCAGCGTCCTGCCGTCGGCGAGCCATGCCGGCAATTGCTCAATCGTGATGATAGCCAACGGTTTTTCCTTGTCTTTTTCAGCAGCATGCGTCCTTCCGGATGCGCGGCGGACACTATACCCTTTGATATCGGGGTCATCGGCGTTTTAACCTCTGGCCCGGCAATAATCGAGGAATGCATTTCATGAAACTGACCTGGTACGGCCATTCGGCCTTCCGTATCGAAACCGGCGACGCCAAGATCCTCATCGACCCCTATCTGATCGGCAACCCGTCCTGGACGGGCGGCTGGGAAGGGCCGGCGGAAGGGATCACGCATGTCCTGCTGACGCATGGACACAGCGACCACATCAGCGGCGCGCTGGAAGTGCTCGGCAAGAGCGGCGCGCAGCTGGTCGCCAATTTCGAGATCTGCATGTATCTGGTCGGCAAGGGCGCCGACGGCAGCAAGATCAATCCCGGCAATATCGGCGGCACGGTCGATTGCGGCGGCTTCACCACCACTTTCGTCCAGGCGCTGCACTCTTCCTCGTTTGGCGAAGACGGCGGCAAGAACGTCTATCTCGGCAATCCGGGCGGGCTGGTCCTGCATTTCCCGGAAGACCCGACGCTCTACCATATGGGCGATACCGACATCTTTTCCGACATGGCGCTGATCAACGAATTGCATGAGCCGAAGATCGGCATCGTGCCGATCGGCGATCGTTTCACCATGGGCGGCGCGGTGGCGGCACTTGCCTGCCGGCGCTTCTTCAAGTTCGACACGGTCGTCCCTTGCCATTTCGGCACGTTTCCGATGATCGATCCGACGCCCGAGAAATTCGAGGCCGGCCTCGAAGGGTCCGGTGTGAAGGTCGCGTTGCCGAAAATCGGTGAAACGATTACGATCTAGAAACAGCCAAAGCGGAACAAATCCATGGCGTTGGGGCGATCTCTTTGTGTATCGATGTTTGTCGCGGCATCGCCCGCGCTCGCCGCGGATGACTTCATCGAAGGCGTCTACCTGCAGTCCGAGGAGCTTTGCACGCAGGCCAGGAAGGACACGCTGCAGACGCTGATCGATGCCGGCAACGTCGTGCTTTCCGTGCATGGCCTGCAGGGCGTTGAATATAATTGCGAATTCGTGCAGGTCAGCAAGGCGACACGCTCGCCGAGCTGGGCGGTGACGGCCATCTGCCAGGAACCGGGCTATGTCTTTCCCGATGTCCTGTCGGTGACGCGGATCAGCCCGACGCAGATCGATCTCGTATCGGTCCGGCCGATCGATGACGAAAGCGAAGCGAGCGGCAACAGCGGCAGCTATTATCTGTGCGAGGGCGTTGCCTTGCCATAGACCTGTCCTTGGACCGATGGCCGAGACCAGGCCGCCATCACGCCTGGTCTCTCGCATGATGCATGTTGCGCCGCGCGCGCGGCGCCGCTATAGCCCGGACTGGTTTTCCCCGAGGCAAAATCTATGTCCGTTGATCTTCAGACAGTGAAGCGCGTCGCGCGTCTCGCCCGCATTGCGGTGAGCGAGGAAGATGCCGAACGCATGACCGGCGAACTGAACGCCATACTGGGCTTCGTCGAGCAGCTGAACCAAGTCGATGTTTCCGGCGTCGAGCCGATGACCTCGGTGACGCCGATGGAGATGAAGAAGCGCCAGGACGTCGTCACCGACGGCAGCAAGGCGACCGACATCGTCGCCAATGCGCCTGCGACCGAAGAGAATTTCTTCCTCGTGCCGAAGGTCGTGGAGTAGGGCGCCGATGGCAATCGAGATCGCCATCGAGACACCGTTGCAGGACGATGTGCGCGGCCTGGTCAAGGAACTCAACGAGACCTTGCTCGAATTGACGCCGCCGGAGCACTGCTATCATCTGACCGTCGAGCAGATGGCCGGCCAGGACACGACCGTATTCATCGCCCGCGACAATGGCATCGCCATCGGTTGTGGCGCGCTGAAGCGCCATGGCGGTGCCATTGGCGAGGTCAAGCGCATGTATACGCGGCCTTCGCATCGCGGCCAGAAAATCGGCGCCAGCATCGTTGAGCGCGTCGAGGCACTGGCGAGGCAGGAAGGGCTGAAGCGGCTGGTGCTCGAGACGGGCGACCGCCACCCCGCCGCCTGGACCGTCTACGAACGTGCCGGGTTTTCGCGCTGCGGCCCGGTGCTGGATTATCCCGATTCCAAGTGGTCGGTGTTTTACGAAAAGAGCCTTTGATGAGCGACCTGACCAGACTGACGATTTCGCAGGCCCGCGCCAAGCTGCGTGGCAAGGAAATCACCGCGACCGAGATCACCGAGGCCTATCTCTCGGCGATCGATCGCGCCAATCCGGCGCTCAATGCCTATGTCGCGGTGACCGGCGACAGGGCGCGCGACATGGCCAAGGCGTCTGACGCCAGGCTGGTCAAGGGCGAGGGCGGTGCGCTGGAAGGCATTCCGCTGGGCATCAAGGATTTGTTCGGCACCGAAGGTGTCCATACCCAGGCCTGCAGCCATGTGCTCGACGGCTTCAAGCCACGTTACGAATCGACCGTCACCGCCAATCTGTGGGCGGATGGCGCGGTCATGCTCGGCAAGCTCAACATGGATGAGTTCGCCATGGGCTCGTCCAACGAGACGTCCTATTATGGCCCGGTCATCAACCCGTGGCGGCGTTCGCGGCTCGACACGGTGGTGATGCCAACGACGCATCAGGGCGATGGCGGCTTCGTGTCGGCCGGCGGTACGAAAACCCAGCGCACCCTGGACAATGCGCAGTTGGTGCCAGGCGGCTCTTCCGGCGGCTCTGCGACCGCCGTCTCGGCGTTCCTGTGCGCCGGCGCGACGGCGACCGATACGGGCGGCTCGATCCGCCAGCCGGCCGCCTTCACCGGCACCGTCGGCATCAAGCCGACCTATGGCCGCTGCTCGCGCTGGGGCATCGTCGCCTTCGCCTCGTCGCTCGACCAGGCCGGCCCGATCGCGCGCGACGTGCGCGACGCCGCGATCCTGCTCAGGTCGATGGCCTCGGTCGATCCGAAGGACACCACTTCCGTCGACCGGCCGGTGCCGGACTACGAGGCTGCGATCGGCAAGCCGATCAAGGGCATGAAGGTCGGCATTCCCAAGGAATACCGCGTCGACGGCATGCCGGAAGAGATCGAGGCGCTGTGGCAGAAGGGCATTGCCTGGCTCAGGGATGCCGGCGCCGAGATCGTCGACATTTCCCTGCCGCATACGAAATACGCGCTGCCGGCCTACTACATCGTGGCGCCCGCCGAGGCTTCGTCCAACCTGGCGCGCTATGACGGCGTCCGCTACGGCCTGCGCGTGCCGGGCAAGGACATTGTCGAGATGTATGAAAAGACCCGCGCCGCCGGTTTCGGCCGCGAGGTCAAGCGCCGCATCATGATCGGCACCTATGTGCTGTCGGCAGGCTATTACGACGCCTACTACCTGCAGGCGCAGAAGGTGCGCAATTTGATCAAGCGCGACTTCGAAAATGTGTTCGCCGCCGGCGTCGATGTCATCCTGACCCCGGCGACGCCGTCCGCCGCCTTCGGCATCGCGGATGAGGACATGGCCGCCGATCCGGTGAAAATGTACCTCAACGACATTTTCACGGTCACCGTGAACATGGCCGGCCTGCCGGGCATCGCCGTGCCTGCCGGCCTCGACCCCAAAGGGCTGCCGCTCGGGCTGCAGCTCATCGGCCGGCCGTTCGAGGAAGAGACGCTGTTCCAGACTGCCGCCGTCATCGAGCAGGCGGCTGGCACATTTCAGCCTGAGAAGTGGTGGTAAGGGTATCGATCATCTGAAGGGGTGCGATGTTCTTTCTTCTTTCCAAGGTCTTCTGGTTCTTCATCCAGCCGCTCAACCTGACGATTTTCCTGCTTCTGGCCGGGTTGATCGCCGGCCTGATCGGCCGGCGGCGGCTGGCCGTCACCGGCAGTGTCCTGGCGTTTCTGATCCTGGCGCTCTCAACCTGGACGTCGCTTGGCGCTATGATGCTCAACCCGCTCGAGGAGCGCTTTGCGCGCCCGCCGCTGCCGCAAAAGGTTGACGGCATCGTCGTGCTCGGCGGCGGCTTCGAGGGCGCCATCAACTTCGCGCGTGGCGGCTATGAACTGAGCAGCAGCGGCGATCGCATGGTCGAGACCGCAATCCTCGCCCGGCGCTTCCCACAGGCCAAGGTGGTTGTATCAGGCGGTCACGGCGCGTTTTTCATCGACGCCGAGGGGGACGCCGACACCGCGTCCCGCCTGCTCGTTCCGCTCGGTGTATCGGCCGATCGTCTTGTCCTGGAGGACAAGTCCCGCAACACCTATGAAAATGCCGTCTTCAGCCGCAAACTTGTCGACCCGAAGCCGGGCGAGACCTGGCTGCTGGTGACCTCCGCCTTCCATATGCCGCGGGCCAAGGCGCTGTTCGACAAGGCTGGCTTTCCAACCATCCCATGGCCGGTCGATTATCACACCTCCGGCAAGGAAGGTGTCGGCTTGTTTCGCGACAATGCGATCGATTCCGTGCAAAACACCACCATAGCGCTCCGCGAATGGATCGGGCTTTTCGCCTATTGGCTTTCCGGCCGTATCGATCGGCCTTTCCCAGGACCGGGCGGCTGACCGATGACGGCGCGCCGCGCCGCCGAGAAGAACTGGCGCCGCACCAGCACGGCCAGCAGCAGAAGCGTCGACAGCACGAACACCACCGGATCGACGAACCAGCCGAGATAGCCGATCGAGAAGAACACGCCGCGCAGGCCCGAGTTGAAATGCTTGCCGGCCAGCATGTTCATCTGCGCCGCGCGCCACACCGCGGTTTCCGTGACCGGATTGCGCGAGGCTTCGCCATGCGGGATCGGCACCGCGCCGATCAGGATCGAGCAATAGTTGAACAGCCGGTAGGCCCAGCCGAATTTGAAGAAGGCGAAGGCGAGGATCAGCACCAGTCCCAGCACCTTGATCTGAAAGGCCGGGCGCGATGGCGCGCCGCCGAGCGGTAGGTTGCTCAGCACTTCCAGCACCCGGTCGGACGCGCCGAGCAAGGCAAAGCAGCCGCCGAGCGCGATCAGCGAACTTGAGGCGAAAAAGGCGGTTCCTTGCTGCAGACCGCTCATGATGGCGGTGTCGACGATGCGGATTTCGCGCTCGGCCATGGTGCGCATCCAGGCCTCGCGCTGTGCATTCATCGCCGTCGTCAGCGACATGCGGCTGACCAGCTTGCCGTCCGAGGCGAGCGTGTGCAGCAGCCACGCGATCAGGAAGAAGGCCAGCGCCCCGAAATCAGCCATCGAAAGATAGAAGGAATCGCCCATGGCTGAATTTATCACATCCAGCGTGGTTGCTTCGATGCCGGCTCCCGCGATCGGCAGCAATGTCGCTGCCGGAGCAAACAAGGTCGGCAGATGCTGCGCCGCGACCGTCAAAAGAGCGGAAACATTCCTTGGAATTCCTATATGTAGGATCCTCGACGCGACTCCAGGAGACAGCGTGTTCCTTTCGGTTTTCGACCTGTTCAAGATCGGCATCGGCCCCTCGAGCTCGCACACGATGGGGCCGATGACGGCCGCGCGGCGGTTTCTCGACGAGGTCGCGGGCGACGACTGGCCGCGTCCCGCCGGCGCCAAGGTCGCCCGCATCTGCGCCAGCCTGCATGGCTCGCTCGCCTATACGGGCATCGGCCATGGCAGCGACCGCGCCGTCATCCTCGGCCTTGCTGGCCAGACCCCGCAGACGGTCGATCCGGACCAGGCCGACGGCATCATCGGCCGCATCACCGCCGACAAGATGATTTCACCGCCAGGTCACCCGTCCTACCATTTCGACCCGGCCACGGATCTGGTGCTCGACCGCAAGACACCGCTTACCGGCCACGCCAACGGCATGGCGTTCCATGCCTATGACGCCGGCGGACGCCTGCTGCTCAAGCGCATCTACTATTCGATCGGCGGCGGCTTCGTGGTGTCGGAAGAAGAGCTGCAGCGCATGAAGGCCAAGGGGTCGGTGACATCGGAAGGCAAGAAAGTGCCTTATCCCTTCAAGAACGCCGTCGAGATGCTGAAGATGGCGGCCAAGAGCGGGCTTTCCATCGCCGAAATGAAGCGCGTCAACGAGGAAACGCAGATGTCGCGCGAGGAGCTCGACGCCGGCCTCGACGCCATCTGGGGGGCGATGAAGAGCTGCATCGACCGTGGCCTGTCGCAGGACGGCATCATGCCGGGCGGGCTGAAGGTGCGGCGCCGGGCCCGGCAGTTGCACGACAAGCTGCAGGAACAGTGGCAGCAGAACCGGCCAAATCCGCTGCTCGCCAATGACTGGCTGTCGATCTACGCCATGGCGGTCAACGAGGAGAATGCCGCCGGCGGCCGCGTCGTCACCGCGCCGACCAACGGGGCGGCCGGCACGCTGCCGGCAGTGCTGCGCTACTGGCTGCATTTCCATCCCGAGGCCGACCAGCCCAGTATTCGCGACTTCCTGCTGACGGCTGCCGCCGTCGGCGGCATCATCAAGACCAATGCGTCGATCTCGGGCGCCGAGGTCGGCTGTCAGGGCGAGGTCGGATCCGCCTCGGCGATGGCCGCGGCCGGCCTGTGCGCCGTCATGGGCGGCACGCCCGAGCAGGTCGAGAATGCCGCCGAAATCGCGCTCGAACACCATCTCGGCATGACTTGCGATCCGGTCGGCGGGCTGGTCCAGGTGCCGTGCATCGAGCGCAATGCGCTCGGCGCGGTCAAGGCGGTGACGGCCGCGTCGCTGGCGATCAAGGGCGACGGCGTCCATTTCGTGCCGCTCGACGCGGCGATCGAGACCATGCGCCAGACCGGGCTCGACATGAACGAGAAGTACAAGGAAACCAGCCTCGGCGGTCTCGCCGTCAATGTCGTGGAGTGCTGAGCAACGCTGGCCACTGTGGAGAAGCCCCTTCATGCCGTTGACGTCCCGGCGCTCCGGACTAACCTTAGCGAATGGCTCTCAATCTCCTAAAACTGTGCGTCGGCTGCGACAGCGTCGAGGATCTCGAGGAATGGATCGAGTTCCGTCTCGACGAACGGCGCCGGGCCGGCGAGCCGGCCGAACACTGGCACACCACCCGCATGGTGCCCACGCGTGGCGCCGAGATCACCGATGGCGGTTCGCTCTACTGGGTGATCAAGGGCAATGTGCAATGCCGGCAGCTGATCACCGAGATCCGGCCGTTCATTGACGACGAGGGCATCGGTCGCTGCCACCTTATGCTTGATCCGCATGTCGTGCGCACCGACTGGCAGCCGCGCCGGGCCTTCCAGGGTTGGCGCTATTTGAAACCGTCGGATGCACCACCTGATCTCGGCAAAGGCAAGGCGGGACTGGTCGAGATGCCGCCGAAACTCAGGCGCGAGCTTGCCGATCTCGGCTTGCTGTAGGCCGTCGCACGCAGGCGCTGCCTGTTTTGGCGCGGGCTTTTCTGGCCCTCCATCTTGCTTCGCACTGGACTTGCAAGCGGCGCGACAACGCCACATCTTGAAATTCATGCGCAATGAAAAGCTGACGAAGCCGACAAGGGCCAATGGGCTGGAGAGCCAGCCCGCGTGGCGGTTCTCGTCCTGTCCAGGTGAAAGCCATCATTCCGGCGCAGAAAAAGTGTTGGATGACATCACGCGGCTGTCCAGGCGGACAGGGCATCTGCGGGGCGGTGGGAAATGTTAGCAGCAATTATCGGTCTGGTCGCATTGCTGCTGGTGCTCCTGGGCATAGCCTCGGCCTTCCTGCGGGCCGATCCGGCCCGGCTGGCAACCGGCATGAGAACACTGGGACCGATCCTGCTGGCGCTGGTAGGCACCGCCGTGCTTCTGGTCGGCCGAAGCGGAATCGGCAGCATCATGCTGTTCGTGGCGATCGGCTGGTATGCCGCCACGCGCACGAACCGGCCTGATGCCAGGCCGGCGCCGGGAAAACGCTCAACGGTGCGGACGGCAGCGCTCGAAATGGAGCTGGATCACGATACCGGCGGCCTCGAAGGGCTGGTTCTGGCCGGCCGCCATGACGGCAAGATGCTTGGCGCTATGGGCCTTGCGGAGTTGCAGCATCTCTACCGCGAACTCTCCGCCGATGCGGAGAGCCGCCAGCTGCTAGAGACGTATCTTGACGGCAGATTTCCCGTCTGGCGCAAAAACACTGAGACGAACGGTGGCGAAGGGCTGGGTGTTGCGCCAGGTCCGGGCGCCATGACTAAGGAGGAGGCCTACAAGGTCCTTGGTCTTGAAGCGGGGGCCGCCGCGGCGGATGTCCGCAAGGCGCACCGCCGCCTGATGCAGCGCCTGCACCCCGATATCGGCGGCACGTCTTTCCTGGCGGCGCGAATCAACGAAGCCAAGGACGTCTTGCTCTCCAATCACAACTAGTCTCCTTCGACGCGAAAAATTTTCCGGGAGATGCTTCCACGCCGCCCTATTGCTGGACGGCGTAGCACTCGATTTTCTTCTTCTTCAAAGCGGTACAGGCCTTCCAGGCGGCGTCTTTCGAGCCAAAGCCGCCGAAACGGGCGCGGTAGTAGGTGACGCCGTCCTTGTCGAACGCGACGGTGAAGCCGGAAGCATCCGCCAGCGCTTTTGGTGCCTGCTTGCTGGTCTTGTCGAGGACGGCCTGGGCTTCCGACTGCTTCGGTGAAGAGGCGACCTGGATGGCCCAGCCCGACGGCACTGAGGCGGTGTTGACCGGATCGACGCTTGACGCCGGCTCGGCAGCCTGCGTCGGCTCGGCATAGGCGGCCACGACCTGCGCCGTGGCGACCTTGGGGGCGGAGACGATGACCGTCTTCACCTTCTTTGCCGGGGCGACCAGCGTGGGCGCTTCGGCCTGGGCATTGCTGTCGGCGGTGTCATCCTCGGCAACCGTTGCGTCGTCGGCGACGGCGTCATCGGCGCTGGCCACAGCGACCGGCTTCTCGTCCGGGGTCGGCGCGTCGTGCTTGGGCAGGAGAACCTTGGCAAGGGCCTTGACCGGGTTGCTGCCGTCGGCCTTGGCGACCAGGTCACCGCCGCCGCGGGTCGAGGCCCTCGGCAGGTAGGTGTTGATCAACGATGCCATCTGGTTGTCGCGGCTGCCGCCCGACGTGCCGCCCATGACAACGGCGACGAGGCGACGGTTGCCGTCGGCCACGGATGAAACGAGGTTGAAGCCGGAGGCGCGGGTGTAGCCGGTCTTGATGCCGTCGACGCCCTTGATGCGTCCGAGCAGACGGTTGTGGCCATTGATGCGCTGGCGGCCATAGAGAAAGGAACGCTGCGAGAAGTAGCCATAATACTGGGGGAAATGCTCCCTGAGCGCGATGCCGAGCGTCGCCATGTCGCGCGCGGTGGTGAACTGGCCAGGGTCGGGCAGGCCGTTGGCGTTGCGGAAGACGGTGCCGTTCATGCCGAGCTGCCGCGCCTTGGCGGTCATCATGCGGGCAAAAGTGGTTTCATCGCCGCCAATCATTTCACCAAGTGCGGTGGCCGAGTCGTTCGCGGACTTGGTGACGATCGACAGGATCGCGGTTTCGACCGAGACCGAACCGCCCGGCTTCACGCCGAGTTTCGTCGGCGCTTCGGCGGAGGCCTTGGCGGAAAACACGACAGGCGTGTTCCGGCTGATCTTGCCCTTCGCCATCGCTTCGAAGGTCAGATAAAGCGTCATCATCTTCGTCAGCGACGCCGGATAGCGCCTGCCGTTGGCATCCGCGGAGTAGAGCACCTTGCCCGTCTTAGCGTCCACGACGATGGCGGCCGGCCGTGCTGCCAGCGAGGAGGTAACGTCGGCGCAAACGAACGTCATCGCCAGGGCGAAGACCATCATCGCTTTGAGGGGGGAGGTGGATTTGGAAACGATGCCCAACAACGCCTTACGCACTGATATTTCCCTTGAATTCTTCGTTGCGTTGGAGGCGGCAAAGGGTCCTGCCTCACTTTCAGCCAAGCTAACGGGGCAGCGTTACCAATCCGTTTATGGTAACCGCCGCGTTCACCATTTTCTTCGGGCTTGAAACGCACTTTATTTGATTTTTAGCCATTGCCTGCGCAGGCGGCGCCGCTCGCCGGCGAAATATTGACTTTTGTGCGGCGCACAATATACTCTAGTGCATTGCACAAGGGCGCCCCGAAGAAGGACGCCTCAACCGTCAAGGGAATCGTGAAATGACCCAGACCTATGAGGACTTCAGCAAATACGGTAAGGAATTCGCCGACACCGGTTTGAAGAGCTTCGCTTCGCTCTCCAAGGGCGCTCAGGCGATCGCCACCGAAGCCGGTGAATACACCAAGAAGAGCTTCGAAGCCGGCAGCGCCGCTTTCGAGAAGCTGTTTTCGGCCAAGTCGCTGGACAAGGCGATCGAGATCCAGTCCGACTACGCCAAGCAGTCCTACGAGGCGTTCGTCGCCGAGGCCACCAAGATCGGCGATCTCTACGCCGAACTCGCCAAGGAAGCCTACAAGCCGTTCGAATCGATCGTTGCCAAGGCGAAGTAATTTCGGCCAATAGTTTTAGATCCGGCCCCCTTTGGGCCCGGGGCAAAACCCGGTCGCGGAAACGCGGCCGGGTTTTTTCGTGCTAATTTCCGGTTTGCGGCGGCGTGGCGCTTCACGATTGCGAAAATCCGCCAAGTTTGGTCACCTAGCCATATTGTCAGCTAACCAGAAGGGCTTAAAATCGTCCATCGAACACCTACATGTTGAACTCGCATGGGGATTCGAAAGAGGCAGGATTACGTGACGATCGGTTTGACTGCCATGAGACAAGTGGCGCGGATGCAAAACGGCGGCGGCGACGGCAATGAGGCCGGCCGCGGGACGGCCGTCATCACGCGCACCAAAACCAAGACCAAGAAGCCCAGCCTTTATCGGGTCCTCATCCTCAACGACGACTACACTCCAATGGAGTTCGTGGTTCACGTGCTGGAGCGTTTTTTCCAGAAGGACCGCGAAGCCGCCACACGCATCATGCTTCATGTTCACAATCATGGAGTGGGCGAGTGCGGGGTCTATACATTCGAGGTGGCCGAGACCAAAGTGTCTCAGGTCATGGATTTCGCCCGACAGAATCAGCATCCGCTGCAATGCGTGATGGAGAAGAAGTGAGGTAACATGCCGGCTTTCTCCCAAGGCCTGGAAAAGGCGCTTCACCAGGCGCTGACGCTCGCCAATGAGCGGCACCATGAATACGCAACCCTTGAACATCTGCTGCTCGCGTTGATCGACGACACCGAGGCGGCCGCCGTCATGCGCGCCTGCAACGTCGATCTCGACGAGCTGAAGCACACTGTTCTGACCTATATCGACACCGAGCTCGACAATCTGGTCACCGGCTACGACGAGGATTCCAAGCCGACCGCCGGCTTCCAGCGCGTCATCCAGCGCGCGGTGATCCATGTGCAGTCGTCCGGCCGCGAGGAAGTGTCGGGCGCCAACGTGCTCGTCGCCATCTTCGCCGAGCGCGAAAGCCACGCCGCCTATTTCCTGCAGGAACAGCAGATGACGCGCTACGACGCTGTCAACTACATCTCGCACGGCATCGCCAAGCGTCCGGGCGCATCGGAGACGCGCTCGCCGCGCGGTGCCGATGACGAGCAGGGCGGCCAGAACGGCGCCGAGCCGCAGGAGGAAGGCGGCAAGAAAAAGCAGCAGCAGGATGCGCTGACCGCTTATTGCGTCAACCTTAACAACAAGGCCAAGGCCGGCAAGATCGATCCGCTGATCGGCCGCGAGTCGGAGATCAACCGCACCATCCAGGTGCTGTGCCGCCGCTCCAAGAACAACCCGCTCTATGTCGGCGACCCGGGGGTCGGCAAGACGGCGATCGCCGAAGGTCTGGCCAAGCGCATCGTCGAGGGCGACGTTCCCGAAGTGCTGCACAACGCCACCATCTTCGCGCTCGACATGGGCACGTTGCTGGCCGGCACGCGCTACCGCGGCGATTTCGAGGAACGGCTGAAGCAGGTCGTCAAGGAGCTCGAGGATTATCCGGGCGCGGTACTGTTCATCGACGAGATCCATACGGTGATCGGAGCAGGGGCCACCTCGGGCGGCGCCATGGACGCGTCGAACCTGTTGAAGCCGGCTCTGTCGTCGGGTGCGATCCGCTGCATCGGCTCGACCACCTACAAGGAGTTCCGCCAGTTCTTCGAGAAGGACCGTGCTCTGGTGCGGCGCTTCCAGAAGATCGACGTCAACGAACCGACCATCGAGGATGCCATCGAGATCATGAAGGGCCTGAAGCCCTATTTCGAGGAGTTCCACAAGGTCCGCTACACGAGCGAAGCGATCAAGGCCTCGGTCGAGTTGTCGGCGCGCTACATCAACGACCGCAAGCTGCCGGACAAGGCGATCGACGTGATCGACGAGACCGGTGCCTCGCAGATGCTGGTGCCGGAAGCCAAGCGCAAGAAGACCATCGGCATCAAGGAGATCGAAGCAACGATCGCCACCATGGCGCGCATCCCGCCGAAGACGGTTTCGGCCGATGACGAGAAGGTGCTGCAGGGCCTCGATATCGAGCTGAAGCGCGTTGTCTATGGTCAGGACACCGCCATCACGGCGCTGACCTCGGCGATCAAGCTGGCCCGTGCCGGCCTGCGCGAACCGGAAAAGCCGATCGGCTCGTATCTGTTCTCGGGTCCGACCGGCGTCGGCAAGACGGAAGTGGCCAAGCAACTCGCTGCCTCGCTCGGCGTCGAGCTGATCCGCTTCGACATGTCGGAATATATGGAACGCCACACCGTTTCGCGGTTGATCGGCGCGCCTCCCGGCTATGTCGGCTTCGACCAGGGCGGCCTGCTCACCGACGGCGTCGACCAGCATCCGCACTGCGTGCTGCTGCTCGACGAGGTCGAGAAGGCGCATCCGGACCTGTTCAACATCCTGTTGCAGGTGATGGACCACGGCAAGCTGACCGACCACAACGGCAAGCAGATCGACTTCCGCAATGTCATCCTGATCATGACCACCAATGCGGGCGCATCCGATGCGCAGCGCGCGGCGATCGGTTTCGGGTCGACCAAGCGCGAAGGCGACGATGTCGAGGCGATCAACCGGCTGTTCACGCCGGAGTTCCGCAACCGTCTTGATGCGATCATCCCGTTCGGTTCGCTGCCGGTGCCGGTCATCCATCAGGTGGTGCAGAAGTTCGTCATGCAGCTCGAGGCGCAGCTCTCCGAGCGTGGCGTCACCTTCGACCTGTCGCCGGATGCGATCGCCTGGCTGGCCGACAAGGGCTATGACGAGCGCATGGGCGCGCGGCCGCTCGGCCGTGTGATCCAGGAGCACATCAAGAAGCCGCTGGCTGACGAGGTGCTGTTCGGCAAGCTCAAGAAGGGCGGCACGGTGCGCGTCACCGTCGAGAAGAAGGAAACCGGCGAGACCGGCCTGAAGCTCGAATCGCTGGCCGACGAGGCGCCTGTCAAGCCGAAGAAGGAAGAGCCGGAAGACGCGCCGAAGCCGCGCAAGGCCGCGGCCAAGAAGCCAGCCGCCAAGAAGGTCGTGGCGCAGAAGCCGGAGCCCAAGGGCAAGGATGGCGGCAAGCGCAGCCTGGTCCCGCAACTGCCCCGCAAGGGCTGATCGGCACGCACCCGAAAAAGCCCCGGCAACGGGGCTTTTTCATTTTGAGCAATGGGGTGGCTATGCCCGGCCAGATCGTCATCCTCAACGGCGCGCCGCGGTCGGGAAAATCGAGCATCGCTCGCGCCATTCAGGAAAGCTTCGATGGCGCATGGATGAATCTGGGCGTCGACAGCTATGCCCAGATCATACCGCCGCGACTTCGCCCGGGAATAGGGCTGCGACCCGGCGGCGAACGCCCCGACCTCGAAGTGTTCGTGCCACGCCTTTATGCCGCCCTTTACGAATCGATCGCGGCGCATAGTCGGCTGGGGCTGAACGTCGTGACGGATGTCGGCCATCACGATGCCTATTCGAGGCCGCTCGATTGCCTGGCCGATTGCGCGCGCCGTCTCGCCGGCCTGCCGGTGCTGTTTGTCGGCGTTCTCTGTCCGATTGAAATCATCATGGAAAGGCGAGCCGCCAGCGAGGCGGGCAGGGGGTATGTCACCGGCTCTTCGGACGATCCCACCCCTTTGCCCGTGCGTCTGTGGCAGGAAGCGGTGCACCGGCCGGGCGTGTATGATCTTGAGGTCGACACCTCGGTCCTCAGCCCTGAACAGTGCGCCCAAGCGATCCGCCGGCGCCTGCGTGATGGCGCCCAGCCGGGCGCGATCGAGCGGTTGGCTCGAGCCGCCAGCTAGACTTTCTCCTGCCCGCGAAACGAGTTGCGGCTCAGCTTCCCAGCGCCGCCCGTATTTTCTCGGCATTCCCGGCAAGCACTTCGGGTTTCTCCATCACGCCGCTATGCGGCTTCAACGGGATGCCGTCGAAACGCGGAATGACATGGACGTGCAGGTGATAGACGGTCTGGCCGGAGGCCGGCTCGTTGAACTGCAGGATGGTAACGCCGTCGGCATTATGCGCCTTCTTGACTGCCCGCGCCACTTTCTGGACGACGTTGAAGAGCGGGCCGAAGGTCGACGGGTTGGCGTCGAGCAGATTGCGCGACGGGGCTTTTGGCACCACCAGCGTATGGCCGGGCCCTTGCGGCATCACATCCATGAAGGCGACGACGGCATCGTCTTCGTAGACGCGGTGCGAGGGAATTTCTCCGCGCAGGATCTTGGCGAAGATGTTGTCGGTCTCATAGGCGGTTTCAGCCATGGCGAACACTCCGGATTGTGCCTCGCGTCCCGTGTAGCGAAGCTGTCCCGGACCGGCAAGACGATGGGACGGGCGATCGGGCGAGATCGGCCATGCCAGAAGGCCTGCTACTCGTCGAGATCCTTGCGAAACGGCGTGTGTTCTTCGAGATAGCCGCTCATCCGCTCCACCTCGCGCCGCTCGCGCTGGAGATAGTCGGCCACCGCATTGCGCAAGCCGGGATGCGAAATGTAGTGGGCCGAATGCATCGTTACCGGCCGGTAGCCGCGCGCCAGCTTGTGCTCCCCCTGGGCGCCCGCCTCGACCACCTTCAGCTTGCGTTCGATGGCGAAGTCGATGGCCTGGTGATAACAGACCTCGAAATGCAGGAAGGGGTGATCCTCGATGCAGCCCCAGTTGCGGCCGTAGAGCGCGTCGGAGCCGATGAAATTGATGGCGCCGGCAATGTAGCGCCCGTTTCGCCTGGCCATCACCAGCAGGATGTCGTCGGCCATGCGTTCGCCGATCAGCGAGAAGAACTGGCGGTTCAGATAGGGGCGGCCCCATTTGCGGCTGCCGGTGTCCATGTAGAAGGCGAAGAAGTTGTCCCACGCCTTTTCCGTCAGGTCCTTGCCGGTCAGCCAGTCGATGGTGATGCCATCGGCGAGCGCCTCGCGCCGTTCCTTCTTCATCGCCTTGCGCTTGCGCGAGGCAAGCGTGGCGAGAAAGTCGTCATAGGTCGAAAAGCCTTCGTTGAAGAAGTGGAATTGCTGGTCTGTGCGGTGCAGGAAACCGGCGGCCTCGAGCGTTGCGACATCGCTCTCCCGCGCGAAGGTGACATGCGCCGAGGACACGCCGAGCTTGTCGGTCACCATTTTGAGGCCAGCGGCAAGCCCGGCCTTCACCGCATCCGGATCCTCGCCCTTGCCGACCAGCAGGCGAGGACCGGTGACCGGCGTGAACGGCACGGCGCATTGCAGTTTTGGATAATAGCGGCCGCCGGCGCGCTCGAAGGCGTCAGACCAGCCGTGGTCGAACACATATTCGCCCTGGCTGTGCGATTTGAGATAGCAGGGGACGGCGCCCAGCAGCCTGCCTTGCGCGGTCTCCAGCCGCAAATGATGCCCCTGCCAGCCGGTGCGTCGCACGGCGCAGCCGGAATCTTCCAGCGCGCTTAAAAAAGCGAATGAAACGAGCGGGTTATAACCATTTTCCGCATCGCCGCGCGTGGTGCCGGCAAAGCCGTTCCACTCATCGCAGGTGAACGCGCCGATGCCTGCGGCGATACGGATCGAATAATCCGCATTTGCAATTTGCCCGTCGCCATCGTCGCCCTGATCCATGAGGCTTATTTAAGCTCCATCCGGGCCGCTACAAGTCACATTTCAGACACCCCGCTCAAGCGACCTTGACCAGCTCGGGTTCGAACCCTTCGAATGTCATCTGATCGGCATATTTGAAGGTCAAGTCGATCGCTGGCTGATCATGCACCGTCCAGGTGATGACAGGCATTTTGAGCTTTTCACGCACGAAGCTGACGAACGGGTTCGGCAGGTCGCCGGCGGCGTAGGAGGTGAAGGATAGCTCATGCGCCAGCATCGAAAAATGCGCCTCGATCAGCTTGAGGTCCTTGCCGTAGGCGGTCAAGCCAGCGGGAATGCCGGCTGCATGTTTCGGGAAATCGCGGATCAGCCAGTGATCGAACGACATGATCGCCGCCTTGCCCTTGTAGCGCTTGAGCATCTTGCCGACGCGCGCCACCAGGCCTTCGTCGCGGCCGGGAACCCCTTTCAGCTCGACGACCATGGGCACGCGGCCGTCGACGAGGTCGAGCGCTTCCTGCAGCGTCGGCACACGGTCGGATGTGCCGCCAACCTTGAGCGCGGTCAGTTCGGCCGCGCTGCGCTGCCAGACGAAACCGTCCTCGCCGGTCAGCCTTTTCAGGTCGCCATCATGGATGATGACGGGAACGCCATCAGACGACAGATGCACGTCGCATTCGATGGCGTAGCCCCGTTCGGCCGCGGCGGTGAAAGCGGACAGCGTGT
This sequence comes from Mesorhizobium sp. WSM4312, assembly GCF_002294875.1. Classification (NCBI taxonomy): domain Bacteria; kingdom Pseudomonadati; phylum Pseudomonadota; class Alphaproteobacteria; order Hyphomicrobiales; family Phyllobacteriaceae; genus Mesorhizobium; species Mesorhizobium sp. WSM4312. Next base: position 262,750 of record NZ_NSFU01000010.1, on the reverse strand, counting down.
TTTCCCAGCGCGTCTTGTTCATGTCGTGGAAGCCGCGATGGGCAACGGGCCGGGCAGTCAGCCAGGATAGGTCGGTCATGTCAGGCCTTCGTTCATTCGACTTCGAAGATGGCTTCGATTTCCACTGCGGCATTAAGCGGCAGGGAGGCAGTGCCGACGGCGGAGCGGGCATGCTTGCCGCGCTCGCCAAGGGCGGCGACCAGGAAATCGGAAGCGCCGTTGGCTACCAGATGCTGCTCGACAAAGTCGGGGGCAGAGGCAACGAAGACGGTGATCTTCACCAGCCGGCGGATCTTCTCCAGGTCACCGAGCGCGGCCTTGGCCTGCGCCAGAATGTTGATCGCGCAGTATTTCGCCGCGTCCTTGCCGCTTGCCGTGTCGACGTCGCGGCCGAGCAGGCCGCTCGCCTGCAGCTTGCCGTCCTTGAGCGGCAATTGCCCGGCGGTGAACAGCAGAGTGCCCGACCTGCAATAGGGGACGTAGTTGGCGGCAGGTGCGGCGGCGACAGGAAGCGTCACGCCGAGATCGCTTAGCCGCTTTTCGATTGTTTCACTCATTGCTTTTCCCTATTGCTGGAAGGCGCCGCGCTGGCGGGGCCGAAATTGCTATTTTTGCCTCGCTTCCGCCACGACTTTTTTTAAGCTGGACCATCTTTCCCTGCGGCCTGCCATCAGCCGCGACGATCGGAGTACCCCATGCGCGCAGCGCGCCTTGCATTCCATGCCGTTCTGTTGTCGGCGGTGTTCCCGATAGTTCCCGCCTTCGCCGTACCGGCGCTGCAGGCGCATCGCGCCGTGTATGACCTTACCCTCAAAAAGGCCTCAGACCGCTCCGGCATAACAGGCATATCCGGTCGCATGGTCTACGAATTCAACGGTTCGGCCTGCGAAGGCTATACGGTGAAATTCCGGTTCGTCACCCAGATCGTCACCAACGACAATACGCGATTGACCGACCAGCAGACGACGACTTTCGAGGATGCCGAAGGCAAGACCTTCTCATTTGTGACCAAATCCTTTGTCGACCAGAACCTCGACAAGGAGGTCAAGGGTATCGCCACGAAAGATCAGAAGGGGCTCAAGGTCGATATCGACAAGCCCGAGAAGAGCAGTCTGGAACTCGCCGCGACCCAGTTTCCGACCCAGCATTTGGTCGAACTGATCGGCAAGGCCGAAAAAGGCGAGAATTTCTACCAGACGAACCTGTTCGACGGGTCGGAGGACGCCAACAAGGTAATGGCGACCACCGTCGTCGTCGGCAAGAAGACCGAAGCCGACAAGGCCGATCCGGAGGCTCCGGCGCTGGCCAAGCTCGCCACCGACAAATACTGGCCGGTCGACATCGCCTATTTCGACGACAGCGCCCAGAACGGCGAAGAAGTGCCGGAATACCGGATCAGCTTCAAGCTGCACGACAACGGCATCACCCGCGATCTCACCATGGACTATGGCGACTTCTCGATGACCGGCAAGCTGGTCAACCTGTCGCTGTTCGACCAGACCAAGCCTTGCCCGGTCTCGAAATAGCAGGGTTGCGCAATTGAACTGGCCGCGGCGGGCTTGATGGCGGTCTACGTCGATGCGGCGATCTGGAAATGGGCCGGCCATCGCTGGTGCCACCTGATGGCCGACGACACTGACGAACTGCATCGTTTCGCCGCGGCGCTTGGCGTCAAGCGTTCATCCTACCAGGGGCCGCCCAAGACATCGGCTCCGCATTATGACATAACCGGCTTGGAGCGCGACCGCGCGGTGCGGCTCGGCGCCATCGAATGCAGCCGCGAGGAGATCGTCGCGATCTTCCGGCGGGTGCGGGTGCCCAATGGAAAGGCCAAACGATGACACCAACGGCATTTCTCGCGTATTGCGCCGCCGTCACACTCGCTGCCGCCACGCCTGGGCCTGCTATGTTCACGGTCATCACCAATGGTGTGTCGCGCGGTTTCCTGCGTGCCTTCATGGCCGGCGTCGGGGTCGCCGCCGGCGATGCCGTGCTGGTCACCCTGGCGCTGCTCGGCCTGGTGGCGCTGGCGCAAACCTTCGAATGGATCTTTCTCCTGCTGAAATATGCCGGCGCCGCCTACCTGATCTTTCTCGGCATCAGGATGTGGCGCGCCTCGACCGCGCAATCGAATGGGCCGCGGACGGCCGAGGCGAGATTGTCCCGGTCTTTTTTCCTTGGCGCGTCCATTGCGCTGGGCAACCCCAAGGCGATCCTGTTCCACGCCTCGATCATGCCGCTGATCCTCAACCTCGACACGCTGACATTTGTCGACGGCCTGCTGGTGGTGGCCACCGTCATCAGCGTCAATATCCTGACCATGGGGGTCTATGCGGCGCTTGCCGGCCGGGCGTCTAGCTGGTTCAGGACACCGAAGCGCATGCGGCTGATGAACCGGTTTGCCGGCAGCGCGATGATCGGCACCGGAGCGCTGATTGCCGCACGTTGAGCGGTAAAACGCCGCCCCGCTTGCGTTTGTCGCGCTTCCCCTCTATATGCGCGCTCATTCCACACACGGACTTTGGTGTCTGCCCGGGAGAAATCCGGCTGAAACCCCCGGTGGCGTTAGAGGACATCGTCCAAAAATGCCTGTGTCCGTGGAGGCTAACCGGAAAGGAAAATGAGAATGGCTCTGCCTGATTTCAGCATGCGCCAGCTTTTGGAAGCTGGCATTCACTTCGGCCACCAGACCCACCGCTGGAACCCGAAAATGGCGCCCTACATCTACGGCGCCCGCAACAACATCCACATCATCGACCTCTCGCAGACGGTGCCTTTGCTGCACCAGGCGCTGAAGCAGGTTTCCGACACCGTTGCCAAGGGCGGCCGCGTGCTGTTCGTCGGCACCAAGCGCCAGGCGTCCGACATCGTCGCCGATGCGGCGCAGCGTTCGGCCCAGTACTATGTCAATTCGCGTTGGCTCGGCGGCATGCTGACTAACTGGAAGACAATCTCGAATTCGATCCAGCGCCTGCGCAAGCTCGACGAGATGCTGGCCGGCGAGGCCCAGGGCCTCACCAAGAAGGAGCGCCTGAACCTCGACCGCGAGCGCGAGAAGCTCGACAAGGCTCTGGGCGGCATCAAGGACATGGGCTCGACGCCTGACCTGATGTTCGTGATCGACACCAACAAGGAAGCGATCGCCATCCTAGAGGCCAAGCGTCTCGGCATCCCGGTCGTCGCCATCATCGATTCGAACTGCGATCCGGACAAGATCGACTTCCCGATCCCTGGCAATGACGACGCGGCCCGCGCCATCCAGCTCTATTGCGACCTGATCGCCAAGGCTGCGATCGACGGCATCGCCCGTCAGCAGGGCGCGCTCGGCGTCGATATCGGCGCTTCGGTCGAAGCCCCGGTCGAGCCGGCGCTCGATCCGGCTCCGTCGACCGAGACCCCTCAGGCGTAAAACGGCGAGGCCGGTTCCGGCCTTCATCTTTCTAATATTTTGGCACGCTAAACGGACGCATCATCGAGTAGCGGTGGTGCGTCGGTGCATTTAAAACAAAGAGGCGACAATGAGCATTTCGGCTGCACAGGTCAAAGAACTCCGCGACTTGACCGGCGCGGGCATGATGGACTGCAAGGCGGCGTTGAACGAGACCAACGGCAACATGGAAGAAGCCGTCGACTGGCTGCGCAAGAAGGGCATTTCCAAGGCTGACAAGAAGGCCGGCCGCACCGCGGCCGAGGGTCTGATCGGCGTCGATGCCGGCGTGCGCGAAGCTGCCGTCGTCGAGGTCAATTCCGAGACCGACTTCGTCGCCCGCAACGCCGCGTTCCAGGAGATCGTCGCCAACGTTGCCAAGGTTGCTCTCGCCTACGGCACGACGGAAGCCGTGGCTGCCGCGAAGTATCCGGGTTCGGACAAGTCGGTCACCGACACCATCAAGGATGCGGTCGGCACCATTGGCGAGAATCTGGGCTTCCGCCGCTCGGCCAAGCTGACGGTTCCTCACGGCGCGGTTGCGACCTATGTCCACAACGCGGTCGCCGACGGCCTCGGCAAGCTCGGCGTGCTGGTTGCGATCGAAACCACCGGCAACGAGCATGCCGCCAATGCTTTCGGCCGTCAGGTCGCCATGCATGTCGCCGCCACCAACCCGATGGCGTTGACGGCGGAGCAGATCGATCCGGCAGCGGTCGAGCGTGAGAAGGCGATCTTCTCCGATCAGGCGCGCCAGTCCGGCAAGCCGGAAGCGATCATCGAAAAGATGGTCGAGGGCCGCATGCGCAAGTTCTACGAGGAAGTCGTGCTCCTGAAGCAGGCCTTCGTGCTCAATCCCGACATCACCGTCGAGAAGGCGCTGAAGGATGCCGAGAAGGAAATCGGCGCGCCGGCCAAGATCACGGCCTATTTGCGCTTCGCGCTCGGCGAGGGCATCGAGAAGGAAGAGACCGACTTCGCGGCGGAAGTCGCGGCGGCGGTCAAGAAGTAGACTTCCTACCGCTTTATTCCGAAAGCGTTTTTCGGCCGGATATCCGCAGGGATGTCCGGCCGATTTCTTGTGCGCTGTCGATAAAGGCCCGCAGTTTCGGCGCCATCGCCGCACGGCGCGGGAAATAGAGGAAAAGGCCGGGTTCCTCGATTGCCGATTGCGGCAGGACCTGCACCAGGCGGCCGGCCGCAAGATCGGCGCGCGCCAGCGGTTCGAACATATAGGCAAGGCCCACTCCGGCTAGCGCCAGGTCAATCGCCGCGAGCGAATCCGTGACGACGACCGTACCGCCGGTCTGCATCACGACATCCTTGCCGTCTTCGGTCAAATCCCAGCGATAGAGGGCACCGGAGCGGACAAGCCGGTAGCCGATGCAATTGTGGTTGGCGAGATCGGCGACGCTGCGCGGACGGCCGCGGCGCCCGATATAGGCGGGAGAAGCGACGATGACGGTTTTGAACGGAGGCGTGAGCCGCACGGCCACCATGTCCTGCGCGATCATCTCGCCCAGCCGGATGCCGGCGTCAAAGCCTTCGCCGACGATGTCGACCAGCCCCTGATCGGCGAAAATCTCCACCGTAACGTCCGGATAGCGCTCGGCCATCGCCGCGACGACAGGTGTCACCGCCAATGGAATCGCGATGGTGGAGGCGTTGATCCTGAGCAGGCCGGAGGGCCTGCCCTTGACGCTGCGGATTCGATCGATCCGCTCGCAAATATCCTGAAGGGCAGGAGCCGCGGTCTCCACCAGCGCCTTGCCGGTTTCGGTCAGTGAGACGCTGCGCGTCGTGCGCGCGAACAAGGGCTGGCCGATGCGCTCCTCGACCAGCCGCACCGCATGGCTGACCGCTGACGGGCTCATGCCAAGTTCGGCGGCGGCAAGCGCGAAGCCGCCACGCCGGGCAACGGCCACGATGACTGGCAGATGCGTGAGGAGATCCCGATCCATTCATGCACGATATCGCATGGTGTTTGCAGACAATGCAATCTTATCGATGCCGACGCGGTGATCCACATTGTCGCCAACACGTCGGCGCCCCCACACATCGGCAATCGGCCGATGGCATCAAGGAGAAGAGACATGAATGCATTGAAGCACGTAACGTTCGCGGCAGGCATGGCGCTGGCGCCGATCGATGCCGGCGGGGCCGAACCTTCCGGCTGGCAGGCGCTCGCGGACGAACGCGCGGTCATCCGCATTGCGGACGCCATCGACCGCGCCGTCGACGCGCAGGACTGGAAACTGGCGCGCAGCTACTTCGCGGATCGGGTTATCGCTGATTTCAGCAGCCTGTCCGGGCAGCCTGCGGCCAACATCGCCTCCGACGAGCTGATCGGCACCTGGGCCGGCAATCTCAAGGGCTCGAAGAGGAGCCTGCATTTGCGCACCAATCACCAGGTCGTTCTCAAGGCGGACACGGCGACCGTCTGTTCGAATGGCTATGCCTGGAACCGGATGGAAGGCAATGGCGACCCGCTTTGGGAAGTCTGGGGCACCTATGAGCATCACCTGACGCGCTCCTCCTCCGGCTGGAAAGTCGACGGCTTCACGTTCCGCATGACGCATGAGCGCGGCAATCCTTGGGTCAAGGCGACCCCAGGCCTGTGAGGCCACAGCTTTCACCAGCAAGTATTGGAAAACGATCATGACCATGACCTATTACACCCTCGGCAATAGCGGCCTCAGGGTCAGCCGGCTGGCGCTCGGCACGATGACTTTCGGCAAGGAATGGGGCTGGGGAGCTGACAGGGAGACAGCCCGCGCGATGTTCGACGCCTATGTCGAGGCGGGCGGCAATTTCTTCGACACGGCGGACCTCTACACCGGTGGCACGGCCGAAGCCTGGCTTGGCGAATTCATCGCCGAGCGGGGCTTGCGCGACACCGCGGTAATCGCCAGCAAGTTCACCATGAACATGCAGCCGGGCAATCCGAATGCCGGCGGCAACGGCCGCAAGAACATCATGCGGGCGGTCGATGCCTCGCTGAAGCGGCTGGGCACCGACTATATAGATCTCTATCTCATGCATGTGTGGGACAGGCTGACGCCGGCCGAGGAGGTCATGCGCTCGCTGGACGATCTCGTGCGCGCGGGGAAAATTCGCCATGTCGGCCTGTCCGATGTGCCGGCCTGGTATGCGGGACGGGCACAGGCGATCGCCGAGCTGCGCGGGTATGAGCCGGTTTCTGCCCTGCAGCTCGAATACTCCCTGGCCGAGCGCTCGATCGAGAACGAGTTCGTGCCTTTCGGCACGCGCCATGGCGCCGGCATCATGGTCTGGAGCCCGCTCGCCAGTGGGCTGCTCAGCGGCAAGTATCGGCCGGCCCAGGCCGGAAATGCCGGCCGGCTCGACGGTTTCCGCAATTCGGCTCATCCGGGATTCCAGAAATTCACGGAGCGCAACTGGTCCATCGTGGCCGAACTCGAAAAGGTCGCGTCCGAACTCGGCCGCAGCATGCCGCAGGTCGCGCTCAACTGGGTGGCGACGCAGCCGGGGATCGCCACGGTCATCCTCGGTGCGACGACGCTTGCCCAGATCAAGGACAATCTTGGCGCGCTGGATTTCGAGATTCCGCTAGGGCTTCGCGACCGCCTGGATGCGGTCAGCAGAACGCCGGCGCCGTTTCCCTATTCCTATTTCGGATCGCTGATACAGGCGCGCGTCACCGGTGGTGCGGCAACCGGCGACAAGCCCTCCGGCTACGCAACGCCGGTGCTTGTCGAGGGCGAGCCGGCCAGCGTGTCGACCGACTGATCGATCCCGCAGCTTGCCACCAATTTGCCGGTCGGGCGCCGCGTGACATCGCGGCGCCCTTCGTGTATCGGAACTCGGCATCATGCCAATGTTCGGGCGCGGCGCCTGCGCGAGGGCGGCCAGCCCAGGCGCGACCACATGAAAAATGACGAGGACCAGATGACGGTGAAGCCCCTCTACCGACGTGTCTTGCTGAAAGCGTCGGGCGAAGCGTTGATGGGCGAACAGCATTTCGGCATCGATGTCTCCGTCGTGGATCGCATCGCCGCTGACATCGCCGAGGCCCGAGCGCTTGGCATCGAGGTCGGCGTCGTCATCGGCGGCGGCAATATCTTCCGTGGTGTGGCTGTCGCCTCCAAGGGCGGAGACCGCGTTACCGGCGACCACATGGGCATGCTTGCCACGGTCATCAACTCGCTGGCGCTGCGCACCTCGCTGAACAAGATCGGCGTCGACGCCGTGGTGCTGTCCGCGATCGCCATGCCGGAGTTGTGCGAAAGCTTTTCGCAGCGCCAGGCCACCGCCTACATGAACCAGGGCAAGGTGGTGATCTTTGCCGGCGGCACCGGCAATCCGTTCTTCACCACTGATTCGGCGGCGGCGCTGCGCGCGGCCGAAATCGGCGCCGATGCGCTGTTCAAGGGCACGCAGGTCGATGGCGTCTATTCGGCCGACCCAAAAAAGGATCCGAATGCGACGCGTTTCGAGCGCATCAGCCATGCCGAAGTCATAAATCGAGGCCTTTCCATCATGGATACGGCTGCGATTGCACTTGCGCGCGAAAACAACATTCCGATAATCGTCTATTCGATCCACGAAAAAGGTGGTTTCGGCGATATTCTGAGGGGCGGCGGCCGCTGCACGGTCGTCGCGGACGGTTGATCCGGAGCCTGATCCCTGGAAAGGGAGACCGGCTTTTCGAAAATCAGGCTCGAACGGGGCCTTGCCCCGAGGCAGTGAACCCGCGGCAGACGGGTCGAGGAGACTAAGATGAGTGGTGAGTACGACGATCTCAAGCGGCGCATGGATGGGGCAATCGCCGCGTTCAAGCATGATTTGGCTTCGCTGCGGACCGGCCGCGCCTCCAGCAATCTGCTCGATGCCATCCAGGTGCAGGCCTATGGCACCACCATGCCGATCAACCAGGTGGCCAACGTCACGGTGCCGGAGCCGCGCATGATCTCGGTGTCGATCTGGGACAAGTCGATGGTCGGCGCCGTCGATCGCGCCATCCGCGAATCCAACCTGGGCTTCAATCCCATCGTCGACGGCACCAATCTGAGGATTCCGCTGCCGGAGCTCAACGAGCAGCGCCGCAAGGAACTGGTCAAGATCTCGCACGGCTATGCCGAGAATGCGCGTGTCGCCGCGCGCCATGTGCGCCGCGACGGCATGGACTTCCTGAAGAAGGCCGAGAAGGACGGCGTTATCAGCGAGGATGATCAGCGCAAGCGTTCGGATCAGGTCCAGAAGCTTACAGACGAAACGATCAGCACCATCGATCATCTGCTTTCCGACAAGGAAGCTGAAATCATGCAGGTTTAGGGTTGGCGGCCGGCTGACCCGAAAGCGAGATCATGACAACGCCCGCGCATGTCGCGATCATCATGGATGGAAATGGACGCTGGGCCAAGGCGCGCGGCATGCCGAGGCTTGCCGGTCATCGCGCCGGCGTCGAGGCATTGCGCAAAACGGTGCGCGCGGCGCCCGATCTCGGCATCTCCTACCTGACCGTCTATGCGTTCTCGTCGGAAAACTGGTCCCGGCCGAAGGCCGAGGTCAGCGACCTGATGGGACTGTTGAAGCTGTTCATCCGCCGTGATCTCGCCGAACTGCACCAGAGCGGCGTGCGGGTCAGGATCATCGGCGACAGGGCAGGGCTGCAGGCCGACATCCGAGGGTTGCTCGAAGAGGCCGAATCGCTGACCGCGCGTAACGCGTCCCTGACGCTGGTGATCGCCTTCAACTATGGCGGGCGCGACGAGATCGTCCGCACGGCGCGCAAGCTTGCCTTGGCCGCGGCGCGCGGCGAAATCGACGCCGAATCGATCACAGCAGAGAGCTTTGCCGGCTGTCTCGACACGCAAGGCATTCCCGATCCGGAACTGGTCATACGCACCAGCGGCGAGCTTCGCCTGTCCAACTTCCTCTTGTGGCAGGCCGCTTACAGCGAGCTCGTCTTCCTGCCTTGCTATTGGCCTGACTTCAGCCGCGAACACCTTGCCGAGGCGTTGCGCGAATTTGCCGGCCGCGAGCGCCGTTTCGGCGGAGTGGGCCCGCAAGACGTCGCTTCGCGACCGGCCGCGGGATGAGCAACCTTCAGCTCCGCGTCATTTCAGCGGTCGTGCTTGCCGTCATCGCCCTCGGCCTGACCTGGCTTGGTGGCCTGCCATTCCGACTGCTGTGCGCGGCCATGTCGGCGATGATCTTCTACGAGTGGACACGCATGTCGCGGCCAGCCGCGGCCCATGGGCTGGGCTTCCTGCCCGAGGCGCTGGCCGTCGTTTTCATCGGCGCGTTGATTGCCGGGCTTGCCGCATCGTGGCTGGTGCTGCTCGTCGCGATTCTGATCGCCGTTACGGCGACTGCCGCCCTGGTTCGCCAGGCCGGGCAGTGGGAGGCAAGCGGTCTTGCCTATGCCAGCGTGTCCGGCCTGTCGCTTGCGTTGTTGCGTGATGGCGACCATCCGGGCCTCGTCGCCATCCTGTTCCTGTTCGCGGTCGTCTGGGCGACCGACATTTTTGCCTATTTCGTCGGGCGCGCCGTCGGTGGTCCCAAGCTGGCGCCGTCGATTTCGCCCGGCAAGACGCGCAGCGGCGCGGTCGGCGGCGCGGTTGGCGGCGTTGTCGCCGGGGTCGTGCTGGCAGCAGCCGCCGGTGCCGGCAATCTGGCCTTGCTTGGCCTCGTGGCGCTTGTGCTTTCGATTATCGCTCAGGCTGGAGACCTGTTCGAATCCTGGGTCAAGCGGCGGCATGGCCGCAAGGATTCGGGCGTGCTCATTCCAGGCCATGGCGGTGTCATGGACCGTGTCGACGGGCTTGTCGCGGCGGCTCTTGCCCTATACGTCATTGGCTGGATTTCGGCGGGCGCCGATCATCCGGCGCAGGGGCTATTTCCGATTTGAACGGTGTCGTTTCACGATCTGGTGCGGGCGTGCCTTGGATTCGCCTGGATTGATGTCACAGTCACCGCGACAGCGGAAGAATTTGAGGACATGAGTTGAACGGGATTCTTCACGCGATTTTCAGCACCGAAGGCTTTTTTCTCGGCACGCTCGTGCCGTTTCTCTTCGTGCTGACCGTGGTCGTGTTCGTCCACGAGATGGGCCACTACCTCGTCGGTCGCTGGTGCGGCATCGGGGTCAGGGCCTTCTCGATCGGCTTCGGTCCCGAACTCATCGGCTTCAACGACCGGCATGGCACGCGCTGGAAGCTTTGCGCCATACCGCTTGGCGGCTATGTCAAATTTGTCGGCGACATGAACGCCACCTCCAGCCAGCCCACCTCGCAAGAGCTCGAAACGCTGACCGACGAGGAGCGCAAGGTTGCCTTCCACACCCAGGCCATCTGGAAGCGTGCGGCGACCGTGGTGGCTGGACCCCTGTTCAATTTCCTTCTGGCGATCGTCGTCTTCTCCGTGCTGTTTGCGTCCTATGGGCGTTATGTCGCAGAGCCCATGGTGGCGGAAGTCACAGCGGACAGTCCGGCGGCAAAGGCCGGCATCCAGCCTGGCGATCGATTCGCCAGTGTCGACGGCAGCAAGGTCGAAACCTTTGGCGATGTGCAGCGGCTGGTCTCGGGCCGCGCCGGCGATACCATCACCTTTGTCATGCTGCGCGGCGGCAAGGAAATCACGGTGACCGCGACGCCGCAGTTGATGGAGCAGCAAGACGCGCTCGGCAACAAGGTCAAGGTCGCAGTGATTGGCGTTGTCAACAACAAGGAACTCGGTCAGCCGCGTCTCATCACCTACACACCGGTCGGGGCGGTTGCGGCGGCAGTTGAGGAAACGGGCCACGTCATCGAACGCACCGGCCAGTTCTTGCAGCGTTTCGCCGTCGGGCGCGAGGACAAGTGCCAATTGGGCGGTCCCGTCAAGATCGCGGACATGGCCGGCAAGGCGGCGAAACTCGGTTTCGAATGGCTCGTGCAGCTCGTCGCGCTGCTCTCCGTTGGCATAGGTATTCTAAACCTTTTGCCGATTCCCCCCCTCGACGGCGGCCATCTGTTGTTCTACGGGGTGGAGGCCGTCATTCGCCGGCCGGTGTCGGAACGGATGATGGAAATGGCCTATCGGGCCGGTCTGCTCCTGGTCTTGTGCTTCATGGGTTTCGTATTCTGGAACGATCTGTTTGGGTGCTGAAATCATGAAGAAATTTGGCTTTGGCATGGTCGATGTTGAGACGCCGTTTACCATGCACGGGGATATGAGTGACGCGAAAGCCACGCACCAGGGTTAAGTAAATACAAATTAACCAGAAGCCTTGCGTGTAGGGAAAATCCGGTTAATACGGTAGGGGAAATTACCGCACGTCCGGTTTTCTCGCCGTGGGGACTACGAGAAAAGGTTATTAAGCCCGATGAAGGCAGCATCCAAGTTTCTGAGCGCCGCGTCAGCGGCGGCACTGTCCGCCGCTCTGGTCGTGCCAGGTGCGCTCGCAGTACAATTCGTTGCCACATCGGCGGCTGAAGCCGCTGTCGTCAGCAGGGTCGAGGTGAGCGGCAACCAGCGTGTCGACGCCGATACCATCCGCAACTACATCACCATCAAGCCCGGCAAGGCCTTCTCCAGTTCCGATGTGGACGCGGCCGTCAAGGCGCTGTTTGGCACTGGCCTGTTCTCGGACGTGCAGATCAATCAGGTCGGCTCGACGCTGGTGGTCAAGGTTGCCGAATACAAGGTCGTCAACCAGGTGCTGTTCCAGGGCAACAAGAAGCTCAAGGACAACGCGCTCCAGGCGGCGGTCCAGCTGAAGCCGCGTGGCACATTCTCGCAGGCGACGCTCGATTCCGACGTCGAGGCCGTGAAAGCCGCTTATAGGCGCATTGGCCGCGATGATGCAGGCGTGACCACGCAGATCATGGAACTCGGCGACAACCGCGTGAACGTGGTGTTCCACATCACCGAAGGCGACCGTACGCAGATCGCGGCGATCAATTTCGTCGGCAACAGCGCCTATTCGAGCCGCCGTCTGTCGGACGTGATCAACACCAAGCGTTCGTCCTGGGTGTCGTTCATCCTGCGCGACGACGTCTATGACGAGGACAAGCTGCGCGCCGACCAGGAGCTGCTGCGCCGCTTCTATTACAACCACGGCTACGCCGATTTCCAGGTCGTGTCGGCCGTCGGCGAACTCGACAATGCGACGAACAAATACACGGTCACCATCACCGTCCAGGAAGGCGAGCGCTACAATTTCGGCGATATCAGCGTCGAAAGCACGATCCCGGAAGTCGACTCCAAGTCGCTTGAATCGGTGGTCGAGACCCACAAGGGCGATGTCTACAACGCCAAGGATGTCGAGGACTCCATCATCGCTCTCACCGAGAAGGTGGCCGGTTCAGGCTATGCCTTCGCGCAGGTAACGCCGCGCGGCGATCGCAATTTCGAGAACCATACGATTTCGGTGGTCTATACGGTCGACCAGGGCACCAAGGCCTATATCGAGCGCATCGAGATCCGCGGCAATGACCGCACGCGTGACTATGTCATCCGCCGCGAATTCGATGTCAGCGAAGGCGATGCGTTTAACCAGGTGCTCATCCAGCGCGCGAAGAAACGCCTGGAAGACCTGAATTATTTTGACAAAGTCGAAATCTCGACGGTGCCCGGCTCGCAGCCCGATCAGGTCGTGCTTGTGGTCGACGTGGTCGAAAAGTCGACGGGTGAATTCTCCGTTGGCGCCGGCTATTCGACCGGCGGTGACTCGGCAGGCCCGTCCGTCGAAGGATCGATCACCGAGCGCAACTTCCTCGGCCGCGGCCAGTTCATCAAGCTGTCGGCGGGCGGCGGCAAGAATTCGCGCGACTACAGCGTGTCATTTACCGAGCCGTATTTCCTCGGACGGCGCATCGCCGCCGGCTTCGACATCTACAAGTCGACGAGGCAATACAACGACAACTATGACAGCGATACCGTAGGTGCGACGGTTCGCTTCGGGCTGCCGATCACCAACAGCATCACGACCCAGCTGGCGTATAATATCTCTCAGGAGAAGTATAAGGTCGACGACAGTTGCGGTCCTACCAGTGTCGGAGACCCAGACGGCGCCTGTACGATTTCGCCAGCCATCCTGGATGGCATCGCAGAAAGCCCCTGGATCAAGTCTTCGGTCAGCCTGGGATTGGTCTACAACACCATCGACGACATGAAGAACCCGCATGAGGGTATCTATGCCAACACGACGGTGGAGGTCGCGGGTCTCGGCGGCGATGCCAAGTTCGTGAAGATCACCGGTCGCGGCAGCGTCTATCAGACTCTGTCCGAACAGCTCGACCTTGTCGGCCTCATTTCAGGTGGCGCTGGCCACGTCGAGGGTTACGGCAACGAAGGTGGTCTGCGCATCTTCGATCAGTTCCAGAGTACCGACCGCATGATCCGCGGCTTTGCCTATGGCGGCATCGGTCCGGTCGACTCCTCCGGTGTTGGCGACCACCTGGGCGGCACGACCTATTTCAACGCCTCTGCCGAGGCCCAGTTCCCGCTGCCGGTCGTTCCCGAGAGCTTCGGCCTGCGTGGAGCGGTCTTCGCCGACGCTGCAACGCTCTACGGCAACAAGATTGCTGATCAGACACTGGTCGATCAGGACTCGACCGGCATGAAATTGCGCGCTTCGGTCGGCGTCGGCCTAATGTGGGCCTCGCCGTTCGGTCCGATCCGTATCGACTATGCGATCCCGGTCAAGAAGGAAGCGAGCGACGACGTGCAGGAATTCAACTTCGGCATATCGACCCGCTTCTGATCGGCGGCCAACGATGCTCCCGGATTTCTTTGGATCCGGGAGAAATGTTCCGACCTAGCTGGATATAGCTTCTGGAATGACCGATCCGGTGTTCTTCGCGCCATCACGCCGGTATACGGCGGCCGAAGTCGCGAATCTGACCGGCTCGGTGCTTGTCGATTCCGGCCAATCCGACGTTTCGATCGAGGCGCTGGCGCCGGCCCACGAAGGCGGCGCAAATGCGCTCGTCTTCGTCGACGGCAGGCGCAATTCCGCGCTGATGTCGTCATTGCGGGCGGCTGCGGTGCTGTGTCCGGCGGAATTCGCCAACAAGGCGCCGTCCGGCGTCGCCGTATTGATCCATCCGCGTCCGCAACAGGCATTCGCGCTGGTCGGCCGGCTGCTGTTTCCGACAGCCGCCACGCCGGGCCCAATGACCGGTGAAACCGGTGTTTCAGCGCATGCCCATATCGATCCGACCGCCCATGTCGAAGCTGGTGCTATCATCGAGGCCGGTGTGGTCATCGGGCCAGGCGTCTCGATCGGCAGCGGCACTGTCATCGCGCCAAACGCGGTCATTGGACAATCCTGCCAGATCGGCCGTGACGGCTATGTCGGCCCGGGCGCCAGCATCCAGTATGCGCTGATCGGCAACCGGGTCATCATCCATGGCGGCGCCAGGATCGGCCAGGACGGCTTCGGCTTTGTCGGCGGTGCCAAGGGCCCGGAACGCGTTCCCCAGATCGGACGGGTCGTCATCCAGGATGATGTCGAGATCGGCTCCAATTCCACCGTCGACCGCGGCGCCATGTCCGATACGATCATCGGTCAGGGCACCAAGATCGACAATCTCGTGCAGATCGCCCATAACGTCCGCATCGGCCGCAATTGCATAGTGGCGGGGCTTTCAGGTATTTCCGGTTCCGTGGTCGTGGGTGACAACGTTACGATGGGCGGTGGCGTCGGGCTCGCGGATCACTTGACCATCGGCTCAGGGGCCAAGCTTGCCGCCAGAAGTGGATTTATGAGCAATGTTCCCGCCGGCGAGATCTGGGGCGGTTATCCGGCACAGCCGATGGCGGAAGCCATGCGGGAGATAGCCATGTTGCGCACGATGGCCAGGGCACGCAAGCAGGGCAAGGACAATGGCTGATATGGTGGCGGCGACGACGCTGGAAGCGGTCGACATACTGGGGCTGATGAAGCTCCTGCCGCACCGCTATCCTTTCCTGATGATCGACCGCATCGTCGACATCGATGGCGACGATTCCGCCGTCGGCATCAAGAACGTCACCATCAACGAGCCGCATTTTCAGGGGCATTTCCCGGAGCAGCCGGTGATGCCGGGCGTGCTGATCGTCGAGGCCATGGCGCAGACGGCAGGCGCCATCTGCATCCGCAGCCTTGGGGCGTCGAAGCCGTCGCTGGTCTATTTCCTGACCATCGACAACGCCAAATTCCGCAAACCGGTCGTTCCCGGCGACCAGTTGAAGATTCACGTCAAGAAAATCAAGAAGCGCGGCAACCTGCTCAAATTCGCCTGCGAAGCCCTGGTCGATGGCACCAAGGCGGCCGAGGCCGAGATTTCAGCCATGATGGTCACCGGCGACTGACGATCGAGTGCTTATGAAAATCAAGACTTCAATCCATCCTTCCTCCGTCGTGGAAGAGGGCGCTCAAATCGGTCAGGGCGTGCGCATAGGGCCGTTCTGCCACATCAGCGCCGAGGCCGTGATCGGCGATGGTGTCGAACTGGTCAGCCATGTCTCCGTCATAGGCGCGACCACCATCGGCGCCTTGACCAAGGTCTATCCGATGGCGACATTGGGCGCACCGCCGCAGAACACCAAACACAAGGGCGGCCGCACGACGCTGGTCATCGGCGCCAACTGCACCATCCGCGAAGGCGTCACGATGCATGTCGGCACCGACACCAGCCGCGGCGAAACGACAGTGGGCGACAATGGCAATTTCCTTGCCTACGCCCACATCGCCCATGATTGCGTTGTCGGCAAGAACGCCACCTTCGCCAATGGCGCGACGCTGGGCGGCCACTGCGAGATTGGCGACAACGTCTACATAGGCGGCCTCAGTGCCGTTCATCAATTCGTGCGCGTCGGCGACAATGCCTTTCTTGGCGGGTGCTCGGCCTTCGTTGGTGACGTCATTCCCTATGCCATTGCCGTCGGCAACCGCGCCAGCTTGCGCGGTTTGAACATCATCGGCCTCAAGCGCGCCGGTCTGCCGCGTTCCGAAATCCATCTGTTGCGCAAAGCCTACAGGACGATTTTCGACCGCTCCCGCACCGTCGGCGAGAACATCGAATTCGCCAAGGCCGAGTTCGCCTCTTCGCCGACCGCCATGAAGATCGTCGACTTCATCAGCAGTCGCGGCAAGCGGCACTATGCAGTGCCATCGCTAAAAGGCAGCGATACCGACGATGAAGACTGAGGCCGCTTCCGCCGGTCTTGATCTCCCGCCAGATGCCAGGGTCGGCATCATCGCAGGCGGCGGCAGTCTTCCGGTCGAAGTCGCGGCCGGCTCGGCTGGGCAAGGTTATCCGCCCTTCATCGTCCTCATGGAGGGCGAAGCCGACCGTCTGCCGGAATTGTGCCGGTACGAGCATGAGACCCTTGCCCTGGAGGCGATAGGCTCGCTTATTCCTTTGCTCAAACGCCACCGGATTACCCATCTGGTGCTTGCCGGCGAGATCAAGCGCCGGCCAAGGCTGACGCACCTGCGCCCAAGCCTTAGCCTGCTGGCGGTGATACCAATTGTTGTCATGGCGCTGGCGCGTGGCGACGATGGCTTGCTGAAGGTGGTGGCGCGCGGTCTTGAGGCGCGAGGGATTAAGGTCATGGGCGCCCACGAGATCGTGCCGAGCCTGGTCGCCGCCGAAGGCGTCTTGACCAAACCGGCGCCGCAGAAATCGGATTGGCGCGACATCGAGGCAGGCTTTGCGGCGGCGAAGGCCATCGGGGCGCTGGATATCGGCCAGGCGGCGATCGCGGTCGGCGGCCGGGCCATCGCGCTCGAGGGTATCGAGGGTACGGCCGGATTGCTCGACCGCGCCAAACTGCTGCGTGGCCACGGCCGCATCGCCGGCAAGACCCGCGGCGTCCTGGTCAAATGCGCCAAGCCTGGCCAGGAACTGCGCGCGGACCTTCCGTCCATCGGGCCGCAGACGGTCGAAGCCGCCCATGCGGCGGGGCTTGCCGGCATTGCCGTCGAAGCGGGGCGCTCGCTGATCCTCGAAGGCCCCGCGACTCTGTCGTGCGCCAATGAACTTGGCCTGTTCATCGTCGGCCTGGCCGCAGCGGAGCCCACGCATGGCTGACAAGGGCCTGAAGATCGCGATCGTCGCCGGCGAGGAATCGGGTGACCTGCTTGGCGCCGACATCGTGCGCTCGCTCCGCCAGATAACAGGTCGCGAGGTGCAGCTTGTTGGCCTCGGCGGCCGGCATCTCGGCGAATTGGGCCTGGTGTCCCCCTTTGATGCCGGTGAGATCGCGCTGATGGGTTTCAGTGCCGTCCTGCGCGATCTGCCGCGTCTCATCAGGCGGATCGGTCAACTGGCCAAAACCATCGCCGAGGAAAAGCCGGACTGCCTGGTCACCATCGACAGTCCGGACTTTTCCTTGCGCGTCGCCAGGAAGGTGCGGGCGGCCAATCCGTCGATACCGATCATCCACTATGTCTGCCCGAGCGTCTGGGCCTGGCGGCCGGGCAGGGCGGTGGCGATGAAGCCCTATGTCGACCACATCCTCTGCATCCTGCCGTTCGAGGTGAAGGAGCTCGACCGGCTGGGCGGCCCGCCGGGCACCTATGTCGGGCATCGCCTGACGCATGATGCGGGCGTTCTTGCCGCCCAGAAGGCGCAGGCCTTGCCGCGCGATCTTACCCAGGACCGGATCAAGACATTGCTCGTCCTGCCGGGCTCGCGGCGCGGCGAGGTACGGCGGCTGATCGAACCATTCGGCGAGACCGTGTCGATGCTGCGCGCGCGCGGGAATCGGCTGCGACTGCTGCTACCGACGGTTCCGCATGTCGCCGATCTCGTCAAATCCTCGGTCAACCGTTGGGACGAAAAACCCGAAATCATCGTTGATCCGCAACGCAAATGGCAGGCTTTCGGCAAGGCCGACGCCGCGCTGATCGCATCGGGAACCGTATCGCTGGAACTGGCTTTGGCTGGTGTGCCGATGGTGTCGTCCTACAGGCTCGATCCGGTCGCCCGTGCAGTTGCGCCGTATCTTGTTTCGGTCTGGTCGGCGCTGCTGCCCAATCTCATCTCGGATCGCGCCCTTATCCCGGAGTTCTACAACGAGTACGTCAAGCCGAACAATCTGGCTCGCCAACTGGAAGCGTTGTTCGCCGACAGCGGCATGCGCGCCTGGCAGAAGGACGGCTTTGCCGAGATCGCGCGGCGCATGGCGACGGACAAGCCATCGGGTGAGATCGCGGCGGGCGTGGTGCTGCGCCATCTAAAAAAGGCGCCCTGAGAGGCGCCTTTTTTATGATCTAGACAGCTTCGGTCAGCGCTTGGCGATCGGCACGTAGTCGCGCTCCGGCGCACCGGTGTAGAGCTGGCGCGGGCGGCCGATCTTCTGGCGCGGATCCTCGATCATCTCCTTCCACTGCGCGATCCAGCCGACGGTGCGGGCGACCGCGAACAGCACGGTGAACATCGTGGTGGGGAAGCCCAGGGCCTTCAGCGTGATGCCGGAATAGAAGTCGACATTCGGATAGAGCTTCTTCTCGATGAAATAGGGATCGGTCAGCGCGATCTTTTCCAGTTCCATGGCGATGTCGAGCAGCGGATCGTCCTTGATGCCGAGTTCGCCCAGCACCTCGTGCGCCGTCTTCTGCATGATTTTCGCTCGAGGATCGTAGTTCTTGTAGACGCGGTGGCCAAAGCCCATCAGCCGGAACGGGTCGTCCTTGTCCTTGGCGCGGGCGATGAACTCCGGGATGTGATCAACATGGCCGATCTCGCCCAGCATGTTCAGCGCCGCTTCATTGGCGCCACCATGGGCCGGGCCCCACAGGCATGCAATGCCGGCGGCGATGCAGGCGAACGGGTTGGCGCCCGAAGAGCCGGCGAGGCGAACCGTCGAGGTCGAGGCATTCTGCTCGTGATCGGCGTGCAGGATGAATATGCGCTCCATGGCGCGCGCCAGCACCGGGTTGATCTTGTACTCCTCGCACGGCACGGCAAAGCACATATGCAGGAAGTTTGCCGCGAAACCGAGATCGTTCTTCGGGTAAATGAAGGGCTGGCCGATGTGATACTTGTAGGCCATGGCCGCGATCGTCGGCATCTTGGCGATCAGACGCATCGACGCCACCATGCGCTGGTACGGGTCCGAGATGTCGGTGGAGTCGTGATAGAAGGCCGACAGCGCGCCGACCACGCCGCACATGACGGCCATCGGGTGCGCGTCGCGGCGGAAGCCGGTGAAGAAGCGCGACATCTGCTCGTGCACCATGGTGTGGCGCGTCACGCGGTAGTCGAAATCGTCCTTCTGCGCCTTTGTCGGCAGTTCACCGTAGAGCAGGAGGTAGCAGACTTCGAGGAAGTCACCGTGTTCGGCCAGCTGGTCGATCGGATAGCCGCGGTGCAGGAGAATACCGGCATCGCCGTCGATGAAGGTGATCTCGGACTCACAACTTGCCGTCGAAGTGAAGCCGGGGTCGTAGGTGAAGGCGCCGGTCGTGCTGTAGAGCGAGGCGATGTCGATGACGTCGGGTCCGACGGAGCCGCTTCGCACCTTGAATTCATGGGTCTTGCCGGCGAATTGAAGCGTTGCGATAGCCTCTTGGTTCGCGCCGCCCACATCCAGTTTTTTCGCAGCTTCGGTCATTGCAAACTCCTTGTTGTTTCCTCATGCCGGCAAAGGCAAATTCTGCAGAGCGACACGTCGAAATCACCGCAATGCGCGTATTCGCCACCGCATTTTAGGAGGTGCGTGCCAGATTGGGCCAAGGCCTAATGTTGCACTGCGAAACGCCCCTTTCAATGCCAATCTTCTTGGGCCAGTTTGCTCCTAATCGATTTGATCCGCTATGCGCGCCAGGCTTTCCTCGCGCCCAAGCACGGCAAGCACGTCGAACACGCCGGGCGAGGTGCTTTTGCCGGTCAGCGCGGCCCGCAACGGTTGGGCCACGGCGCCAAGCTTGTGGCCACCGGCCAGCGCATAGTCGCGGATCGCGGCTTCCGCCGCGGCCGCCGTCCAGTCGCTCGACAGCCCATTCAAAGCTTCGTGAGCGCCGCGCAGGATTTTGCGGGCACCGTCATTGAGCAGGAGGGCCGCCTTCTCGTCGACCGGCAGCGGGCGCGTAGCGAACAGATAGGCCGCGCCATCGACGAGTTCGACCAGCGTCTTGGCGCGCTCCTTCAGGCCCGGAAGCGCCGCCAGCAACTGCGCCTTGTTGTGTTCGTTGAGGCGCGCGGCCATCGCCGGGCCGCCCTCGAGATAGGGCAGGGTGGCGATGAAGATGTCCAACAGCTCCGCGTCGGCCATGCGCCGCATATGCGCGCCGTTGATGGCTTCCAGCTTGGCGAAATCGAAGCGGGCAGCGCCCTTGTTGACGTCGCCGATATCGAACCAGGAGATCATGTCCTTGATCGACATGATCTCGTCATCGCCATGACTCCAGCCCAGTCGCGCCAGATAGTTGAGCAGTGCCTCCGGCAGGTAGCCCATGGCCCGATAGGCTTCGACGCCGAGCGCGCCATGGCGCTTCGACAGCTTGGCGCCATCGGCGCCATGGATCAGCGGGATGTGCGACATAGACGGCACGTCCCAGCCCATGGCGTTGTAGATCACGGTCTGGCGGGCGGCATTGGTCAGGTGGTCGTCGCCGCGGATGATGTGCGTGACACCCATGTCATGATCGTCGACGACGACGGCATGCATATAGGTCGGGTTGCCGTCCGAACGCAGGATGATGAAGTCGTCGAGATCCTTGTTGGGGAAGCGCACCTCGCCCTGGACGCGGTCATGGACGATCGTCTCACCTTCGGTCGGCGCCTTGATGCGGATGGCGCCCTTGACGCCCGCAGGCGCCTCCGAGGGGGCGCGGTCGCGCCACTGGCCGTTGTAGCGCGGCGGCAGGCCCTTGGCCCGTGCTGCCTCGCGCATGGCTTCGAGCTCGGCCGGCGTTTCGTAGCTGTAATAGGCCTTGCCCATGCGAACGAGTTCTTCGGCGACCTCGCGGTGGCGCGGCGCGCGCTCGAATTGCGAGACCGCGTCGCCGTCCCAGGTCAAGCCGAGCCAGGTGAGGCCGTCGAGGATGGCGGCCGTCGCGGCGGCGGTCGAACGCTCGCGATCGGTGTCCTCGATGCGCAGCAGCATCGTGCCGCCGGTGTGTTTGGCATAGAGCCAGTTGAACAGCGCCGTGCGCGCGCCGCCGATGTGCAGATAGCCGGTGGGCGAGGGGGCAAAACGGGTGACGACCTTGTCGGACATGAAACTCTCGGAAACCATCTGAAGCGGGGTGCGGCTGCGCGGACTTTCGCGCGTCGCGCGTTCATGTAGCATAGGGCGTCAGCGGTGCAAGGGGCAGACCCGATGGCTGGACGAGGCCGGGGCTCGGAACAGGGCGAGGACGCTGGTGTTGGCGTCAGCGAACGGTCCCTGTTTGCGATTCCGCCGCCAGTCTCGCAGCCGCTATCGCCTCTGGTGCCGGGCTCCGATCGTCAACCGCCGCAGGCGGATATGCCGGCGACACTTCCGCCGCCTGCTTCAGGCCGGATTGTGCGTGTCCGGCGGCGACTCGCCCGGGTTTCCTGGCCTCGCCTGCGCCATGGTGCGGCGACGGCAGCGGAGCTCGAGCTTGACCGGGGCATCGCCTTCCTGCTGGTGCCGGTTTGTCTGGCCGCTGGAGCGATCGGCTATTATTCGCTCGCGGCGGAGCCTGATTTTGCAAAGCCTGTCGCGGTCGTCGTGCTGATGGCGGTCTGTGCGCTTGTTTCGCGCTCCTGGCCGAAAACCCATCTGGGCTTCATGGCGGCATTGTTGTGCGCGCTTGGCCTGCTTGTCGCCAAGGTCGAGACATGGCGGGCGGGTACCCAGATGCTGGGTTCGGAAATCTCGACGCAAGTGACCGGCCGCGTCGTTTCGCTCGACCGGATGGAGACCGGCCGCATCCGGCTGACCATCGACGTGACGTCGACCGCACGGCCGAAACTGCGCTATGCGCCGGAAAGGGTCAGGCTTTCGGCGCGGGATATCCCGGCGGAAATGACCGCCGGCTCCATGGTCACCGGCTACGCCAAACTGTTGCCGCCGACCGGCCCGGTGCGGCCGGACAGCTACGATTTCTCCTTCGACAGCTATTTCGCCGGTATTGGCGGCAGCGGCTTCTTTCTCGGCAATCCAAAGCTTGTCTCAGCCACGGACGACGAGGTGCCGCTCACGGCCCGCCTTTTCTCCGGGATAGAAAATGCTCGTGAAGCCATTGCCGACCACATCAGGGCCAGGGTTGGCGGTGCCGAGGGTGAGATCGCGGCGGCGCTGATCGTCGGTGTGCGGGCCGGCATTCCCGATGAAATCAACGAGGCGATGCGGCGCACCGGCATCTATCACATCATCTCCATTTCCGGGCTGCATATGGCGCTGGTCGCCGGCACCATTATGGGGCTGCTGCGCGGTGCCTTTGCGCTGTTTCCGGACTTTTCCGCGCGTCGGCCGGTGAAGAAATATGCGGCCGCCGCCGCCCTGTTCTCGATCGCCGCCTATCTCGTCATTTCCGGTGTCGTCGTTGCCGCCGAACGCAGCTTCATCATGCTGGCGGTGATGCTTGTTGCCGTCCTGTTCGATCGCGCGGCACTGACCATGCGCAACCTCGCCATCTCGGCGATCGCCGTCATTGTGGTGTCGCCGCATGAGGTCGTCGGCCCAAGCTTCCAGATGTCGTTCGCTGCGACCGCCGCGCTGGTCGGCGCCTATGCCGGCTGGGCGGATCACCATGCGGGAAAAGCAAGACCGCCACCGCCAAAGCGAACTCTGCCGGGTTTTCTCACGCGAAAATTCCTGCTGGCGACGGGCGGGCTGGCGATGACCTCCATCATCGCCGGCTGCGCCACGGCGCTGTTTGCCATCTGGCATTTCCAGCGTGTGTCGCCGCTCAGCCTGTTCGCCAATCTGGCCGTCATGCCGATCGTGTCACTGATTGTCATGCCTTTCGCTGTTCTCAGTTCTCTTGCGATGCCCTTTGGTGCCGACGGCCCCTTCCTTTACGTGATGGGCAAGGGCCTGACCGCAATGATCGCCATATCGGCGTGGATATCGGAACGCTCCCCGGTCGATGCGGTCGGGCTGATTTCGCAGCGATCCGTGCTGCTGGTGACCATCGCCCTGGTCATCGCGACGATGGCGACGACCTGGCTGCGGCTCGCGGCAGTGCCATTCGCGCTTGCCGGCCTGCTGACAGTATCGGATACGCGCACCCCGGATGTGCTGATTTCCGAAGATGCGCGGTTGGTGGCGCTGCCGATCGGCGGTGGAGAACTCGCGGTCAGCCGGGCTCGCCCGAACGAGTTCACCGTCGACAATTGGAAACGCGCGCTGGTGTCCGAAACCATCGTCGTGCCGGAGATGTTCGACAGGGCGGACGGGCAATTCGACATTGCCGATGCCGTCAATCTGCCGCCGGGAGCACCGTTCTACTGCACGGATGGCGTCTGTCTTGCACGGCACCCGTCGGGTGCGATCATCGCGCATGTCGAAGACCGCAAGGATACCTGGAAAGCCTGCGGTTTCGCCGACCTGATCGTCGTCAATGACGCGACGGGCTATGATGCCTGCCACAATCCGCTGGTTCTTGTCGTCACCAAACGGCAACTTGCCCGCAAAGGCAGTGCCGCCGTGTTCTTCGACCGCCAATCGGCAACTGGCCCGCCAACCGTCAGCTTCGCGGTGGACGGGCCGTATCGGCCTTGGCACGAGCAGCGAAAATTTTCGCGTGAGGCGAGGGGGCTGGCGCCCTATCAAAAACCCGAAAAGACGGCCGCTCCTGCTCAGTAACGCCGGATCAGCCCGACAAGCTTGCCCTGCACCTTGACCCTGTCTGGCCCGAAAATGCGCGTCTCGTAGGCCGGGTTGGCGGCTTCAAGGGCGATCGAGGCGCCCTTGCGGCGGAACCGTTTCAGGGTTGCTTCCTCCTCGTCGACTAGCGCCACGACGATCTCGCCCGGGCTCGCCGTGTCGGCGTTGCGGATGATGACCGTGTCGCCGTCGAAGATGCCGGCGTCGATCATCGAGTCGCCCTTGACCTCCAGCGCATAGTGCTCGCCACCCATGATCATGTCCGGCGGCACCGAGATCGAATGCGTCTGGTGCTGGATGGCATCGATCGGCACACCGGCGGCGATGCGGCCCATCACTGGGATCGACACGGCGGAAACCGCATCGTCATCATTGCCGGCCGCAGGCAAACGCGACTGCGCCGGCTTGATCTGGCGGCCAAGACCGCCCTGGCCGAGGCTGCCCTGGATGACGCTTGGCGAGAATTTCTTTGCCGCGTTAAGGCCGGGCGCGATCGAATCCGGCAGCCGCAGCACTTCCAGTGCCCGCGCCCGGTTGGGCAGCCGGCGGATGAAGCCGCGTTCCTCCAGTGCCGTGATCAGGCGATGGATGCCCGACTTGGAGGCGAGATCGAGCGCTTCCTTCATTTCGTCGAAGGACGGCGGAATGCCGCTTTCCTTGAGCCGTTCATGAATGAACATCAGCAGTTCATGTTGCTTGCGTGTCAGCATGGCGGCCCCCCGAGGCGTTGAACGACGGATTTGAATCAGAATCGAAAAACAAACCCAGAACAAACACTATCTGTTCCAGTTGTGTTCCGCAACTGTTTAAAGTTTAATGAATTTGTTAACGCGCCTGAAATTTTTTGACCGGGGCAGAGGCTCGCGATCAATCGTTTCCCTGCCGGTGCACGCATTGAAATCGTTTCGGTTAATGGCCTGTGGCCTAGCCTGAATGCCGTTTGGCATCAGGTATCTGGGAGGCGTCCACGGGGCGGATTTGAGCGGTGTATCGCTCCATTTCCGGCAGAACGAAACGAAACCAAAACGCCAACGATCGTGAGTTCAGGGTCGGCACGGCCACGTGGATCCGGACGCGGCGGAAGCATCATCCGGAAACCGCTTTCAGGCTGCCGGCGCGCGCGGTGTAAGTGTTGGCGCCGTTGTCTTCGCTGTGGACATAGACATGCAGCGTGTAGCCGATATGCCCCGTCATCAGCGCCTTTGCCCGCTCTACATCTCGATCGAGCGCCGCTTCCATGATCGCGGTGTGATGTTCTATGGCGATCGCCTCGCGCAGCGCGTCCATTGCCTCGCCATAGCCGTCCTTCAGGCCGGCCGCCGCTCGCAAAGTCGGCGCCAGGCCGAGAAACCGATGATGCCGGCGCAGCTGATCGGCGATCGTCGAGCGGAAGCGCAACAGCCAGTTTGACGTCGCCGCGCTCAGCAGCGCCGCATGGAAGGCCTCGTGGCTCTCGTCCCATTTGTCGACGGCGGCATCGGAAGG
This sequence comes from Mesorhizobium sp. WSM4312, assembly GCF_002294875.1. Taxonomy (NCBI): domain Bacteria; kingdom Pseudomonadati; phylum Pseudomonadota; class Alphaproteobacteria; order Hyphomicrobiales; family Phyllobacteriaceae; genus Mesorhizobium; species Mesorhizobium sp. WSM4312. Next base: position 237,078 of record NZ_NSFU01000010.1, on the reverse strand, counting down.
GTCATCGACCGCGGTCTTGCAGCGGGAGAGCCGGTAATGAGCGGTAACGACCGCGTCCTCCCATTCCCTGCCGCCGTTCGCGATCGATTCCAGGAACAGCGGCATTTCGACAACCATCCTGGCGCGCGCCAGGTCCTCGAGCTCGGCGCGTGACACGGGAGCGACGGCAAAGCCGCGATTGCTGATGGCGGTGACCAGGCGTTCGGCTTCAAGTCGAGACAAGGCTTCACGCAGCGGCGTCCAGCCGACGCCGTATGTGCCACGCAGCGCGCTCAGCTTGAGCGGCGCCCCCGGCATGAGGCGGGTGGTCAGGATATCGCGCCGTAGCAGCTGATAGGCCGCTTCGGTCTTCGTGGAATTGTTCTGATCCTGCATCGCGGTCGGTCCATCATCAGCCTGTGAAAATTATATATGAAGGGGAAGTATGGCAAGAATTATATATAATGTTTGACACGCGGCGAGGGACTGACCATGATCGCCGCAGTTGCCGTCCTTGAGAGCGGCGCTGATCAAATCTGGGAGGAAATGATGTTGAAGTCGAAATCCGCTTGGCTGTCGGGATTGGCCCTGGCAGGCGCGTTGATGGTCAGCGTCGGCAGCGCCGCGGCCGATCAGATACGCATCGGCATCGCCAATTTCGGCGAGCATCCGCAGCTCAATGCCGCCATAGCGGGCTTCAAGAAGGCACTGACGGACAACGGCTTTGTCGAGGGCAAGGACGTCGTCTACACCGAAAGCCATACCAACTTCGATGCATCTCTGGTGCCGCAGATGATCGCCAAGCTGCAGGCGGAGCAGCCCAAGCTGATCTACACCATCACCACGCCGGTCTCGCAGATCGCCAAGAAGGCGCTCGCCGGTTCTGGGATTCCGATCGTCTTCGCCGCGGTCACCGATCCGGTGGCGGCCAAGCTGGTGCCGTCGTGGGAAGCCGGAGACGAAGGCATGACCGGCGCCAGCGATCTGCAGGATGTCGCCGCGGTGATGGCCTTCACCAAGAAGCTGCTGCCGAACGCCAAGCGCTTCGGGGTGCCCTACAATCCGGGCGAGGCCAATGACGTTGCCCTGATCGAAAAGATCAAAGCGGCGGCACCCGCCGCCGGCTTTGAGGTCGTCGAAGTCGGCATCGACAACGTCAATGACATCCAGCAACGCATCGCTTCGCTCGCCGGCAAGGCCGACGTGATCTACGGTCCGGCCTCGAACCTGATCCAGCCGGCGATCGCCGCCGTCTCCGCGGCCGCGCGCCAGGCGGGAATCCCGGTCGTCAACTCCGATGACAGCGCGGTCCGCAACGGTACCGTGCCGGCGAGCTTGGCGGTCAATTACACGCAGGTCGGCATGAATGCCGGCAACATCGCGGCCGAGATTCTCAAGGGCAAGGATCCCAAGACGATCGCGCCGTCGCGTCCGGCCTATAAGGACCATATGGCAACGATTTCCCGCAAGGCGATGGCCGCGTTCGGCATCGAGATACCGGCTTCGATGGCCGATTGCGGCTGCATCGTCGACTGATATCGGGCTGGACGGGCGACGGCGCCGTCGCCGTCGCCCATCAGGCCAGGGAGGAACGATGCTCGATATCCGATCCGCGCGCAAAGTATTCTACAAGGGGCAGGCCGACGAGAAGGTCGCGCTGGACGGCCTCAGCCTGTCATTGGCCACCGGCGATTTCGGCATCGTCATCGGCTCCAACGGGGCCGGCAAGAGCAGCATGCTCAACGCCATTTCCGGAGCTCTTGTCCTGGATTCCGGCAAGATCCTGATCAACGGCGCGGACGTGACGGCCATGCCGGTGCACAAGCGCGCCACGCGATTGGCGCGCGTCTTCCAGGATCCGATGCGCGGCACCGCCGCCAGCATGACCGTGGCGGAGAACATGCTGCTGGCCGATCTGCGCAGCCGAAAACGCACGCTGCGACAAGGGCTGAACGCCGCGAGGCTCGCGTCCTACAAGGAGCGCCTGTCGATATTGGGCCTCGGCCTTGAAAATCGTCTCGACACCCGTGTCGACCTACTCTCGGGCGGGCAGCGTCAGTCGCTGTCGCTGATCATGGCTGTCGGCGGATCGCCGGACCTGCTGCTGCTCGACGAGCATACCGCGGCACTCGACCCGCGCACGGCCGAGATCGTCATGCAGGCGACGGTGCGCGCCGTCAACGCGCTGAAACTGACCACGCTGATGGTGACCCACAACATGCAGCACGCCGTCGACTATGGCAGCCGGGTGATCATGCTCGATGCGGGCCGGGTCCTGCTGGAGGTCACTGGCGAGGAGAAGGCCAGGGTCACGGTTATCGATCTGATCGGCCATTTTTCCATCAAGACCGACCGCATGTTGCTGGCGAGCTGATCACCATGGGCTTTATTCAGGACGTTCTCACCAGCTTTGTCGCGATCATGCCGGTGACCCTGGCGCAGAGCCTGATCCTGGCCTTTGTCGTGCTCGGCATCATGATCCCGTTCCGCATGCTGAATTTTCCCGATCTGACCAGCGAAGGCGCCTTTCCGCTGGGCGGCTGCGTCTGCGGCGTGCTTCTTGCCGCCGGCGTATCGCCGCTGACCTGCATCGTCGTCGCATTCGCGGCGGGCTTCGCGGCGGGCTGCTGCACCGCCTTCATCCATCTGCGCTTCCGCATCCACACGCTGCTGGCGGGCATCCTGATGATGACGATGCTTTACAGCATCAACCTGCGCATCATGGGCAAGTCCAACCTCTCGGTTTTCGGCTCGCCGACCGTGTTCGACTGGGTCCCGTTCGCACGGCCGGGTTTTCCGGCCAGCAAGATCGTTGTCGCCGGCCTTCTCGCGCTCATCGTCTTCGCGGCGCTCTACATGTTCTTCAGGACCGAGAAGGGGACTGCCGTGCGCGCCGTCGGCGCCAATCCCGACATGGCCGAGGCGCAAGGCATCAATGTCTGGGCGGCGACCATCGGCGGTGTCGGGCTGGCGAGCGCGTTTTCGGCGTCGAGCGGCGCACTGATGGTGCAGTCGCAGGGATTTGCCGACGTCAATATGGGGCTGGGCATCCTCATCAACGGCCTGGCCGCGCTGATGATCGGCGAGGCGGTCGTCGGCAAGCAGACGGTCTGGCGCCAGCTGCTGGCACCCTTTGCCGGCGCGATCATCTACTACCAGCTGGTGTCGTTCTGCCTCGCCGCCGGCATGCCGCCTCCCGACCTGAAGCTTGCCACGGGCCTGTTCGTGCTCGCCATGCTTGCCCTGCCGAGCCTCAAGCGCGGCCGGGGATCCGCGCCGGCCCGCGAAGCCATCCGTGAATAATCAGGACCTAAACAACCAGGGAATGTCACAAATCATGCGTGCACCGCTCGATCTCGCAGCAGTCGAAGCCATGGATGCGGCCGATCCGCTGCGTGCCATGCGCGACCGCTTCATTCTGCCGGAAGGCGTGATCTACCTCGACGGCAACTCGCTGGGTGCGGCGGCGCCCGCCGTCTTCAACGAACTGCAGAAGGCGGCGACGCAGGAATGGGCGCAAGACCTCATCCGCGCCTGGAACACCGCCGGCTGGTTCGACATGCCGGTCGCGCTCGGCGACCAGATCGGACGGCTGATCGGCGCCGCTTCCGGCCAGACGGTGGTCTGCGACACGACCTCGATCAACATCTACAAGGTGCTGCATGCGGCCCTCGGCATGCGGCCGAATCGCTCGGTCATCGTCGCCGAGGGCGACAGTTTTCCAACCGACCTCTACATGGCCGAAGGCGTGGCCTCGACGCGGCCGGGCACGGTGCTGCGGCTCGAAGGCGTCGATGCGCCCACCATCGAGGAACTGATCGACGAGCGCGTCGCCGTCATCCTGGTCAACCACGTCAACTACAAAACCGGACAATTGCGCGACATGGCCGCCCTGACATGCAAGGCCCATCAGGTCGGCGCGCTGATCGTCTGGGATCTCTGCCATACGGCCGGTGCATTGCCGGTCGAGCTCGATGCCGCGAACGCCGATTTCGCCATCGGCTGCACCTACAAATATCTCAATGGCGGTCCGGGTGCGCCCGCCTTCATCTATGCCGCGAAACGCCATCATGATGATGTCCACCAGCCGCTGAGCGGCTGGTGGGGCCATGCGCGGCCCTTCGCTTTTGAACAAGGCTACACGGCCGGCACCGGTATCCGCCGGTTCCTGTGCGGCACACAGCCGGTGCTGTCGATGCGGGCGCTGAAAGGGGCGCTGGATATCTGGGATGATGTCGACATGGCGGCGGTGCGCAAGAAGAGCATCGCGCTCACCGACCTGTTCATCCAGCTCGTCGAAGCCAGATGCGGCGCCTACGGCCTCGAACTCGAAGGCCCGCGCAACGGCAATGCGCGCGGCAGCCAGGTGTCGTTCCTCCACCCGCACGGCTACCAGGTGATGCGGGCCTTGATCGAGCGCGGCGTGATCGGCGATTTCCGTGCGCCGTCGACCATCCGCTTCGGCTTCACGCCGCTCTATGTCGGCTACAAGGACGTCTGGCAGGCGGTCGAGGTGCTTGAGGACATCCTGCGCACCGGCGCCTGGCAGGAAGCCCGTTTCGCGGTCAAGACGGCGGTGACCTGAGAGGTCAACGCGATTCCAGGAAAAGTGTTGGCGGTTTTCCCACAGGAAATGCGCCAAAGCAAAAAGTCAAAGTCGGGTGCGAACCGTCCACAGTTCGGGAAACAGCACAACCTCGAGCATCTTCTTCAGGTAGGAAGCGCCCGAGGTGCCGCCGGTGCCGCGCTTCAGGCCGATGATGCGCTCGACCGTGGTGACATGGTTGAAGCGCCAGCGGCGGAAATAGTCCTCGAAATCGACCAGTTTCTCGGCCAGTTCATAGAACATCCAGTAGCGCTGCGGATCGCGGTAAACGGTCTGCCAGGCGACCAGGACTTCTTCGTTTTCGCTGCGCGTCTCGCGCCAGTCCGTGCGTCTGGCGTCGGCGCCGATGTCGAACCCATTGCGCGCCAGAAGCAGCAATGCTTCATCATAGAGCGACGGCTCGGCCAGGATTGCCTCCAGCTTGCCGGTGAGGTCCGGCCGGTGCTTGTGGGGTCCGAGCATTGCGAGGTTGCGGTTGCCCGCCATGAACTCGATGGCGCGGTACTGCCAGGACTGAAAGCCCGAGGACTGGCCGAGCGCATCGCGGAATTCGGTGTATTCGCTGGGCGTCATCGTGCGCAGCACGTCCCAGGCATTGTTCAACTGCTCGAAAATCCGGGCGACGCGCGACAGCATCTTGAAGCTCGGCTCGAGCCGGTCGGCGCGAATGGAGCGGATGGCGGCGCCGATCTCATGCAGAGCGAGCTTCATCCAGAGTTCCGAGGTCTGGTGCTGGATGATGAACAGCATCTCGTCATGCGCCGACGACAGCGGCGTCTGTGCGTCGAGCACTTTTTCCAGGTGCAGATAGTCGCTGTAGGACATGCGTTCCTTGAACGACATCTGTGCGCCTTCGGACGCCGGATCGTAGGGCTCGCTCAATTGATTTTCTCCGTGCGCAGCCGGAAGCGCTGGATCTTGCCGGTCTGGGTCTTGGGCAGGGCGGCGATGAATTTGACCGAGCGCGGATATTTGTAGGGCGCAATCGTTGCCTTGACGTGGTCCTGCAGGCGCTTGACGGTTAGCGCGTCCGCCGCCACGCCTTGCACCAGCACGACATGCGCCTCGACGATCTGGCCGCGTTCGCCATCCTCGGCGCCTATCACGGCGCATTCGGCGACATCGGGATGCGACAGAAGTGCCGCCTCGACCTCGGGCCCGGCAATGTTGTAGCCGGCGCTGACGATCATGTCGTCGGAACGCGCGGCGAAATGGAAGAAACCGTCCTCGTCCTGGGTAAAAGTGTCGCCGGTGAGGTTCCAGCCGTCGCGCACATAATCCTTCTGCCTGTCGTCGGCCATGTAGCGGCAGCCGGTCGGGCCGCGCACCGCCAGCCGCCCGGTCTCGCCGCGCGGCACCTCGCGCATCGTGTCGTCGACGATGCGCGCCTCATAGCCGCCCACCGGCTTGCCGGTCGATGCAGGCTTCATGTCGCCAAAACGGTTGGAGATGAAGATGTGCAGCATTTCGGTGGCGCCGATGCCGTCGAGGATCGGCTTGCCGGTCTTCTCGGTCCATTCTTCGAAGACCGGAGCCGGCAGGGTCTCGCCGGCCGATACGGCGACGCGCAGCGACGACAAATCGGCACCTTCATCCATGGCTTTCAGCATGGCGCGATAGGCGGTCGGCGCCGTGAAGGAAATGGTCGCTTTGTAGGTCTCGATGATGTGGACCATGTTGGGCGGCGTCGCCTGTTCCAGCAACGTCGCCGCGGCACCGAAGCGCAAGGGGAAGATGGCGAGGCCACCAAGGCCGAAGGTGAAGGCGAGCGGCGGCGAGCCGACGAAGATGTCGTCCGGCGTCACCTGGAGAATCTCGCGGGCATAGGCATCGGCGATGATCAGGAGATCGCGGTGGAAATGCATCGTCGCCTTCGGCACGCCCGTCGTGCCCGAGGTGAAGCCGAGCAGCGCGACATCGTCCCGGCCGGTGTTGACGGCGGTGAAGGTGACCGGCTTGTCGAGGGCGGCGCGGTCGAGTTCGGCATCATGGTTGGCGGTGCCGTCGAAGCCGATCACCTGCTTCAGGAAGGCGCTGTCCTTGGCGCAGGCGGTCATCTCGTCCATCAGCCTGGTGTCGCAGAGCGCGGTCGTGATCTCCGCCTTGTCGACGATCTTGGTGAGTTCGCCGGCGCGCAGCATCGGCATGGTGTTGACGACGACGGCGCCGACCTTGGTGGCGGCCAGCCAGCAGGCGACCATTGCGGGATTGTTGGCGGAGCGGATCAGGACCCGGTTGCCCGGCTTGATGCCGTAATTCTCGACCAGCGCGTGGGCCAGCCTGTTGGTCCAGTCCGACAGTTCCTTGTAGGTGCGGCGGCGGCCGTTGCCGATCAAGGCGGTGTGGTCGCCGAGGCCCTTCTCGACCAACCTGTCGGTCAATTCGACGCCGGCGTTGAGATGCTCAGGGTAATCGAAGCCGTCGAGCAGGAAATCCGGCCATTGATCCGGCGGCGGCAGATGATCGCGCGTGAACGTGTCGATATGCGCTGAAGGCCCAAGCATGTCGCCGCCATCCCATTTGCTTGCCTGGCCAGTGCGCGAAGCATCTGGCCGAGGTGGTAGATATGAAGTTCCCGTCGTTCGCGAGAGGCTTCGTGCAGCCAGCTACACCTGTTTGTCGACGCCACGGAAGGGTGGCATCCGCAGGCTTGGACAGCACAGCAGACCTCCCATTGTCGGCTGTTCTTCGGGCAGGATCGCACCAGTCGAAATTTGTTTCAAGCCTAAAATGTTTTTGCCCTGGAGCATTGACGCATGGCATGGTGGCGGCCATTGCTAGCGCCAAACGGATGCGCTTTTGAGGGAGGGTACGGATGCTCGAACATCGCATTGCCGATTGGAACAACGCCTACGCCAATGGCGCGAATATCGCCGGCAGCGACCGCTGGCCGGCTGCCTGGGCGGAGCCGGCGCAGGCGTTTCGCGACGCGCTTTCGGCGGCGGGCCGGGCACGACTGGACATCGTCTATGGTGAGCGACCGCGCAATCGCTTCGATCTTTTCCTTCCCGACGCCGCGCCCAAGGGGCTCGTCGTGTTCATCCATGGCGGTTACTGGCTCGAGTCCGACAAGAGCGACTGGTCGCATCTGGCCAAGGGCGCTGTCGGCAGCGGCTTTGCCGCGGCGATGCCGTCCTACACGCAGTGCCCGGACATACGCATCGCCGGCATCGTCCGTGAAATCGGCGCGGCGATCGAAGAAGTGGCGGCGATGGTCGACGGACCGCTGATCTTGACCGGACATTCGGCCGGTGGCCATCTCGCCAGCCGCATGGTGACCACATCAACGCCGCTGCCCACCGATGTGGCAAAGCGAATACGTCATGTCGTTTCGATCTCGGGCCTGCACGACCTGCGCCCGCTGATGCGCACCGCTATGAACGCCGCTTTGGCAATCGACGAGGCCGAAGCCCAGGCCGAAAGCCCCGCGCTGCTGCGGCCCCTCGATGGCACGCGCATCACCTGCTGGGCCGGCGGCGGCGAGCGTTCGGAGTTCCTGCGGCAGAATGCGCTGCTGGCCAATATCTGGACCGGACTTGGCGCCGCCACCAGCTGCGTGGTCGAGCCCGACCGGCACCATTACGACATTGTCGATGGCCTCGCCGATCCGGCGCATGCGCTGACGCAAACCTTGATCTCGGAATAGGTGAGATCGTTTTTGTCCTGTTATCAGTCAGTTATGGGATAACTCTTCAGCGCAACATTAGAACGCTGCAAGAATCCCCGGCGGCGGATGCGGGGGCAAATGGCGCCCGTACGATCAGTCCGTTGGCGTCGGCCAGCATCCTCAGCATGGACGAATCCTGGATGCTGAACGGCGTCGCCACCAGTTCGCCGTCGTCTTCCCTGACCACCGCCCGCACATAGTCCTGGCGCAGATCATTGGCCGGCATTGCGGCGTCCAGCCGCGCCGGACGGATGTCCTGACGATGATTGCGGCCGCCGAGCCTCGCCAGAAGCGGCTTCAGGAACAATTGCGAGCAGACGAGGCTGGCCACCGGGTTGCCGGGCAGGCCGATACATCTGATAGCGCCGAGGCGTCCGAACATCAGCGGCTTGCCGGGGCGCATGGCGATCTTCCAGAAGCCGAGCGTCATGCCTTCGCCGGTCAGCACGTCATGGATCAGGTCATGGTCACCGACCGAGGCGCCGCCAAGCGTGACGATGACATCCGCACCGGCCGCGACCGCCTTTTTGACCAGCGCTGCGATGGCTTCCTTGCGGTCGGCGGCAATGCCAAGATCGAGCGCGCGGGCGCCGACCGATTGCGCGGCAGCGACGACGCCATAGGCGTTGGACGAGATGATCTGGTCCGGTCCGAGTTCGCTGCCGGGCGGCAGCAGCTCGTCGCCCGTAGCGATGATGGCGACCAGCGGCCGTTTGACCACGTTCACTCTGGGATGGTTGGCCGATGCCGTCAGCGAGAGCGCCGCCGCATCGAGTAGCCGACCTCTTTCAAGCAGGACATCGCCTTTCGAAAAATCGAGGCCGATGCGGCGGATGTTGCGCCACTCCGCCGTCGGTTCGATCACCTCGATGCGTCCGCCGCCGAGATCGCGGACGTTTTCCTGGATGACGATGGTGTCGGCGCCCTCGGGCAGCGGCGCGCCGGTGAAGATGCGCACCGCTTGGCGCTCGCCGACGGAACCGTCAAAGCCACGCCCGGCCGGCGCCATGCCGATCACCGAGAGTTTCGACGGCACGGACGCAACATCGGCGGCGCGGACTGCGTAACCATCCATGGCCGAAGCGTTGAAGGGCGGTTGAGTGCGAAGTGCCGCGACCGGTTCCGCCAGCACCCGATCGACTGCCTCGAACAGAGGCACGCTTTCGCCGGCCAGCGGTGCTGCACCATCCAGCAGGCGCTCAAGCGCCTCGGTCACCGGAACCAGCGCCATCAGGCGCCAACCTTGTAGTCGCCGGACTTGCCGCCGGTCTTTTCCACCAGGCGGACACCGGAGATGATCATGGCGCGGTCCACGGCCTTGGCCATGTCGTAAATGGTCAGGCAGGCAACGGAGGCAGCCGTCAGCGCTTCCATCTCGACGCCGGTCTTGCCGGTGACGCGCGCCAGCGCGGTGACTTTCAGGCCGGGCAACGCGTGGTCGGGCTCGATGTCGACGGAAACCTTGGTCAAGAGCAGGGGATGGCAGAGCGGGATCAGCTCATGCGTCTTCTTCGCCGCCATGATGCCGGCGATGCGGGCAGTGCCGAGCACATCGCCCTTCTTGGCGTTTCCGGCGAGGATGGTCTTCAGCGTCTCGGGCTGCATCGAGACGAACCCTTCGGCGATCGCCGTGCGCGTCGTCTCTTGCTTGTCGCCGACATCGACCATATTGGCCTCGCCCTGCGCGCCGAGATGGGTGAGGGCGGCCTTCATCGTCAGACGGCCTCGGCCAGAGCCTTGCCGGTCAACAGAATGCGGGTCGCCGCGGTGACATCGTGTTGCCGCATCAGGCTCTCGCCGACAAGGAAGGTGCCGATGTCCTTCTTCTGCAGCCTGAGGCAATCATCATGTGTGAAGATGCCGCTCTCACTGACCAGCAGGCGGTCGGCCGGCACCATCGTTGCCAGCCGCTCGGAGGTTTCGAGGCTGGTCTCGAACGTTCTCAGATTGCGGTTGTTTATGCCGATCAGCCGCGACGACAGTTTTAGCGCTCGTTGCGTCTCGGCCTCATCATGCACCTCGATCAGCGCATCCATGCCGAGTTCGAATGCGGTCGCTTCCAATTCGCTCGCCAGGGCATCGTCGACGCTGGCCATGATGATCAGGACGGCATCCGCGCCCCAGGCGCGCGCCTCGTAGACCTGGTAGGGGTCGAACAGGAAATCCTTGCGCAACGCGGGCAGGGCGACGGCTGCGCGTGCCCTGGTGAGGAATTCCGGCGCGCCCTGGAAGGACGGCGCATCGGTCAATACCGAAAGACAGGCGGCGCCGCCCTTCTCATAGGCCTGCGCCAGTGCCGGCGGATCGAAATCGGCACGGATCAGCCCCTTGGAAGGACTTGCCTTCTTGATTTCGGCGATCAGGGCAAAGCGACCCGATCTGCGCTTCGCCTCAAGGGCTGCAAGAAAGCCGCGTGGCGCGTCGGCGTCCTTCGCTCGCACCTTGATCTCGGCCAGCGGCACGCGTGCCTTGGCGGCGGCGATCTCGTCGCGCTTGTAGGCCTCGATCTTGCGCAAAATGTCAGACACGGTTCACCCGTTCGAAATTTCGACCAGCCGGTCGAGCACCTGCAGCGCCCGGCCGCTGTCTATGGCTTGCGCTGCGAGCGCGATGCCATCGCCAAGCGTCGTCGCCTTGCCCGCGATCACCAGCCCGGCGCCGGCATTCATCAGCACGGTGTCGCGATAGGCGCCGGCAGCACCACCCAGCATGTCGCGCAAGGCCTTGGCATTGTAGGCGGCGTCACCGCCGCGCAGCTCGTCCTTGGTGTGGCGCTTCAATCCAACCTCTTCCGGGGTCAGTGTGAAGCTGCGGATCTCACCGCCGATCAGTTCCGCCACCTGCGTCTGGCCGGTGGTGGTGATTTCGTCATAGCCGTCGCCATGAACGACCCAGGCATGCTCGGTGCCCAGCGCCTTCAATGTCTCGGCCACCGGCATGATCCATTCCGGCAGAAACACACCGACCATCTGCCTGACGACGCCAGCCGGATTGGAGAGAGGCCCGAGCAGATTGAAGATGGTGCGGGTTCCGAGCTCAACGCGGGTCGGGCCGACATGTTTCATGGCCGGATGGTGCGCCGGCGCGAACATGAAGCCGACGCCGGCTTCATGGATGCAACGGCCGATCGTCTCCGGCGGAATGTCTATCTTGACCCCAAGCGCGATCAGGACATCGGCAGCGCCGGTCAGCGAGGACAGGCCGCGATTGCCGTGCTTGGCGACCGGCACGCCGGCGGCGGCGATGATGAAGGCCGAGCCCGTCGAAATATTGACGCTATGGGAATTGTCGCCGCCCGTGCCGACGATATCAATGGCGCCCGCGGGCGCCTCGACGCGCAGCATCTTGGCCCGCATCGTGGCGACAGCGCCCGAAATCTCGCTGACCGTCTCACCGCGTACGCGCAGCGCCATCAGGAAGCCGCCGATCTGCCCGGGGGTCGCGTCGCCCGACATGATGATGTCGAAGGCCTCGCGCGCTTCCTCGAAGGAAAGCGCGGTGCCGGCCGCCACCTTGGCGATATGGGTTTTCAGCGCGCTCATCTTGTCGAGGCTTGGGCAACGGCGGCCTGGTCGATGCGGACGTCATACTGCGTCTGCAACTGCGCCACCAATTGGTCGAGCAGATCGTCCGACATGCCGGAAGTGAAGGATTTTTGCGCATCCTCCGGCACTGAGCTGGCATCGGCTCCGGCGGGCTCGAACACTTCGGCGACCTTGAACAGGATCTGCCCGTCGCCGGTGGGCGAGGGGATCAAGCCGGTGCCGCCTTCGCCGACGCCGAACATCACGGCAGCGCCTTCCTTGCCGAAATCGGCATCGTCGGCTTCGCGCTTCAGGCCGCGCTTGGTCTGCTTCTCCAGCTTGAGATCGCCGGCGATGACGTCGAGCGTGGCGCCCGCCTTGAGCCGCTTGTCGAGCTCGCTCGCCTTGGCGGCAAGCCGCTTGGTGGTCTCAGCCGCCGTCCAGTCGGCGACTACTTTCTGGCGGACCTCGTCAAGTGTGCGGTCGCGAGCCGGCGTGATCGAAGCGACCTCATAGAAGATGAAGCCGTTGTCGGCCGTGGTCAGCGCTTCGTTTTCGGTTTTGGGTTCGGCGTCAAAGACCGCCTTGATCAGCGCCGGCGATTCCGGCAGGTCCTTGACGATGGAGCCGTCCGGCCTGAGGCCGCTGCGATCGATGGCGTCGATGGTGACGTCCTTCAGCTTCAGCTTGGCGGCCGCCTCGGCCAGCGAACTGCCGGAGGCGCGGGTGTCTTCGTAATTGTCGTGCACATCCAAAAGGATACGGCTTGCCTCGCCCAGCGCCAGGTCCTTGCGGATCTGGTCGGACACTTCGGCGAGCGGCTTCACCACCTCGGGCTTGATCTCGGTAACGCGCAGCAGCACCGGACCGAAGGCCCCCTGAACGACCTGGCTGACTTCATTGGCGTTGAGCGCAAAGGCGGCATCGGCAACCGCCTTGTCGGCGATCTTGTCCTTGGCCAACGTTCCAAGCAGCGTGTCGGCCGGGGTCTTGCCTTCGGCTGTCACCAGCTTTTCGAAAGTGGCGCCGGCCTTGAGCGAATCGAGCGCGGCCTTGGCCGCATCCGGTGTCTTGAACACTAGCTGCTCGATCGTGCGCATTTCGGGCGTCGTGTAGCGCGCCTTGTTCTTGTTGTAATCGTCATTGACCTGCTGATCGGTGACGGCAGTCGGATCCATGATGTCCACCGGCTCGAGGCGGACATAGGAGAATTTGCGGTACTCGGGTGCGGCGTAGCTCTTCTTGTTGGCCTCGAAATAGGCCTTAAGCACGCTGTCGCTCGGTGCCTCGATCGGCTCGACGAGCTTCTTCGGCAACACCAGATAGTCAACGGTGCGGTCCTCGCCGCGATAGAGCGCGACCGCCTTGAAGAAAGCGTCCGGCGCCTTGAGGCCGTCCGAGACCGCCTCGACGATCTGCTGGCGCACCGCCACCTGGGCGCGGTTCTTAAGGTAATCCTCGGGCCGCATGCCGACCTGGCGCAGCATGTACTCGAATGTTCTCCTGTCGAACTCGCCGCCTGGGCCCTTGAACGCCGGGTCCTCTCGCGTCAATTCGGCCAACCGGTCCTTGGACAGGCCGAGGCCAAGCTTGCGGGCCTGTTCGTCGAGAACGGCGCCGGAGACAAGCTGAGCCAGGACCTGGTTATCGATGCCGAGCGCCTTTGCCTGTTCGTGGGTGAGGCGCTGACCGAACTGCTGCGACATGACGGCGAGCTGGCGATCATAGGCGAGGCGGTATTCGTTGATCGACACCTTGGTGCCACCCGCTGTTATCACCGAATCGTGGCCGGCAAAGCCGCCCATCAGCCGCCCGGAGATGCCCCAGGCGGCGAAACTGACCACCAGCAGCGAAAGCAATGTCTTCGCGACCCATGTACCCGCCGCGCTTCTCAATATACCAAGCATCGTTACTTCCGATTTATGCGCATTTTCGCATGCGCCGAGTCTGAAACAAGCGCAATAGCGCCCTTCCGGCCCACTGTCGATTGCTTTGTGGCCTGATTTTGGTAGTGAGGGCCAGAGCCTGATATTGCCCGGAGAAGCAGACCATGACGCCAGGAATTCGCCCGCTTGTCGCCGGCAACTGGAAAATGAACGGCACCAGCGCTTCGCTGAACGAACTCAGGATGATCGGCAACGGGTTCATGAGCGGGCTCGACGCGGAGACCGAGGCCCTGGTCTGCGTTCCCGCGACGCTGCTCTCTCATGCAGCGGAGATTTTGTCGCGCACGCCGGTCCATGCCGGCGGCGAGGATTGCCACACCAAGGAAAGCGGCGCCTACACCGGCTGCATCTCGGCGGAGATGCTGAAGGATGCCGGCGCGAGCCATGTCATTGTCGGCCATTCCGAATGCCGCGAACAACGCGGCGAGGACGATGCGACGGTCCAGGCCAAGGCCGCCGCGGCATGGCGTGCCGGGCTCGTGGCCATCATTTGCATCGGCGAGACACAGCAACAGCGTGAAGCGGGCGCCACGCTCGACGTGCTGTCGCGCCAGGTCGCCGGCTCGGTGCCGCCGAGTGCCACGCCATCCAACACCGTCATCGCCTATGAGCCGGTATGGGCGATCGGCACCGGCCTGACGCCGACCGCGGCCGATGTGACCGAAGCGCATGCGCATATCCGCGAAAAGCTCTCCGAGAAACTTGGTGCCGCTGCCGCCAGGATGCGTATTCTCTACGGCGGCTCGGTCAAGCCGTCCAACGCGGTGGAACTGCTGGGCGTCAGGAATGTCGATGGCGCCCTGGTCGGCGGCGCCAGCCTGAAAGCAGCCGATTTCCTCGGTATCGCCGAGGCTTATCGCAGCATTTCAGGCTAAGTTTCACGACGAAGGACGGGGCTCGTCCCGTTCAAATTCGTTGCAAAGGGCGCGTTGCTTCCCATATTCCGGCCACGGGCTTGGAAATGCCGTGAAAGCATTGTATTGAGCCGCCTCCAATTCACCGGTCGTGTCCGCGGCCGGGCAAGGCCTTGCCAGGATAAACTATGCAAACCGTACTGATCGTCATCCATCTCATGGTCGTGCTCGCCCTCGTAGGCGTGGTGCTGCTGCAACGCTCCGAAGGCGGCGGCCTTGGCATTGGTGGCGGATCGGGCTTCATGACGGCGCGCGGCGCCGCCAACGCGTTGACCCGGGCAACGGCGATCCTGGCGGCGGCCTTCTTCGTCACGTCGCTGACCTTGTCGATCATTGCCCGCTACGGCGAAAAGCCGATCGATATTCTCGATCGCGTCCCCGCCGGGAAGGGCGTGCTCAACCAGTTGCCTGGCACGACGACTCCGGCACCGGCCGGCAGCACCACCCCGACCCCGCCTTCGGGCAATGGCGCGGCGACGACGCCTGCGCCGGCAGCTCCGGCCACCGCGCCCGCCTCTGGTGCGACGCCGCCGGCAAAGAACGGCACCAACAACACGGCGCCCGCGGCACCGCAGGTCCCGAACCAGTAACCTCCATCTGGTCCAAAACGCGACCTGTGATCGTTTGAACACAGTCGCGGCAAATGCTGCGCGATCACGAAGATTCAACGGGCAGCAGCGTGGTCTCGTGCTTGAGGCATCCGCGCTTATTCGACTATAGATTGCGCGCGGCATTTTCGGTGTCCTTGGGGGACGCCGGGCGACGCCGTGGGCAACAAGCATTGAACGATCGGATCTTCGCCATGCAGCTTCGCAGCTTCATTTTCCTGGGACTTTGCGCCGTACTCGGCTTGAGTTCCCCGGCTTTCGCCGGCGTACCGGCCAATTTGGCCGCCAATCAGTCGGTCGACAAAACCGACGCAATCAACGTCGCAGTCAAGAGCGATGCGGCGCAGTTGAAGGCTCTCAAGAAGAAGAAAAGCCCGACACCGGACGATCTCGCCCAGATCAAGAAAATCGAGGCCAAGATCGCCGCCGACAAGGAAGACGCCAAGGCCAAGGCGCTCGAAGCCAGGAAGCTGGCGATGCGCGAGGCGGCCAAGGCCAAGGCCGACGCCGAACGGCAGGCCTTCCTTGCTAAGAGGGGGAAGAGCGCTTCTGCAACCGCCGAAGTGACTGACGCCAAGCCCGCCAAGAAGACCACAAAGGTCATCGAGCCGATCGAACCGATCACACCAATCCAGTCAGCCGAGCCGCTTCCGGCAGAGGCGATGAATGTCGCTCTGAGCGGCAACAATGGTGAGCTTCGAAGCGAGGTCATCGGCCAGAAGCAGCCGAGTCGCGGCCTGTTCGCCGGCCTGTTCGGCGGCACCTCGTCCGGCTCGTCGATCAGCTATCTGCCCGAGACGCGGGCTCTCGACCAGGCTCTCGCCCAGAAGGACGCCAAGAAGCCGTTCAAGGTGAAGCCGGAATTCGTGCCGCAGGATGTGGAATTCACCGGCTATGAGCCGGGCACCATCGTCATCGACACCAGCGCGCGCCGGCTCTATCTCGTCGAATCGTTTTCGACCGCGCGTCGCTACGCGATCGCGGTCGGCCGTGAAGGCCTGCAGTTCAAGGGCACGGTCGCGGTCGGCGACAAGCAGGAATGGCCGCGCTGGATCCCGACGCTCGACATGCAGAAGCGCGAACCCAAGCATTACGGGCAGTACAAGGACGGCATGCCCGGCGGCGGCCAGAACCCGCTCGGCGCCCGCGCCATCTACCTCTATGACGGTAAGAAGGACACGCATCTGCGCATCCACGGCACCATCGCGCCGCAGTCGATCGGAACCAGCGCTTCCAATGGCTGCTTCCGCATGATCAACGAGCACGTCATGGATCTCTACAGCCGCGTCCGGGTCGGCACCAAAGTCGTCATCATCTGACGGTTCCATCATCCTGCCGAAAGGGCCGGCTCAGCCGGCCCTTTTGTTTTGCCTCGTTCACGACCAAGCCTGTCCGGTCGTGATCCCTGGACAAACGGAAACCGTTTGTCCGAGAAACCGGGTTCCACTCTTCGGGATCATGGTCCGACGCCTTTTTGGGAAAAAACCTTCGCGGTGGTTTTTTCTCTGGCGGAATCAATCCAGCCGCGTTAAGCGATGACTCCCATGGCGCGATATGTATTCATCACAGGCGGCGTGGTTTCCTCACTTGGAAAAGGCATAGCCGCAGCGGCCCTTGGGGCTCTCCTGCAGGCGCGAGGCTATCGCGCACGCATCAAAAAACTTGACCCCTACCTCAATGTCGATCCCGGCACGATGTCGCCGTACCAGCATGGCGAGGTGTTCGTCACCGATGACGGTGCGGAGACCGATCTTGACCTTGGCCACTACGAGCGCTTCACCGGCCGCTCGGCCAATCAGCAGGACAACATCACCACCGGCCGCATCTACAAGAACATCATCGAGCGCGAGCGGCGCGGCGACTATCTCGGTGCCACTGTGCAGGTCATTCCGCACGTCACCGACGAGATCAAGAATTTCGTCCTCAACGGCAATGACGACTATGATTTCGTGCTGTGCGAGATCGGCGGCACGGTCGGCGACATCGAGGCGATGCCGTTCCTCGAGGCGATCCGGCAACTCGGCAACGACCTGCCGCGCAACAATGCCGTCTACGTGCATCTGACCTTGATGCCCTACATCCCGACGGCGGGTGAGCTGAAGACCAAGCCGACCCAGCATTCGGTCAAGGAACTGCGCGGCATCGGCATAGCGCCCGACATCCTGCTGGTCCGCGCCGACCGCGCCATTCCCAAGGAAGAGCGCAGAAAGCTGTCGCTGTTCTGCAATGTCCGGGAAAGTGCCGTCATCCAGGCGCTCGACGTGCCGCACATCTACGACGTGCCGATGGCCTACCACAAGGAAGGGCTCGATTCGGAAGTCCTGGCCGCCTTTGGCATCGACCCGGCGCCGAAGCCGCGCATGGAGCCCTGGCAGAAGGTGTCGGACCGCATCCACAGCCCCGAAGGCGAGGTGACCATCGCCATCGTCGGCAAATACACCGGCCTCAAGGATGCCTACAAATCGCTGATCGAAGCGCTTTCGCATGGCGGCCTGGCCAACCACGTCAAGGTCAAATTCGACTGGATCGAATCGGAGATCTTCGAAAAGGAGGATCCAGCGCCGTGGCTGGAAAAGGTGCATGGCATTTTGGTTCCCGGCGGCTTTGGCGAACGCGGCTCCGAAGGCAAGATCCTTGCGGCGAAATTCGCGCGTGAGCGCAAGGTGCCGTATTTCGGCATCTGCTTCGGTATGCAGATGGCTTGCATCGAGGCGGCGCGGTCGCTGGCGGGTGTCGAGCATGCCTCCTCGACCGAGTTCGGTCCGACCAACGAGCCCGTCGTCGGCCTGATGACCGAATGGCTGAAGGGCAACATGCTGGAGAAGCGGCGGGAAACCGGCGATCTCGGTGGCACAATGCGTCTGGGCGCCTATCAGGCCGACCTCGCCAAGGGCTCCAAGATCGCAGAGATCTATGGCGACACGCAGATTTCCGAACGCCACCGCCACCGCTACGAGGTCAATATCGACTACAAGGAGCGGCTGGAGGATTGCGGCCTGGTGTTTGCCGGCATGTCGCCAGACGGCGTGCTGCCGGAGACGGTCGAATATCCCGACCATCCCTGGTTCATCGGCGTGCAGTATCACCCTGAGCTGAAGAGCCGGCCGCTCGATCCGCATCCGCTGTTCGCCAGCTTCATCGAGGCTGCTGTGGAACAGTCTCGCCTGGTGTAGGCGCCCGCCAGGGCGGAGCCTGTCATGCAGACCTATGTCGCGCTCCTCTACAGCATCATCCTGGGCGAGGGGCGCCGGGTCGTCATGGCAGACCTCAAGGCGATGGCGGAAGGCCTCGGCTTGAGGAATGTTCGCACGCTGGTGGCGACGGGCAACCTGGTCTTCGAGGCTGAGAGGACCGCGACTGCTACGCTTGAGAAGCGGCTGGAGGCCGCCTTCGAAACGGCCTTTGGCCGCCACGTCGACATCATTGTCCGTGGCGCTGGAGATTGGCGAAAACTCGCTTCGCGCAATCCGTTCCCAACCGAATCGGAGGAAGCCGGCGATCAGGTCGCGGTGCGTGTGATGCGCAAGCCTGTGGCCGAAGATGTCCTGTTGGGGCTTCAGGCCTATGCCGCCGAGGACGAGAAGGTGCTCCTGATCGGCGGCGACATATGGCTTGTGTTTTCGCGCGAACGGCCAAGCTCGCGGCTGCTTGCGGCCGCCAATCACAAGCGCCTTGGCAAAGGCACGTCGCGCAACTGGAACACGGTGCGCAAATTGGCTGAGATGGTAGGGCAGTAGGGCAGTATTTCCCTACTCACCTACTGCCCTATTGCCTTATTCCCTTGTTTAGGCCTTCGCTATCTTGGCGCCCGCACCCACGGCGGCGGTGCGCAGCACGTAGTAGATGATGCCGGCAATCGCGACGCCGAAGAACCAGCCATAGACGCCCCACCAGGACGGCAGCCAGTTGGTGAAGTTCGGCAATATCGACGAGAAGACAGCACCGATGCCGGCGGCGATGAAGGCATTGACGTGCCAGCCGCCCTGGAAGCGGAACTCGCCGTCCTCGCGATACAGCGCCTCGACGTCGACCTCGCCTTTGCGGATCAAGTAATAGTCGACCATCATGACGCCGAAGATCGGCCCCATCGTCGCTCCGATGATGCCGACGAAATGCGCGGCACTGCCTTCCCACGGCGCGAAGGGATAGAGCACAAGTGCGATAAGTGCTGCAATGTAGCCGCCCTTCTTGAAGTCGATCTGACGCGGGAAGACGTTGGAGAAGTCGAAGGCTGGCGAGACGAAGTTGGCGACGACGTTGATGCCGAGCGTGGCAACCGCGAAGGTCAGGGCGGCGAGCGCCGCGAGGAACCAGCTGTCGAATTTGGCCGAGATCTGGTCGGGATGCAGCAGCACTTCGTGGTAGACGTCGTAGGCGGCAATGGTGGTGACGCCGGCGACCAGTGAGAACAGGATCAGATTGACCGGCAGCCCCCAGATGTTGCCTTTGCGCAGTGCGGCCTTGTCCGGCGCGTAGCGGGCGAAGTCGCAGAAATTGAGATAGAGCGCTGAGAAATAGGTCACCCAGATCGCCGCGACCCCGAAGAGCGCCGTCCACGATCCGGGATCGCCCGGAATGCCGGCATCGGCGGTCTTTTCGCGCAGCACGTCCATCGGAATATCGCTGGTAAAGGCGAAGCTCCCCGATTTGACGCAGAGATAGATGGCCAGGAGCAGCATCATCACCCAGACGGCAGGCCCCGCCCAATCCTGGAAGCGGCGCACTGTCTCCATGCCCTTCTGGATGATCAGCAGCTGCAGCGCCCAGATGATGACGAAGCAGATCACCTCCAGGGTGGAATGGCCGAGAAGATGCGAGGTCTTGTTGAATTCGTCGAACCATTGCAGACGGGTCAACAATGCCACGATGGCGCCGGAGGCGGCGGCCGTTTGCGCGCCGTACCAGAAGCAGGCGACGATGGCGCGCACCAATGCCGGGATGTTGGCGCCCCAGATGCCGAAGGACGCGCGAGCAAGCACGGGGTAGGGCACGCCGGTCTTGACGCCGGCATAACCGACCATGTTCATCAGCGCGTAGATGATCAGCGAGCCGATGCCGATGGCGATGATGAAATTGACGAAGCCGCCGCAGAACAGGAACAGGCTGGCGGCGAGATAGTAGCCCCACAGGCTGTGGACGTCCGATGTCCAGACGTTGAAGATCGAGAATGGTCCCCAGTTTCGAACTTTGGCCGGAGCGAGATCCTCGTTGTACAGGTCAGGCGATGCGCCTTGTATGGTCACTGCAATGTCCTCCCCTTGATTGGCCACGCGCCTCCACGCGATAGCCGTGCAGGTTAAGCCTGACGTTGGGGAACCGGCAACCGATCCATTTGCCGGCTTTGGCCTTAAAGATATTCAATGCGAACCGCGATTATCGAGGGGGCGCAATGGTGGGCCGCAGTTGAATACCAACAGTTCTGGTGATTCGAATTCGGGTGCCGCTTCTCCGCCTAGGCGATGGCCATGACCCGCTTGTGGTCCTCGACTTCGGACAACAACCAGTCCTGAAACAGGCCGGTGCCGGGCTTGTTGCCGATGCTGCGGCGCTGATGCAGGTAGATGCCGGCCGGATAGGTATGGCGGGCCTGAAACGGCGCAACAAGTTTGCCTTGCTGCAGAAGATCCTGTGCCATCATCGTGTCGGCGAGCGCTATTCCGGCACCATTGATCGCCTCGCGCATGATCAGCGTGCAGTCATCCAGCGTCGTGCTGGACTTCGGCGTCGTGTCCAAAACGCCTTCCTGCTCCAGCCAACGCTTCCATCTCATGCTCTCGCATTCGTGGATAAGATGATGGTTGACCAGATCGGCGGGCGATCGCAGCCGCACAGGCCCATCCAGCAATGAGGGTGCACAGACCGGCGTCAGAACCAGCGGGATCAAAAGCGTCAAGGCCGGGCCGGCCTTGTAGACGAACTCGTCGACAATGGCCAAATCGAAGTTGGCGCGCTTGCCTGACGTCGAGATCTCCAACTCCACGGTCGGATGCAGCTTGCGAAAGTTCGGCAACCGGTCCGCCAGCCAAAGGTTCAGGACCGCCGGGACGCACAAGACCCGGACGCGCTGGGTCCTGCCGTGGCTTGGGCCATCGGCGAGGCTGACGTCGTCGGTGGCGCGCCAGATGGCCTCGAACGCTTCGGAGAGGCCGCGTGCATAGTAGGAGCCCCTGATGGTCGGCGTTATCTGGCGGAAGCCGCGTTCGAACAGATCCTGGCCGAGATTTCTTTCGAGCGCACGGATATGGCGGCTGATGGCCGAGGGTGTCAGGTGCAACTCTTCCGCTGCATCCTTGATGCTGCCGAGACGTGCGGCGGCTTCGAAAGCGCGCATGCCATTGAGTGAAGGTAGGGCCATTGGCCGATCATGAATTGTCAGTTGAGTTTTTGTCAATCGACTTGGGCAAAATTGGCGTTTGATCGCCTGGCCTGTTCGGCGCTACCCAAAAGGCAAGAGCGGCTAAGTCGCCATCGGAAAACGATTTTTTGGGGCCTCCGGCACCATTCACCAACGGCAGAGACTGGCAACAGGTTTTCGCCATTGGCGGGCGAAGCGATGCACGCTGAGCCGAGGCCGGAGTCGTCAGCGAATGGGAGAATGCCAGCCTATGCCTCAATCGCCAGTGCCGGTCTTTGAAACGGCGGACGGGATTTCCGCGGAAACCGCAGTCGTCGTGATCTTGCGAACTGCCCAGGCAGGCTTTGGCCCGCGGGCAGCGGCACTGGACGCCGAGATGAGCGGGATCCTGTCGCGTGCCTGCTCCGATCCGGCCACCCTGGCCGAATCCGGCGCCTGTATCGATCTCATCGCCCCCCAGGGCCTATCGGCCCGGCGGGTGATCGTCCTGGCCCTTGGCAAGGCCGAGGCCGTAACCGCCCTGTCACTGGCGCGCGCCGGCGGTTTGCTTGCCGCGCATCTGGAAGGCAAGTGCGAGTGCGCCGCGACGCTTGTCCTCGACCCCATTGATGGCATCGACCTGCCCGCAGCCGAGATCCTGGCTCGCGTCGCGCTGGGCATGCGGCTGCGGCGCTATCGTTTCGACATGCGCAACCGGCGCCAGGGGGCGGGAGCGGACCGGACCTTGCGGGTACAGCTGGTCGGACCAAGCAGCGCGGAGCTGACCCCGGCACTGGCGCGGATCAATGCCATAGCGGACGGTGTCGAATATGCGCGCACGCTGGTCAACCTGCCGCCGAACCATCTCCATCCCGACAATTTCCACGATCATCTGGAGCCGCTGCGCGAAGCCGGCATCGATGTCGAGATACTCGATCCGGCGCGGCTGAAGGAACTCGGCATGAACGCGATCCTGGCCGTAGGCTCAGGGTCGGTGCGGCCGCCGCGCGTCGCGGTGCTGCGCTATCGCGGCAAGGGGGCTCCTTCCCAACCGATGGCTTTCGTCGGCAAGGGCGTGTGCTTTGACTCCGGCGGCATCTGCATCAAGCGCGGCGAGCAGATGTTCGACATGAAGGCCGATATGGGCGGCGCGGCTGCCGTGGTCGGCCTGCTGATCGCGCTTGCCCGGCAAGGCAGCCCTGTGCATGCCGTCGGTGTTCTCGGCATTGCCGAGAACATGCCGTCCGGCACCGCGCTCAAGCCGCGCGACATCATCACCACGGCGTCAGGACAAACGGTCGAGGTGTTCGACACGGACGCGGAAGGGCGCCTGATCCTGGCCGATTGCCTCTATTATGCCGCCTCGCGCTTCAACCCGTCGGTGATCGTCGATCTGGCGACGCTGACCTATTCGGTGATGCGCGGCCTGGGATCGGTCTTTGCCGGTCTTTTCAGCACCGACGATGCCATGGCGTCGCAGATGATCGCTGCCGGAGAAACGGTTGGCGAGCGGTTCTGGCAACTGCCGCTCGACAAGGCCTATGACGAGGGCCTGCAATCGCCCTTCGCTGACATCCGGCACCACGCCAAGGACATGGAAGACGGTGACGCGCCTTACGCGGCGGCGTTCCTGCGCCATTTCACCGAGGATCGTCCCTGGGTGCATCTCGACATCGCCGGCAAGGAAATGGCCGACGCGGATCGTCCGCTCGGCCGCGAAGGCGCGACGGCGTTCGGCGTGCAGATGCTGGAAGAGTGGGTGCAGACCAGGCTGAACTAGGCGCCTGCTGTCGGGGACGGAAACGAAATGCGTTCAAACGTGGTGGGAACCGGGATGTCGTCAGAGGTCGCTAGCAAGGAGGGACGAGCCGCGTTCGGCAGTTACGAGACCTGGTATCGTATTTCTGGCGATCTCGATGCCGACAAGGCCCCGGTGGTGGTCCTGCATGGCGGGCCGGGCGCCGCCCACAACTACGTCGATGCCTACAAGCATCTCGCCCGACGGGACCGCGCCGTCGTCCACTACGACCAGTTGGGCTGCGGCAATTCCACCTTGCTGCCGGAGAAAGGCGCCGATTTCTGGACGCCACGGCTTTTCATCGACGAGCTTGAAAACCTGATCGATCATCTCGGCATCCGCGCGGGTTTCCATGTGCTGGGTCAGAGCTGGGGCGGCATGCTGGGCGCCGAGTATGGGGTGACGCGGCCGAAAGGCCTGAAGTCGCTGACCATCGCCAACTCGCCGGCTTCCATGAGGCTTTGGGTCGAAGAGGCCAACCGGTTGCGCGCCGACCTGCCTGGGGACGTGCAGGAGACACTGACCCGGCACGAGCAGGCCGGCACGACGGAAGATCCGGCCTACCAGGCTGCGACGATGGTGTTCTACGAGCGGCATGTCTGCCGGGTCGTGCCTTTCCCACCGGAGGTGACGGAGACCTTCGACCAGGTCGTGCGCAACCCGACGGTCTATCATCTGATGAACGGGCCGAACGAGTTCCATGTCATCGGAACGCTGAAGAACTGGAGCATCGTCGATCGCCTGCAGGCTGTCGATGTTCCCACGCTGATCATCTCCGGACGCTACGACGAGGCCACGCCCGCGACCGTGCAGCCCTTCAAGGACGGCATCAAGGGATCGCGCTGGGAGATATTCGAGCATTCCAGCCACATGCCGCATGTCGAAGAGCAGGACGCGTGCATGCGGGTGGTGGGCGACTTCCTGGACGACAACGACAACTGAGAAAAGGGGAACCAAGACATGAAGAAACTGCTTTTGGCCGCATCAGCCGCGGCACTGCTGGCCGGCACGTGGCTCGCTCCGGCACAGGCTGAATATCTCAAGGAGCACCGAGGTGGCACCATCCGCCTTCTGGCCCGCTCCGCGGCGGGAACGCTCGATCCGCACATCAACTATACCGACCAGGGCTGGCAGATGTACCAGCCGATCTATGACGGCCTGGTGGCCTTCCGCAAGGCCGAGGGCATGGACGGCTTCACCATCGTCCCCGATCTGGCCGAGGCGCTGCCGCAGGTCAGCGATGACGGCAAGACCTTCACCTTCAAGCTGCGCAAGGGCATCAAGTTCTCCAACGGCCAGGATATGGGCGTCAAGGACGTCGTCGCCTCCTTCCAGCGCATCTTCAAGGTTTCCGGGCCGACTTCCGGCACCTTCTATGCCGGCATTGTCGGCGCCGACAAATGCCTGGCCGATACCAAGAACTGCACGCTGGAAGGCGGCGTCGTCGGTGATGAAGCGGCCGGTACCATCACCCTCAATCTCACCAAGCCGGACGCAGAGATCCTCTACAAGCTTGCCTTGCCGCATGCCGTGGTGCTGCCGGCGGATACGCCCGCCGAAGACATGGGCTCCAAGCCGATTCCCAGCACCGGTGCCTACATGATCTCCGCCTTCGACCCCAACAAGGGCATGACGGTGTCGCGCAACCCGAACTTCAAGCAGTGGAGCGAGGAAGCGCAACCGGACGGCTACCCGGATGTCGTCCAGTATGATTTCGGCCTCTCCGAGGAAGCGGCCGTGACGGCGATCCAGAACGGCGAAGCGGACTGGATGTTCGACGCGCTGCCGAGCGACCGCCTGGGCGAACTTGGCAGCAAGTCCATGGACCAGCTGCACATCTCGCCGCTTTCGGCATGGTGGTATGCACCCCTCAACAACCGTCTCGCGCCGTTCGACAACGAAAAGGCGCGCCAGGCCGTTGCCTATGCGATCGATCGCAACACGCTGGTCAAGCTGTTCGGCGGCAAGGTGCTGGCCTCGCCGGTCTGTCAGGTCCTGCCGCCGGATTTCCCCGGCCATGAGGACTATTGCCCCTTCACCAAGAACCCCGGTGCCAAATGGTCGGCGCCGGATCTCGACAAGGCAAAGCAACTCGTCGAGGAGTCGGGCACCAAGGGCCAGAAGGTGACCATTATCGTCGAGGACACCGCCATTTCGCGGTCGATCGGCGTCTACCTGCAGAGCGTTCTGACCACCATCGGCTATGTCGCCGACGTCAAGCCGATCTCGTCCAACATCCAGTTCACCTACATCCAGAACACCAACAACAAGGTGCAGATGTCGGTCACCCAATGGTACAAGGACTATCCTGCGGCTTCCGACTTCCTGAACATCCTGTTCAGCTGCGCCTCCTTCCGTGAGGGTTCGGATGCCTCGATCAACATCGCCGGCTTCTGCGACAAGGACATCGACGCCAAGATGCAAAGGGCGCTGGATCTCGGCGTGACCGACCAGAAGGCCGCGGACAAAATGTGGGCCGAAATCGACAAGCAGGTCACCGACAAGGCACCGGCAGTCGGCCTCTTCACGCCGAAGCGGCTTGACTTCGTCAGCAAACGGGTTGGCAATTTCAAGTTCAACCGGCAGTTCAACTGGATGATCACCCAGTCCTGGGTGCAGTAACGAACTGCGGAGGGGCACGTCCGTGTCGAACCAAGCCGTCGCCATGCCACGCAAGACGCGAGGGCCCTGGGCCGTCGCGTTTGCGAAGCTGGCAAGGGACAGGGCTGCCATGGCATCCCTGACCGTGTTCCTCCTCATCGTGCTGGCCTGCCTCAGCGCGCCTCTCTATGCGAAGTGGGCCGGCGTGGACCCCTTCGCCTCGACGCTCGACGCCGTCATCCAGATCGACGGCGCCGACGTTCCGGTGATGGAACAATCGACCGAGGGGCTGGGGCTCGGCTACACGCCGCTCGGTCCGACCTGGCGGCTCGGCAATTATTTCCTCGGCGCCGATAGCCAGGGGCGCGACGTCATGGCCCGAATGCTCTATGGCGGGCTGAGCTCGCTGCTGATCTCCGGGGCGGCCACCATCTTCACCCTGATTATCGGCACGGCGGCGGGATTGATCGCAGGCTATTTCGGCGGCATCACCGATACGGTGCTGTCGCGCCTGCTGGATGTCCTGTGGGCGTTCCCGATCTATCTGCTGGCGATTTCGCTTTCCATCGTCACCATCGCGCAAGGCATCAGGATCGGGCCGATCGATATCGAGTCCGGCAGCCTATGGTTGCCGGTCATCATCATCGGCATCGTCTATGTGCCCTATGTGGCGCGCCCGATACGCGGGCAGGTGCTGTCGCTGCGCCACAGCGAATTCGTGCTGGCCGCGATCAATCTCGGCGTGCCGGGATGGCGCATCCTGTGGCGCGATATCCTGCCCAACATCACCACCACGCTCATCGTCTTCGTACCGTTGATGATGGCGCTGAACATGCTGACGGAATCCGCACTTTCCTTCCTGTCGATCGGCGTGCAGCCGCCCGCCGCCAGCTGGGGCACCATCATCCAGGACGGACAGGCGCTGCTCTACACCAGGCCGCTGGTGGCGCTGGTGCCGGGCCTGGCCATCGCGGTGTCCGTCATGGCGCTCAATGTCTTCGGCGATGGCCTGCGCGACGCGCTCGACCCGCGCTCCAAGGTTCGGTTGGGGCGCGACTGATGATCTACGCCATCCTGCGCCGTTTCGGTCAGATGCTGTTCGTGATGTTCGGTATCTCGGTCATCGTCTTCCTGATCTTCTTCGCGACGCCGGGCGCCGACCCGGCGGCGCGCATCGCCGGGCGCAATGCAACGCCCGAAGTGCTGGACGCGGTGCGCCACAATTTCGGCTTCGACCGGCCACTCTACGTGCAATATGTGAAGATGATGGAGAAGATCTTCGTCACCGGCGACCTGACCTCCTTCGTCAATCGCGGCTGGAAGGTGGTGCCGGCGGTCATGGATTCGATCCCGGTCACGCTCTCACTGGTGTTCGGGGCGGCGATCCTTTGGGTGGTTGTCTCCATCATCATCGGCATCGTTGCCGCCGCCACCCGCGACAGCTGGCTGGACAAGCTGTTGATGGCTTTGGGCCTGCTCGGCATCTCCATGCCGGTCTACTGGCTGGGCGAGGTGATGAACCTGATCACCCAGAGCCGCTACCACGACAGCTGGGCATTCTCATGGGTCCCGCCGCTTGGCTACAAGAATTTCTCCGACGATCCCAAAGGCTGGTTCCTGACGCTGATCATACCGTGGATCACGTTGGCCATTCTCTACATAGGCATTTACGGGCGGGTGCTGCGCGCCGCCATCATCGAATCCCTGCAGGAGGACTTTATCCGCACGGCCCGGGCCAAGGGCCTGTCGGAGACGCGCATCCTGCTCCGCCACGCCTTGCGCACATCGCTCATCGCCTTCGTCACCTTGTTCGGCCTGGACTTCGGCGCGCTGGTGGGCGGCTCGGCCCTTTTGACCGAGGTGGTGTTCGGGCTGCACGGCATCGGCAAGCTCACCTATGACGCGCTGCAGAATCTCGACCTGCCGATGATCATGGCAACGGTGATGTATGCGTCCATGTTCGTGGTCATCGCCAATGCGGTCGTCGATTTCGTCTACATCCTTCTCGATCCGCGCCTGAGGACATCATGATACTGTCGGTGCGCGACCTCAAAGTATCCTTCCGCACCAATGACGGTCTGGTCCGGGCCATCGATGGTGTTTCGTTCGACCTCGATGAAAGCGAGATTCTCGGCGTCGTCGGCGAATCCGGGTCCGGCAAGACGGTGTCGCTGCTGGCGGTGATGGGCCTCATCACCGATCCCAACGCCAGCATCGAAGGCTCGATCCGCTACAAGGGCCGCGAGCTCGTCGGACTGCCCGCGCGGGAGCTTCGTCGTTTACGCGGCAACGAAATCGCGATGATCTTCCAGGATCCGATGACGGCGCTGACGCCGGTCTACACGATCGGCTGGCAGATCGCGGAACAGATCCGCGCGCACCAGAATATCAGCAAGGCCAAGGCGATCGTGCGCGTAGAAGAACTGCTGGCCGAGGTGAATTTTCCCAATCCGCACGAGGCGATGTCGCGCTACCCGCATCAGCTTTCGGGCGGCATGCGGCAGCGCGCGGTGATCGCGATGGCATTGTCCTGCAATCCGGCGCTGCTGGTGGCGGACGAGCCGACCACCGCGCTCGACGTCACGGTGCAGGCCGGCATACTCGACCTCGTGAGAAAACTGCGCGCGACGCACAAGTCGGCGGTCGTGTTCATCACGCACGATATGGGCGTGGTCTCCGAACTCGCCGACCGGGTGATGGTCATGTATGCCGGCCGCGTGGTGGAACGTGGCAGCCGCACGGATCTGTTTTCCGACCCGCGGCATCCCTATACGCGGGCGCTGCTGGGTTCGATCCCGCCGCTGACCGGCGAAAAGCCGCGCCGCCTGCCGGCCATTCCCGGTTCGCCGCCATCGCTGCTGCGATTGCCGCAGGGTTGCGCCTTCGGCCCGCGATGCCCGGTGCACTACGAGCCCTGCGTGGCCGGCAAGCCAGAGCTTGGCATCGGCACCCATGCCGCGGCGTGCTTCCGGGTGGCGCGGGCATGAGCGGACCTATGATCGACAGCCCTATCCTCGAAACGCGTTCACTCGGCAAGCGCTTCTCGATCGGCACCCGTTTCTCCGCCGACGGCAAGCGAACCGTCCATGCGGTCGACAATGTTTCGCTGATCGTGCGGCGCGGCGAGACGATCGGCCTGGTCGGCGAATCCGGCTGCGGCAAGTCGACGCTGGCGCGCTGCCTGGTGAGGCTCTACGACATATCCGACGGAGAGCTGCTGTTCGAAGGCGAGGACATCACCTCGAAATCGCTGTCCGAGTTGAGGCCGCTGCGCCGCCGCCTGCAAATGGTCTTCCAGGACCCGTCGGCCTCGCTCAACCCGCGCCGGCGCGTCGGTGATCTGGTGGCCGAGCCGCTGCGCATCCATGGCAAGCTTTCGTCGCGCGAGATCACCACACGCGTCGCGGAATTGTTTGAGCTCGTCGGCCTGCTGCCGGACCATGCCATCCGCTATCCGCACGAATTCTCCGGCGGCCAGCGCCAGCGGGTCGGCATCGCGCGGGCCATCGCGCTCAATCCCGATCTGGTCGTGCTGGATGAACCGGTCTCCGCGCTCGACGTCTCGGTGCAGGCGCAGATCGTCAACCTGCTGGCCGACCTGCAGGAGAAGCTGAATCTCACCTACATCTTCATCGCGCATGACCTGTCCGTGGTACGCCAGGTGTCGACCCGCATCGCCGTCATGTATCTCGGCTCGATCGTCGAGGAAGGGCCGGCGGAAGATGTGTTCGCGACATCAGCCCATCCCTACAGCCAGGCGCTGATCTCGGCGGTTCCAGTCGTCGAGACCATGCCCAGCGGGACGCGCAAGCGCATCATCCTCACCGGCGACGTGCCGAGCCCGCTCAAGCCGCCATCAGGCTGCCGTTTCCATCCAAGATGCCCGATCGCGGTCGAGCGATGCCGCACCGAGCGGCCGGAGCTGAGGGAGTATCGACCCGGCCGCAAAGTGGCCTGCCACTTCCCCACGGTTTAGCTGGCGACCATCGACCAAAAGATTTTTTAAAGGTTCCGCTTTCTGTATGGAACCAACCGCAAGACTGTGCGTTTCATAAGGTTCGATCGGGCGGCATCGCGATCGACCGGGAGGAAACGATGGACTACCTGCATTTCTTTGCGCCCGTGCGGATATCGCGCGGGCAGGGGTACCCTGTAGAAGAAGTGGATAGTGTCGCCGAGGCGATGGTTTTCTTGCGTAAATGGCCGACGGGACGACGTGGGCCAGTGTATCAGTGCGCGCTGAATTGCTGCGCGGCAGCTTTGGCGGGGCAGATGTCGGCGGAGGAGGCCAGGAAGGCATTCACCGGCTTTGCCCGGATCACGCGACTCCTGGACGACGACACGGCGCTGCCCGTCCCCGGCGAACCCATGGCGGGCGTGTACGCGCTGCGGCGCTAGCCGCACCCGGATTGCCGAACGCAAGGACTGCGGCCATGACGGCCGCAGTGTGTTGACGTGCCCGGGGCGACGTGGCCGGCCGGTTTCCCGGAAGGCCTAATCCCAAGCGACCGAATAGCGATCGATCACCCAAAGCCAGGAGCCGTCGGCCTGCCGCCGGGCAACCTCGCTGGTGACGTCGCCGTCGGCAAGTCGGGTCGAGGTGAGGGCAAGTTTGCCGCAAATAAGCGCCGGCCGCTGTCCTCCGACCGCAAACTTTCGTCCAGACGCAACGATCTCCGCATAGTAGTCACGAATGGCTTCATGACCGCGCAGAGAACGTCCACAGCCGCAGTCGATCACGGCATCCGCCTCGAAAAGCGCGACCATGCCATCGATGTCGCCCGCATGCTGTCTCGCTACCAGCATGGGCTCCAGCTGCTGCGGGTCGGAGGCGGGCTCTCCCGCGCTCGGATCGTTCATGGCGCGGCCTATGACGCGCTGATCGCTGGTCAGCCGCGACGAGACGTTTGCTTGTGAATGTCGGCGCGCCAACCGGCGGAGTGATCCCGGAAACTTTGCCTGTTGACGCCTCGCGAATATCGTATCGTGAGGAAGACCGGATGGCTCAGGGGATGAGCAGAAGCTTTCCCGTCGTGCCACGGCTTTCCAAATCGGCATGTGCGCATGCTGCTTCGGCGAGCGGGTAAACGCCGCCGATCCGGATCTTCAGGTCGCCGCTGGCGATCCAGTCGAATAGTTGTCCGGTGCGGGCGCGAAGCAGTGCCGGCGTGTGGATATGATCGAAGAACCTTGCGTAGCCGATCTTGATGCTTTTCGGCAGGCTCATGATGTCGAGCGGTCCGGGACCGCCCAGCACCGGGCCGTACCAGCAGAAGGTGCCGGAGCGGCGCAAGGAGTCGAGCGAAGCCTGAAAGGTCTTCGGACCGGAACCGTCGTAGACGACGTGCACGCCTTCACCGGACAGGCGAACGACTTCCTCGGCGAATCGCCCCTCGGTGTCCACGATCACATGGTCTGCTCCGGCCTCTCTTGCCACGGCGGTTTTGTTTGCGGACGAGACGCGGCCGATCACGTGCCCGCCCCTCAGCTTTATGATCTGGGTGAGCAGCAATCCGACGCCGCCCGCCGCCGCATGGACCAGCGCCACGTCGCCGGGTTGAACGGGATAGAAGTCGGTGGCGAAGTGGCTGGCAGTCAGCCCCTGCATCATCACGGACGCCGCCGTACGATCATCGATCCCGTCCGGAATCGGCACGAGCGCGTCCGCCGGTACCATCGCTCGATCTGTGTAGCTTCCAGGCGCGTACACCCAGGCAACCCGTTGTCCGGGCCGGAAATGCTCGACTCCATCGCCCACGGCGAGTACCCGCCCGGCACCCTCTACGCCCAGAACCTTGGGATTGGGCGTTTCCGTCCAGGCCATGCCCTGGCGGACGCCGATGTCCATGAAGTTCACGCCCGCCGCGGCGACCTCGACCAGAACTTGTGCGCTCGCGGGAGCAGTTTCGGGGCGCTCGACGATTTCGAGCGCATCAGGTCCCCCGGTGCGGTTCATGACGACGGCTTTCATCGCGATATCTCCCTGGCGGCATTCTCGATCAGCCGCGCTACGGGCCCAGGATTCGACACCATCACCACATGCGAAGCACCCTTAATCGCGATCGTTTCGCGGGCGTGAGCCCGTTCAGCCATGTAGGCAGATGCTCGCGGCGGGATGTTCTTGTCCGCGTCGCCGTAGATGAACCAGCTTGGAATGCTCTTCCAAGCAGCCTTGGCCTGAGCTTCGTTGAGGGCGGCTTCCGCGATCGGCCGCTGCGTTGCGGCCATCAGTCTGGCTTGCGCTTCGGGAACGTCGGCGGCAAACTGATCGTGGAACTTGTCCTGCTGAATGTAGAGATCCTTTCCACCGCCTGACAGCGCGACAGGAGGAGCAAGTGTCGGACCCAGCGTGCTGCCTGGAAACTTTCCGGCAAGTTGCGCAGCGGTTTCACCCGCCTCCGGCGCAAATGCGGCTACATAGACCAGCGCCTTCACATTGGCATGACCATCGGCAGCGTCGCTGATCACCGACCCGCCATAGGAATGGCCGACGAGAACGACCGGGCTTTTTATCGAGGAAAGCACGCCGGCGACATAGTTTCCGTCGCTTCTGACGCCTCGTAGCGGATTGGCTGCCGCCACGACGGAAAAGCCGTCCTTTTCAAGAATCTCAACGACACCGTTCCAACTCGAAGAGTCGGCGAAGGCGCCGTGAACCAGGACGATGGTGGGTTTGTCGGGCTGCGCTTGTGCGTTACCGAACGTGGCCGCGATAATTGCGAGGCCTGCGAGCAAGATTTTCATTGGAACATCCTTTCGTTGTGGGGTGCGGTCTTCACCGCGTCGAGCGCAGGGGAGGGGCTGGGATGCCGCAAACTCGCCCTCGTGTTCGCCCTGCGTTTCTCTGCGTGGGAACCGAGTTACGGCGCGTAGCGGGTAAAGACGTAGTCGTGTCCCTGGACACGCGCCTCGTGGCAGGCGAAGCATGTGTCGTGCTGCGCTTCGTCGACTGGCTTGCCATTAATGAACCGCGCGAAACCCCAGCCGCCGCTCGACGCGTATTTCTTCGAATCCTTGACCATGACCTGCACCGTTGTGGCGGCGCCAGGAACCGAAGCGGGTTCGAACTCGGCCGACTGCATGCGCTTCCAAGCGAGCTTGACCAGCACGCTACCGTCCGGGAACGGCAGCGTGCTATTTCGATAGGCATCCATTGCGACTGTATTTCCCACGACAGCGCGAAGCTCGTTCAGCGGGTCGCCTTCCAGGGCTGGCGCGATGAGCTCCCACCTGCGGTAACCGTCCGGGATCGTCACGCCATAGATCGGCGAGGCTTCCGTGTTGTTCTGAGCTCGAACGATGTCGATCTCCACGCAGCCGATAGCGAGAGCGATCGACACGGTGATGACGGCTGCAATTACAAGATTGCGTCTCATGCGCTCGCTCCGTCCGCACTCAGAACTTGTCGACGTCGATGACGGCCTTTGCGAACGCCTCGGGCGCTTCCTGCGGCAGGTCGTGCCCGATGCCGCCAGTGATCAGCCGATGCTCGTATTTGCCAGAGAATTTCTTCGCATAGGCCGTGGGAACGGGATGTGGGGCGCCGTTCGCGTCGCCCTCGAGCGTGACCGTTGGCACATTGATCACCGGGCCTTTGGCGAGCTTTTCCTCTAGCTCGTCATAGCGGCGCTCGCCTTCTGCAAGGCCGAGCCGCCAACGGTAGTTGTGGATAACGATATCGACGTGGTCGGGATTCCGGAACGCGGCGGCGCTTCTGGCGAAAGTCGCGTCGTCGAAGTTCCAGTGCGGCGAGGCGAGTTTCCAGATCAGCCTGGCGAAGTCATCCGTGTATTTCGCATAGCCGGCGCGGCCGCGGTCTGTCGAGAAGTAGAATTGATACCACCATTGCAGTTCGGCCTGCGGCGGCAACGGCGCCTTGTTGGCCGCCTGGCTGCCGATCAGATAGCCGCTGACTGACACCATGGCCTTGCAGCGCTCGGGCCAGAGCGCGGCAAGGATATTTGCCGTCCGTGCGCCCCAGTCGTAGCCGGCGACGATCGCCTTTTCGACGCCCAGGGCATCCATCAGGTCGATGATATCGACCGCCAGCGCGGCCTGCTGCCCGTTGCGAAGCGTGGCATCCGACAGGAACCGCGTCGTGCCGTGGCCGCGCAGATAAGGGATGATTACCCGATAGCCGGCTCCCGCAAGCAGTGGCGCGACATCGACATAACTGTGGATGTCGTATGGCCAGCCATGCAGCAGTATGACGGGAGGCCCATCCGCTGGGCCATCCTCGGCATATCCAACGTTCAGCAGACCAGCATCGATCTGCTTTAGCGCCGCGAACGCGGTGCGCGATCCTGTTGCGCTGACCACAGCGGTCTGCTCTCCGTCCTGAGCATTCGAGCTTCGGACCGCCCCTAGCTGAGCTAGGGCGACGGTAGCCGCAGCGATGCCGAACAGGCGCCGGCGGTGATGGTCTATGACTTCCGGAATCTTGATTGCGTTCATGGGAGTATTGCCTTTGCTTACGGGGCAGTCGCGGCAGCGCGATTGCCAAGACCGAGGGACTAGATCAGGTTGATTTCGACTTCGATGTTGCCACGCGTGGCCTTTGAATAGGGACATGACTGATGCGCTGCATCGACGACCGCCCTGGCGTCATTGGGATCCATCCCTGGCAGGCTCACATTGAGCCGGGCGCTGAGAAAGAAGGCGCCGTCGTTGCTGTTGAGATCGACCTCCGCATCGATCGCAAGATCCGCAGGCAACACGATGTTCATCTTGCGCGCGGCGATCGCCATCGCGCCTTCGAAGCATGCCGACCAACCTGCAGCAAAAAGCTGCTCGGGATTGGTGCCGCCGCCCGCACCGCCAGGCGTCGAGAGCCTGATGTCCAAGCGGCCGTCGGAGCTGCGTGAAGCACCGTCCCGACCTCCTGTGGTACGCACTTTCCCCGTGTAGAGTCGTTTCGCTTGAGTCGTCATGGTATGCATTCCCGTTATGAAATCGGATGTTCGATCAGCGCAATGATCTGAAGGCCGCGCGGACTTCCTCCGTGAAGAGCAGGGGCTGCTCCCATGCCGCAAAGTGGCCTCCATTGTCGGCTTCGTGGAAGTAGATAAGGTTGTGGTAGCAGCGCTCGGCCCAGCTTCGCGGCGCGCAGTAGATTTCGCCTGGAAACACCGTCACGGCGACGGGGAGATCGGCAATGTCCACGGCATTGAAATTGTTGGAGTGGTCTTCCCAGTAGATCTGCGCCGCCGACGCTCCGGATTCAGTGAGCCAGTAGAGCGAGATGTCATCGAGCATCTCGTCCTTGCTCAGAACCCGCTCCGGCTCCCCGCCGCTGTAGGTCCACTGCGCGAGCTTCTCGTAGATCCATGCGGCTAGGCCGACCGGCGAATCCACTAGGGAGTAGCCGATGGTCTGCGGCCGTGTGACCATCATGGCGGCATAGCCGGAACTGTCCTTGTAGAAGGTGTCGAGCGCATCGAACGCCGCGCTTTCCTTCTCGGTCAGATCACTTGGCGCTGGTCCGCCGGCAGTGAGGATCGCCGCGATCTCTTTCGGAACGGTACCTGGCATGTTGACGTGTATGCCAATGAGCCCAGGCACGTTCTGCTGCGCCATGCGATGAGAGATGACCGAACCGCAGTCGCCGCCCTGTGAGACATAGCGGTCGTAACCCAGCCGCCCCATCAGCACGCCCCAGGCACGGCCGATATGGTCTGAGCCCCAGCCGGTCTCCGTCGGCTTCCCGGAAAAGCCGAAGCCGGGGATTGACGGTACCACGAGATGGAAGGCGTCTCCGGCAGCACCGCCATGAGCGGTGGGATCTGTCAGGGGACCGATGACCTTCATGAATTCCAGGATCGAACCGGGCCAACCATGCGTCATGATCATCGGCATAGCATTCTCATGGCGGGACCGGACGTGGATGAAGTGGATGGCAACGCCATCGATTTCGGTGACGAACATAGGCAGAGCGTTGAGCTTCGCTTCGACCTTCCGCCAGTTGTAATCGGTCATCCAATAGCGAAGGAGATTCTGGAGCTTTGCGAGTTGCACGCCCTGCGACTGATCCGTGACGGTTTCCCGCAGGGGCCAGCGCGTCGTTGCCAGACGTCGACGAAGATCGACGATTGCCTCTTCCGGAATGTCG
Organism: Mesorhizobium sp. WSM4312; assembly: GCF_002294875.1. Classification (NCBI taxonomy): domain Bacteria; kingdom Pseudomonadati; phylum Pseudomonadota; class Alphaproteobacteria; order Hyphomicrobiales; family Phyllobacteriaceae; genus Mesorhizobium; species Mesorhizobium sp. WSM4312. Next base: position 200,993 of record NZ_NSFU01000010.1, on the reverse strand, counting down.
GCGCGAAAGGGATGGACGGCTTCGATGTCGGCACTCGCGCGCGCCCTCGCGGGAAGCAGGCTCAAGGCGCCTGCCACCGCTGATGCGGCAAGCAGGCTTCGCCGCGTGAGCGATGACGATGATGCGGGCATGGTCGTTCTCCTTGGGTCCGTCGGCAGAGAGGTTCTTGCTGTTTTCGACACATAGAAGGAGATCGCCCGAAGCGCCCGTTATGCATTATGATGCAACGTTAGCGCTCGTCGGCGAATGCAGGCTTGCAGCGAAGCCCCCACTTTTGTTCTTCTCATAGGTGAGTGGTCGCCTGCATGAGCAGGCCGCCAAGGGAGTGTCATGATAGGACCTGCAAGCGACACGATATCATTTGGTCCCTTTACGCTTGCCGTCCGCGAACGGCTGCTCTTGCGGCAAGGCACCACCGTCGATCTGGGCGGGCGCGCGTTCGATATCCTGGCTACTTTGGCTGCCCGCTCCAACGAGGTGATCAGCAAGAAGGATTTATTGGCGAACGTCTGGCCCGACGTGACCGTCGAGGAGGGTAGTCTGCGGTTTCACATGGCTAATCTCAGAAAGGCGTTGGGCGATGGCAAGGACGGCGCGCGCTACATCGCTACCTTGAAGGGCCGGGGCTATTGCTTCGTGGCGCCGGTCTCGCGATCGGGTGGTCGCGACGATGCGCGAAGCGAGGCCGCCGCCAGCTACCCGCAGGCCAACCTCCCGAGCCGACTAGCCCGCATGGTTGGGCGAACCGACGAAACGGCCGCGCTTTCCGCGGAGCTGGCGGCCGCGCGCTTCGTCACGATCGTCGGCACGGGTGGGGTCGGCAAGACCACCGTTGCGGTGGCGACCGGGCATCACGTGGTCGATGCGTTCTCGGGCGCCGTGCATTTCGTCGATCTTGGGGCGCTGAATGATCCCAACCTGGTTGCGCCGACTGTAGCCTCGATGCTGGGGCTGTCGCTTCAGTCTGACGACGCCACGTCCGCTCTCATTACATACCTGGCTGACAAGAGAATCCTCCTGATCCTGGACACCTGCGAGCATGTCATAGTCGCGGCGGCGGACCTGGCCGCCCGTATCTTCGCTTCCGCGCCGCAGGCCCACATCCTGGCGACGAGCCGGGAGGCTCTCCAGGTCGAAGGCGAGCATGTCTATAAGCTCGCGCCGCTTGCTTACCCGCCAGACGATCTGGAACCCACCGCGGCAGTCGCGCAAGCGTTCCCTGCGACCGAGCTGTTCTTGGAGCGCGCAGCAGCGAGCGGTGCTCGTCTTGACCTCGACGATTCGGAAGCAGGGGTCGTGGCGCACATCTGCCGGAAGCTTGATGGCGTACCGCTTGCCATCGAACTGGCAGCAGGACGGGTTGCGAGCTACGGCCTGCAGAAGACCGCAATGCTTCTCGACGAACGCCTGGCCCTCGTGTGGCCGGGGCAGCGCAGCGCACCGCCGCGCCAGAAGACACTTCAGGCCACTTTGGACTGGAGCTTCGGACTTCTGTCCGAATTCGAGCGCCTGGTGCTTCGCCGGCTTGCCGTTTTCGTTGGTCATTTTTCGATCGATGCCGCGCTGACAATAGTAACAAGCCCGACCGTGGACGATACGCTCGTATTCAGCGCCATCGACAGCCTCGTGGCGAAGTCGATGGTCGCGGCGAGGCCAGCCGGTGCAACGATGCGCTACCGGCTGCTCGATACGACGCGGGCTTATGCCCTTCAGTTCGAGGTCCAGGATGCGGAACTCACGGAACTGGTCGCCCGGCACGCGACCTACTGTCTGCGATGGCTGGAGGATACGGGGAATGAGTGGCCTACGTTGTCGAGCGCGTCGCAACGATCACAGCACCTCGCCGGCCTTGCCAATGTGCGTGGTGCTCTGGATCGGTGTTTCGGATCCAACGGGGATGCCAGGCTCGGCATTCGTCTTGCCGCCGCCGCTGCTCCGCTTTTCCTATCGATGTCCTTGCTCACCGAGTGCCATCGCTGGACCTCCCTCGCAATTTTCGCTCTCCACGACTCCATGCGCAGCGGACGCGAGGAGATGCACCTTCAGGCGGCCCTCGGGATCTCCCTGATGTTCACGCACGGGGGAAGGGATGCAGCACGCGTGGCGCTGAACAGAAGCTTCTCCATTGCCGAGCAGCGCGGCGATGCGCTGGATCAGATTCAGGTTCTCGGGCCACTGCAGATGTTCCATTTGCGTACGGGAGATTTCAAGACCGCGCTCCGCTACGCGGAGCGTTGCGCCGTTATTGCCGGCGCGCTGGAAGACTCCGTCTCCACGACATTGGCGCATTCGTTGATGGGAATATCGCTTCACCTCAAAGGAGAACTAGGCCGCGCACAGACCTCGCTTGCGGCAGCATTGCGATACGGGCCGAATTCCGGCCGGACCACGACCAACTATCTCGGTTTCGACGGAAGAATCCTCGCCGGCGCGATCCTGGCAAGAACGCTTTGGCTGCAAGGCCATCCGGATCGGGCGGTGGAACGTGCGCTGCTGACGATCAAGGACGCCGAGATCCTGAACCATCCGCTGACGCTTTCGATCGCTCTTGTTTGGGCCGTTTCCGTGTTCATTTGGGTCGGCGATCTCGACCGCGCGGACGAGCATATAGACCGTCTCTTCTTGCGTGCGGAACCCCACTCGCTCGGACCGTATCTGGCGCTAGGACGAGGCTTCAAGGGAGAACTGGCCATTCGTCGAGGCGATGCGGAGAAGGGAATCGAGAGCCTGCAACGCAGTCTCGCGGAGCTCCACGCAGCGCCCTACGAACTGCTCACCACTCCGCTCAACGTCGCCCTCGTTCAAGGCCTTGCCGCCACGGGCCGGCTCGCGGAGGCCCTCCCACTGCTCGACGACACGATTCTGTCGGTCGAGGCAAACGGAGATCTCTGCTATATGCCGGAGTTGCTGCGCGTGAAGGGCTGCCTTGTTTTGGCGTCAGTGCAGTCTGGCACCGACGAGGCTGAAACCTGCTTCACGCGGTCACTCGAAATGAGCCAGGGTTGGGGCGCATGGGGATGGGAGCTGCGCGCCGCGATCGACCTGGCTACCCTTCTGATCGATCGCAGACAACACGAAACCGCCCGGGCGCATCTCCAGCCGCGGTTCGAGCGCTTCGTTGAGGGTTTGGATACTGCTGATCTGAAGTCAGCTGCACGTCTGCTCGCGACGCAGAGTTAATCTGGCTGCGCTACAATCGGAGCGAGAGCGCTCCGGAGGTCACATAGCCATACGTGATGCAATCGGCGAGTCAAGCGATGCCGAGTCCTGCCGCCGCGGCAGCGGCAAGCGCCGTAGCGTTATCGGCCTTGAACCTGCCCTGCGGCTGAATCGCAACGATCTTGTCGCCATCCATGAACTGCCAGGCTTCCGCCCTGCATGAGTACCTGATAGGTGACGAGTGCACTCAGTTCCAACCGCTCATCTCCCTCTGGGCCGCCTGTCTGCGCTTATCAAGGTAGTCTGCCAAATCCTGCAAATGGACACCCTTGGCAAATTTCTGACTTGTTTCTATTCGCATGAGCGGCAGGGCGATGTCGCCTGAACTGAGCTTGCGGAGAAATTTCGGGAGCGTCAGGTGGCAAAGAAATCGCGCCGAACCTCATCGAGCGGAATTATAGCCTTACCGTTGTATTGCGCCATGAACAGAAAAGCGGTGTTGAGTGACATTGGTGGTTACGCTTTGAAAAATAGAATGAAACGAGCCACATATCATAGAGGCCGGCAATGTCAGTCTGCCCAACCTAAATGCAGTTTAAATAATGCTGATAAATGATTGACAAGTATATGAAATTTGCCATTGCGCCTATGATGGACTGGACATATAGATAAATGAAATCAGATGTTCACGGGGCAGTGTGTGCAAAAATCGCACACGAAAGTTCTGCTTCTCTTCTTTTTTCGTTCCCACGACGGAGCCGCCGGTAGCCCTTTTCTGACGTTCTTCTGCCGACGATATTGATCGCTCCAACGCGAATGTTCGCCGGGATATCCGTGAACATCATTGTCCGCCCCGGCGTTCACTTGGCCTGGGATTCCTGGAAGCTTTTCGAACTTTCTGGGTCGCGCCTCAGCACGAATTGCGGGTACTCATGGACAAAGCGGGACACTAAATTCGGTTTTTTGGGGCGAGTTTGGCCGGCATCGACTTCCTGGCGCGTTTGCCCTCCTGATGATGCGCGTCAACAGGAGTCCAAATGTGAGTGGCAGCTTTGCGCCTCAGGCACGAATCCGCTTCGCGGGAGTGCCGCCTAATATCGATGAGGTCGATGATCGAGTCGATAAAAGGCCGCGTGGATCGAGCGCTGCCGGTAGTCAGGTCAAGACTGAGTCGACGTTGAGTTTTGCAGGCGAACCCCGCCTCAAGTGAGGCCATGCCGAACGAGATGGCGAACAACCGGCGGAAACATCTGCTGGCCGATATATGATCCCATGTTCGTGTTCTCGAAGAGTGCTTCGGCAAGGGCGTTGTCCTCGACCGCCGGAATACCGGCCTGGCGCGCTTGAGCTGTTATCTCGTTAGCAACGCGCCCCAGACCCTTGGCGACAACCGTCGGCACCGGCGTTTCGCCCCTGATGTAACGCAACGCCACGGCCCGGTCGCCGGATACGAAGACGATAACCGCATTTTTCACGCCCAGCTTCGCCGGCCGTATCACCGCTTCGCGCCGCTGCCGCTGCTGTTCATGGCGTATCAAGGGGTCGCCTTCGAGATCCTTGTGTTCACGCTTATACTCGGTTGTTGTCATGCGCATGTCGCGAAGAAACAGCCAGCGTTGAATAGGGACGTCGATCACGCCGATGACGACGAAAGCCAGGCCGGCGGCGATTCCCAGCGGCGTCAGGACTGCTTGGATCACCGGCCCCAGGCATGACGGACCGCAACCCGGCGCATCGAATAGCGGCTGCAGCCATATGATCAGCACAAAGACGAAGAGGCATGCCAGTAGCACCAGTTTGATCAGGCCCTTGGCAAACTCGATGACGTTGCGGAGCGACAGGATCTTCTGCAGGCCCTTGGCTGGATTTATGTGGTCGAACTGCGGTTTGAGCGGCTCGAACGAGAGGACTGGCCCGAACGTCCCCAGCATGCCGAAGACCGCGGTGAGAACGACAACGATGCCGACCAACGGCAGAGTGGCAAGTATCAGCAGCGAGAAGAATTGATGGATGGCGCGCAGGCTGACATCCCCGAACGAACCGCCGGTCACGGTCACGGTCTGCACCAGTTCCGAAAGGTGCCTGAAGAGCATCGGCCAGGAAAAATAGAGATATGCGAGCGCTGCGAAGAAAGTGAAGCCGGAGATAAGGTCGCGGCTCTGCGGAACCTGGCCTTTGCGGCGCGCGTCGCGCAGCTTCTTGTCGGATGCCGGTAGTTTCTTTTCCTCAGCTTCTTCGGCCATGTTGCAATCTTACCGCACTGTTGTGGTTCCAGTCCGCCCATGCGCTGTGTAAGGTGGCGCCGGGCTTGAATACGGAGAGGTGGATATGCGGTTGCATGTCGTATTCTTGCCTGTGGCCCTGGCCCTGGCGCTGTCCGCTTGCCAGACGGCCAAAACAGCCTCGATCGACGCGAAGGCCCAAGGTCCGTCCTCGCAGTCGGATCGGTTGATCAAGCTTGCCGACGATATCGATGCGCGCGGGGAAAGTGATACCGCGATAGCGCTCTATCAGCGTGCGGCAACGATGCCGGACGCCAACGCGGGCGCGTTCGTCAAGGCGGGCGACGCCTATATGCGGGCCGGATATCCGACCGATGCGACCAAGGCCTACCAGGCCGCGCTCGCAAAAGCTCCCAACGACGGGAAGGCGATGCTCGGCCTTGGCTCGGCGATGATAGAGGCTGGCGACATCGATGCCGGCATGCGCGCGCTCGCGCAGGCAGCGCCTCTGGTCAACACCAGCGCTGCCTATAACCGTCTGGGCGTGGCGCAGACATTCGCCGGCCAGACCGCCGAAGCGCAGACGACTTTCGCCCAGGCGTTGAAACTCGCTCCCGGCGATCTCGACGTGGAGACCAACATGGTATTGGCGGCAGCCCTTGAAGACAATTCCGCGGCGGCACTGCCGCTGGTGCAGAAGATTGCTGCCGCACCCAATGCGCAATTGCACCAGAAGCGCAATGTCGTGATGGTCTATGGACTTCTTGGCCAAGCCGATCAGGTCAAGGGGTCGCCGCCTATCGGTCTGACGACCAAGGAGGTGGCCAGCTTGCTCGCGCGTGCCAGGACCATCCGTTCGAAGGGCAGCACGCAGGCCAAGGCCAAAGCGCTCGGCTCCATCCTGGGCTGAAGCAGTTCCAGGAAAAGTGCGGAGCGGTTTTCGGTCCGGAATTGCGTTGAAACAACGAGATGAAGTGGCTCGCCGTTTCCGTGAAACTGTGACCTGTTCCAACGCGTCGGAGCGTAAGACCTGGGCCGATCTCGCACCAAGCTTGACGCCTGGAGCGGTGCTGCGGGCGAGGAGTTGGCAGAGGCTCACTCGACGGACTGCGTCGTCTGCGGCGTCGCCGGCGCAGTTGTGTTGGCTCCGCCTGTCGGAGCCTCCTCGCCATCGAGGTAACGACGGGCCGCGCGCGACGTCGGCGCCGCAGGCGCGGCTCCCATGCGCCGGCCTTCGACCAGGTCGCGTTGGCTTTCGGCCATGCGCTGCAGATTATAGGCATTAGCGCAGCCGGACGGCAGGTGGAAGCCGACGCCGGAGACGATCGTCAGATTGGTTCTGGCGGCCGAATTGTCATCATCGGCCGGTTCGGCCAGGCATGCGTTGGGAGCCAGAACGGAGCCGCTGACGCCTTTCTCGGAGTCGTCGGTATCGGTCGAAACATAGCTGTAGCCGGGCGAGTAATCCTGCCGCTGTTGCGGACTGCTCATGCAGCCGGCCAGAAACAACGGCGGAAAAACGGAGCTGAAAGCGATGCGCAATATCATGGTCGTTTCTCGCTATTTGATGATCAGACCGGTCGATGACGCGTCGTTGGCGTGCTTGCGACTGAGACGCTTGGCAGCCGGGCGGTCGAGCGGCGTGGCGAGGCTGTCACGCACCGGTGCCACCAGATAGGGCGTGATCAAGATGACAAGTTCGGTTTCTTCGTGCTGGAACCGCTGCGACTGAAAAAGGGGCCCAAGCACGGGGACATCGCCGAGAACCGGAAATTTCTCCAGGTTGCGCGAGGTTCGCTGCTGGAAAAGGCCGGCGATCGCAAAGGTCTGACCGCTTGCCACCTCCACCGTGGTGTCGGCTCGTCGCACCACGAAGCTCGGCATGGCAAAGCCGTTGGCGCTTACGGAGCCGGAATCCGATAAAGAGCTGACCTCCGGCTGGACGTGCAGCGCGATGCGATTGCGGCCGATGAGCGTTGGGGTGAAACCGAGGGACACGCCGAAAGGCTTGTATTGAATGGTGGTCACGTCGGATCCCTGCGCGATAGGCACGGGAATCTCGCCACCAGCCAGAAAGTTCGCCGTCTGTCCGGTCACTGCGGTCAGGTTCGGCTCGGCCAGTATCTTGACGACGCCATTGCGTTGCAGGGCTTCGATGAGGACATCGAAATTGAGGCCGTGCGCCTGGTTGAGGCTCAGACCAAAATTCCCATCGCTGGCCGAAGGCACGCCATTGTCCTGGAACATGTTGAATTCGAAGCCGCCGCTCTTGTAGCCGACGGACCAGTCGACGCCGTATGACTGCAACTCCGTGCGCGAGACTTCGGCAAAGCGGACCCGGATGTTGACCTGCTGCGAGCCCTGCACGGTCATGTTGTTCAGCGGCGGCTGTTCTGGCGGCGAGAACGTTCTTGCGACATTGTCCAGATCCTTTGCCTCGTCGACGCCTCGTGCTTCGCCTGTGATGGCGATGCGGGTTCCGAAAATGTGCAGATTTGTCGCCGACTTCGGCTGCATTGCGTGCTTGGCCTCATTGGCGGGCGTGATGTCGGGCGTGACGCGGAATTGAGCGGTTGCCTCGATCCGCTCATCGGCCGTGACCGCAATGAGATTGGTGAGGCCGGGTTTGAGGCCAAAGACATAGACCAAACTTGGCGATACGACCTGCAGGTCCGCGATCGTTGTGTCCGCGACCAGCACGGATTCGACCGGCTCATTGAACCGCAGCAAGCGTCCTTGCCCGACCGGCAGATCGAGACTTGGCTTGCTCGGCAGCGGCGACGCTTTCTGCGCCGCCGAGCCTGCGATCGTGAACAACAAGGCCAGCAAAACGCCAGCCGTCGCGATCGCGAGCCAGCGCATATCCGTCCGCCCAGCTGCGGATCGGACGCTTGCCGCTGTATCGTGGATCGTCATGCCGTTCCTCTCCTGATTCCCCAGATGTCCTCATTCGTCCGGCCGCCGTCATGAGACTGTCTCCTGCGAGGCTTTCGCCTGAGCCGACGGCAGCGCGTGGGCGCGCCCGCCGGCTCTTCCGCTGCGGCCGGTGATCGTGGCCAGCGGCTGGACGTTGAATTCCTGCGCAAGTTCCTGGAAGGACAGGACCGGAAGCTCGATCGCATTGTGCGCGAGCAGGCTGCGCATGTGACGGCGCACGTCCATGGCTGCAAGGACGACCGGCGAGGCGTCGGTGGAATTGTGCGACAGGGCTCGCTCGACTTCGCTTACCAAGGCCTGCGCATCGTCGTCCGAGAGGTTCAGGAACGTGCCTGACGATGTGCTTTGCACCGCGTTTCGCAGAATATCCTCGGCGGAGCGTTGCAGCACATAGGCTGCGATGATGTTGTTGCGGCCGGCGGAACGGAAGCTGATCTGGCGCTTCAGGGACGTGCGGACATACTCCGTCAACAGGACAACGTCCTGTTCGCGTTGACCCCATTCGATCAGCGCTTCGAGGATGAGGCGCAGATTGCGGATCGGCACGTTTTCGCCGACAAGCCGGCGAAGCACTTCCGCGATTTTCTGCAGCGGCACGATCTCCTGCGCCTGTCGGACAAGATCCGCATAGTCCGGCTCCATGTCCGACAGAAGCCTGCGCGTCTCCTGGATCCCGACGAAATGTCCCGCATACAGCCGGAGTGCATTTGCGGTCCATCTGGCCGCCGTTTCGGCGGGTGTGGCGAAAGCGAAGCCCGCTTCTTTCAGTATCGATATTTGGCTGTCATCGACCCACGCGAACCTGCGCTGGCCGGCGATTGAAGCAGCTTTTTCGTAAGTCAACTCGAGCAGATCGAGATGCGTCGGGTCGGCTTCGACGAGAACACGGCCGGCAGGGATTTCGGCGTCCAGGATGGGCGCGCCTTCCAGATCGATGCGGATGCTTCGCGGGGAGAGCATCTCGTCGGCCTGCATGCCGATGACCGGCACGTCGACACCGAGATCGCCGAAGAGTTCGCGGCGAACGCCGTCGGCAAGCGCAGCAAATTCGGGCTCTGGAACCGCCGCCGCGAGTTCGGCTCCGAAGCGCACGACGACGCGGTAGGAAGCACTCAGCGTTCCGGTGGAGATAGCTGAAAGCGAAGCCGAATCACCGCGTTGTTCCTGCGCCGCGATCTGGCCGATGTCCTGGGGTTCGGAAACACCGGCGTCGCGGCGATTGATTGCATAGGCGCCCGCGCCGAAGCAGGCGCCAAGGGCCAGGAACACGATAAAGGGGAAACCTGGCACCATGGCAAGGCCAACCATGATCACCGCCGCGAGGGCCAGTGCTCGCGAGTCCCTGAGGAGCTGGCTGGTTATCTGCCGGCCAAGGTCGCCCGTTCCGTCCGCGCTGCCGACGCGAGTCACCATCGTGCCGGCGGCGATCGCGACCAGCAGCGCCGGGATCTGGGCCACCAGCCCGTCGCCCACGGTGAGCAACGAATAGGTCGCGGCCGCGTCTCCCAGCGACATGTCGTGCTGCAGCGTGCCGACGGCGAAACCGCCGATCAGGTTGACCAGGATGATGACTATGCCGGCAATGACATCGCCCTTGACGAATTTCATGGCGCCGTCCATCGCGCCGAACAGCTGGCTCTCGCGCTCCAGCTGCTGGCGCAGGCGGCGTGCTTCAGCCTGATCGATATCGCCGTTGCGCAGCTCGGCATCGATGCTCATCTGCTTGCCCGGCAACGCATCGAGCGTGAAGCGCGCGGCCACTTCGGCGACGCGTTCCGCACCCCGTGCGACCACGATGAACTGCGCGACGGTAATGATGAGGAAGATGACCAGCCCAACCGCGATGCTGCCGCCGACGACGAAGGTGCCGAAGGCGGTAATGATCTCGCCGGCGTCGGCCTGCAGCAGGATCAGCCGCGTGGTCGTGATCGTGATCGCCAGCCGGAACAAGGTGGCGATGAGGATGACCGACGGCAGCGACGAAAACTGAAGCGGGTGAGAAACGTAAAACGACGCCAGTAGGATGAGCACGCTAATGGCGATATTTGCGGTGATGAGGAAGTCAACGAGAAAGGTCGGCAGGGGAATGAGCATCATCACCACTGCAACCAGCATCAGGACGGCGATGATCAGGTCGCTGCGGCGTGACAGCCTGGCAAGGAATTGCAGAAGTCGCTCCGACGCGGTCATCAGGCAGCCCGATGCGACAGGAAGCTGAGCAACGCGCTGTGCGCCTCGCTTTTGCGCCCGGCAACGAGCAGGGCCCGACTCTTCAGCAGTGCAAGCACCGGGTGGTCCATTCCTTCCAAAGTCTCCAGCCTGGCAATCGTCGAAAGCGCCTTTTCGGCCTCGCCATCCAGTATGAGCAGGTGCGCCAGCGTCCTGAGAACGCCGGCATTTCCCGGCGAGAGCTGCGCGGCGATAAGCAGGTACGCCGCGCCCCGCTTGGCCTGCCCATGACAACCGTGGAGATAGCCCAGGACATGCAGCAGATGGACGGTGTCATGCGGGTCGGTCAGATTTCGATTCCTTCCTGCATGCGGCCAAGCAGGTCGCGATGACGTTCGATTTCATCCTCGATCAGCGTTCTGGCGAGCGTCTTGAGTTGCTCGCCGCCCTCAAGGTCTGGGACCAGGTTCGCTATGAAATGCTGCAGAATAGGCACCGAGCGGCGCAAGATGGCCGGCTCCGGAATGGCGGGCATGACGAAGTTGCTGAGTATTTCATCCAGCGATTCGCCGGCGGCCTCTCCAGAGGCCTGGAATTCCGCCGTCTCAGGCCTCTCGGCGGCAGCGGCCGATTTCGTCCCCGGAGCACCCTTCGCGGCTTTGTCGGCGCCATTCATCCGTCGCCGGCTGATCGTTTGACCGCGCACGCCTTCGGCCTGATGCACGTCGCGGCCGGCAGTCTCCATCCTCGCCGAATCGAGGCGCGGCCCTTCGAGCCGGCGGTTCACGGATATTTCAGCGCGACCGTGGCGCCGCCCTTGGTCAGCAGAAGTTCCGTCTCGCCGATATGTTTGATGGTCCAGCCGTCATCGGTGAATGCGCCTTCGTGATAGCGTGCGCCGTCGGCTGCGATGACGTAGGGCCGGTCGCCATACCAGATCGCCTGCAGCATCAGGCGCGGCGCCTGCACTGCGTTGCCGGTCATGACGTTGGACACGAGAGTAACTTGACCGCCGAAGGTCTGGTCGAACCAGGATTGGGTCTCGGTCCAGACGCCGCTCTTGTCATCTGGGATCACGCCGGAAACCACGAGGCGCCCGGGCGATCGCTGGACGGTGACGGTGCTTATGCCGGACTGATCGAGACGTTGTTTGAGCTGGCTTTCCGCATCGGCGACTGTTTGAATCTGCGCCGGCGATGAATCGTCCAGCACTTCCTGCCCGCGCTCACCGGCGAACGCCATTCTGACCGGTTGATCGTCCCGAGAAGATGCCTGTGAGCCAATGTCTGACTTGGCGAGCGAGAACCCGTTGGCAGCGACAGAAACGGCAAAAACGGCAAGGAGAACGCTGCCGGCAACCAACATGGAGCGGTTGCCGAGCGACCACCGGCTCGATGGGCGTTCCGGATTGACCAGCCGGATTCGGGCGTCGCCGATACCGATGACGAACGGCAACCTGCAGCGACTGCCCTGTCCTTGACGAATGATTTCGCCTGTGAGGAGTGCAACATCGCCGCCGACGGCTTCGATTTCAAACTGGTTGCCCTTGCGCCGCAGCCTGGCGTGGATTGGAGCGATGCCGGCATCCCTGAGGACGATGTCAGATTCGGTGCTGGAGCCGATCGTATACAGCGCCTCAACCAGACTGAGTTCAGCGCCGGCATGAAAACCGTGGGTTACGCTGAGCGCGATGGACTGTGCGGATGACGGCGACGGGGCGATAATCGATCGCAGCCGACGCGCCGGCACAGCGTCCAGATATCTGCCGATAGGACTAGCGGTCATGCCACTTCATCTCCCGCCGATGGCGATTTCAAATGCAGCCGGACGATGGGCTTCCGCCATGCAACTGCGCCGCCGGTTGCTGTCGGCGGCGCATAGATTTGAGCATGCTTCGCGTCAGGCCTTCTCAGCCGACTCGCCGAGCGTCTTGGCGGTGCTCATCAGCATGTCATGCTGTGATTTCGCGATATCTTTCGTGATCTCCAGGTTAAACATGCGTTCCTGTTGCTTGATCATCTTGTCCAGGTTTTGTTCCGGTGACCCTGCAGAACCGGATGTAATGGGAGGGGTGGCAGCCATCATTGTCTCCTTGAGGGGCTGTTCAGGTTGCAAGCCCAGGCTCGTGCATGCGGTCCAGGACCTTGCAGTCGCAATCTAGGGCAGGGCGATCGAAAATGAAAGTCCGTTTGGAATATGTGAGCCATTTTTGTTCCAACTGTTGCGTTCGAGGCGTTCGCGGAGTAGCCTGAGCGATGGGGTGAATGGGGTGATTGGGAATGGAAAAAGGTCCTTTGGCGGAGCTGTTGGCCGAACGGTTTGAGACTATGCCGCCGCAACTGCGGATCGCGGCGCGTTTTGTGCTGGATCATCCCAAGGATGTGGCGCTGATGTCGATGCGCGAGCAGGCCCAGCAGGCCGGTGTTTCGCACAGTACGATGATGCGATTGGCACGGTGGCTCGGCCTTGAAGGCTATGAGGACATGCGCAGCCTTTATGCGCGCGCGCTGCGCGAGACGACAGGAGGATTGCCGGCACGACAGGGCATCGAACGGGACGGCGGTTCGGGATTCTCGACGGTCGGCGTCGTTGCCGACGCCCTCGCCGCGCAGGTCTCAAGTCTTGGCGAATACGGTAGCGCCATGCAATTCATCGCAGCCGCCGACCTCGTTGCGGGATCGCGCAATCTTTTCGGCCTCGGCCTACGCTCGGCGTATCCGGTCACGAGCCATTTCGTTGACATCATGTCGTTCGCAGATAGCGGCGGCCGCAAGGTGATGCTGGTCGGCGAGATGGCCGGACAAGGTCTGGAGGCCCTTCAGCGCGCGGGACGCGGCGACGTGCTCCTTGCCGTCGGCATGTCGCCGTACGAGCGCACGACGATAGAGGTGGCGCGCCAGTCGGCCCGGCAGGGCGTCGGCGTGGTGGCGATCACCGACAGCAGCGTGTCGCCGCTGACCCGGATTGCGCGGGAAGCGATCATCGTCACCTCCAATTCGCAATCATTCTTCCGAAGCATGGCGCCGGCATTCGCCGCCGTCGAGATCCTGGCGGCGCTGACGGCGGCGCGCTCCGGAATGGATGCCGCGGAGCGCGTGAAACAGTCGGAAGAACAGCTTGCTGCTTTCGGCATCTATTGGAAGCCCCCTCGATAATAGCGGAAGGCTGCGATCGGGGCGGGTGTGACGGCGGCCGGGCTGCCGGCAACAGTGATTTCCGGAGGTCGTCCAGATGGTTCGCCCGATAACGCTCACCAAGCCGCCCCTCCAGACACAGAAGGTCAATGCCAACGCGGATGCCGCCCAGGTAGCACGGCTGGAGGCGCAGGCGGCGGCACTGCGCGATCAGATCAGGCTCGCCAACAGAATGGGCGAGCGCGATTGGGCGGCACAGGCTCGCCAGGAACTGGCGCATGTAAACACGCAATTGAGTTCCCTTCAGCCGAAGCCGGCAACGGCACCGGCGACACCGGGCGTCAATGTTGCGAACGCCGGCAATGGCACATCCGGCAATGGCACGACGGTGACGCCGGCACTCTACGTGAACACCAATCTCGCGACGCCGGCCGTGACTCTGGTGGACCTCGATGGGAGTCCGACCAGGGACGATCCCGCAGCAGCAAACACCGCCCGCGATATCGTCAACGACGTCACCGGAGGCAAAAGCATCGACCAGATCGCGTCTGACCGCCATATGACACGCGAGCAGGTTATCGCCGCGCTCAGGTCCGGCGGGATGACCGTGTCGGATGGAAGCGCGCCGAACGGCGACACGCAGACGACGAAAATCACGGATGCCAGCGGCCGCACCGTCACGCAATTTTATGATTACCAGCACGACAGCTATTATGCGACCGTCCAGGAACAGCCCGGCGGCGCGACGACCACCTCGCCGGTCCGGGATGGGCTCGGACGCAAGGAAACCACCAGCTACAATTCAGACACCGGCGCCCTAACGACGCGCTATGAGGACGACCTCGGGACCGGAACCGTTACCGAGCGGACGTCGCTGCCCAATGGAGCGTCGGTGGAAACCGTGACGCCGGGCGCCGGTCCTTCTCTTCCCGTGACCACGGTCACAGGTCCGGACGGCCGCAAAACCATATTGGCGCCCGCCCAGGATCCAGGCGGATCCGACACGTCGAACATCAGGCAAGGCCTTGCCGACGGAAAAAGCATCGACCAGATCGCAAAGGAAAATGGCCTCACCGACCAACAGGTGATCGCCGAGATTGAAGGCGCCGGCTATCAGGTCAAGGCCACCGACAGCAGCGACGCGCAGTCGGTCGAGATCGTCGATCCGCGCAGCGGCGACAGGACCGTCTACTCCCACGACTATCAGCACGACGTACGCACCGTCACCACCACGGCTGACGGCAAGCAAACCTCGCAATCCGTCGATGGTAACGGAACCGAGACCAAGACCGTCACCGACAAGGACGGCCGGGTGACGACGACGATCACCGAGAAGATCAATGGCGGCAAGCCTGTCGAATACGAGGTCAAGGCGGGCGACAACCTGACCCTTATCGCGCAGCAATATGGCGTGACGCTGGATGATCTCAGGCGCGCGAATCCGGAGCTTTTCAGCTCGCACCGCGATCCGGACATCATCGACACCGGAGAAAAGGTCACCATCGATAACGGTACGCGCACGACCGTGAAGGTTACCTTCAACGGCTATACCCTGACCACCAAGCCCGATGGCAGTTCGACGTTGCACAACAACACCACCGGCACCGACCTGCAGATCGAGGCAGGAAGCACGGAGGAATCGCTGGCCAAGACACTGCTGGCGGCAAACCCCAACAGCAGCGATGCCAAGGAGGCAAAAGAAAGCCAGGTCGTGAAGACCTTCGTCGAGGGGTTGTTGGCCGGGGAGACCTTGCCCAGCCTGATCGCCGCCGCGCAAAAAGCCGGACATGACAAACAGGACCTGATCGACAAATACCACCTGGGTACGCCCGTCACGCCCAAGCTTGACGGACAGAACAGGGTTGTCGATCCACTCGGCGACCCACCGCAGGGCAACGCGCCCTCCGGGGGAAAGTGGATGCCGATGAAGATGGACGGCGTCTGGACCTGGGTCGATCCCCAGGTTGCTCAGGCCATCATCGACGAGAACATCGCGCTGTCGCGCGTCACCGAGACGCGGGCTCTGGCGGGCCAGGAGCAGGAGCAGCTCAACGTCGATATGCTCGATCCCGCCTACAAGGATGGCGTCGGTGGCGCGCAGACCATCCTGAATAAGGCGTTGGCGCCGCACGGCCTGCAATGGAACGCTCAGAAACCGAAAGGCACGCTTGCCGATGCGCGCGAGCGGCTGACCAAGGCCAACACCTTGCTGCAGAACGCGCGGGATGCCCGCGGCGAATATGAGAACGCCGGGCGCGTCCTTAAGGACGCCATCGCCGGGCAGGGTCCGCTAACCCCGCTGGGCGATCCGAACGCGCCGGCAGTCAGCGCGCGGGGCACTCCCGACCTTCATCCGCAACGCGATCAAAGCGTCGCCGACCACTCTGCCGTCGACAAGCTGTTTTCCGAGGTCGGCCTGCATCTGAGCAAGGGCGACAAGCTCACCGTCGACTTCCTGGTAGGGCAGGCCGAGCTCAACGGCGTTCCCAAGGACTCGAAGGAATACAAGGAGCTCACGAGCCTACAGACGACGGCAGGCAGCCAACTCGAACTGGCTCAGGCCTACCAGAACTATTTCGACGCCCATGCCGACGCAACCAAGGTCAATGCGCGGCAGACGGATCTTGAGCAGAAGCTGTCCAACGAGTATCTTGGCGAGCAGAAGTTTAATTTTGACGAGAAGTACAATCGCATCAGCGGCGATTACCTCGGGCACTACAAGAGCTCGACACTGGAGATCCGTGACGGCCAGCTCTGGGTGGTCAACCATTTCGACGAGGGAACCACCGAACAGCAGCTCACCTACAGCCTGACCGACAAGAATGTCCGGGACGAATATCGCGATCGCCAACTCAACAAGGACTGGCAGACGCTTCTGGCCGGCTACGATGCCAACGCAAAAGTCTGCACGGCAAATGGTCTGCAATCGGTAAAGGCCAGCGAGGAACAGGCGGCAAAGAGCCTGAACGACGTCCTCGACAAGCAACTCGGCAACAGCATTGCCGACCTCAAGACCCAACTGCCGACGCTGCAGACCAATTTCGACAATGCGCTGACGAACCACAAACCAGGAACGGTCGATGCTCCCGCGGGCACGCTACCCGATGGCGCGCAGCCGGTCGAGATCGATGTCGGCGGGCAGAAGATCAAGGTGGCGCCCGACGTTGCCCAAAACTACGCCAAGACGGGGATCGATGCGCTGACCAAGGGCGGGAAGGCGGTTTGGATCGATCTTGACACGGAAGATGACGATACCAGCGGCCGCTGGGTCGACCCCGAAGTCGCGGTCGCCAGGCTCAAGCTGGGTGCCGTCAGGCTTCAGATATCGCAGGCCGAGGATCTGCGCAGGGTGGTGCAAGGCTTCAGCGACTATCATGAGCTTCGGCTCAGCGAGCCTTCGCTGCTGGTGGATGACAACACCACGGTCGACAAGACCTATCTGGACAAGCATGAGCCGCAGGCGCTCGACGGCATGTATCAGCCGAGGTTCCAGCAGTTGCTCGCCAACGGCTACGACAACGAGTTCAGGCAACAGCCGGGCGCGGCCCTTGATGAAACGGTCGCCAAGAAGCTCGGCCTGGACAGTTCGACCGATGATGGGCGCGACGCGATAGACAATGTGACGGACGAGATCCGCGATATCGGCGGCAACAATCCGTATGTGCGCAGCGTGCCGATCTTCTATGTCGACGACCAGGTCGGAACGCAGCAGGTTACTCTCTTTGCGGTGCGCGACGGGGACGGCAACACCCGCTATGTCGATGCCACCGGCAAGAAGTTCGATGACCTTGGTGATTTCCAGGACAACAACAGTCAGTTTGGCGAGAACGGCAAGCTTGTCGTTCCCAAAAACCTGGAGATGAAGGCCGGCGCCGACGGCAAGATCGCGCTTGAGGTGGTGAAAGCGCGAAACGTCTCGGTCTGGGATAAGGTCGTCGATCCGCTGGTTGGCATCGGTACCGGCATTGCCACCATCCTGTCATTCACGCCAGCGGCGCCGGTCGCCGCGCCGCTGGCCTATACGGGCGCGGCCTATCTCGGAGCCAGAGCCGTTATAAACGAGGCCAACCACCTGGATCACGGTGGCGAGTGGTACGACACCGAATCGCTCACGAATATCGCAAGCGCCGCGACAACAGTTCTGCCCGTGGCCTCCAGCGGCCTGCGCACCATCGGCATGGCAGCGAAGAGCGAGTCATTGTTGGCAGGCCTTGCTGCCAGCCCCCGCGCCTTCGCCGGAAGCATAGGCGCGACACGGTCGAACTGGGCGTTGGCGTCAGAAACCCGCACCTACATGCAATCGACCGCCAAACTGAACAAGACGGCGTGGGGGCTGGACGTCGGCTCGGTGATTGTCGGCACACCTTTGCTGGCGACATCCGCGTACGATCTCGCCGCCAACGGGGACCAGATGAACGGTCTCCAGCTTGCCAACGCGCTGACGGGTCTTGGCACTGGCGTCACCGGCACGGGGCTCGGCATCCACGGTCTGCGCACCATGCGGCCAGGAACGGAAACACAGGCGAGCTCCAACGGCCCCGGCGCCAACCCGCCGCCGGGCAATGGCGGTCCGCATCAGCAGCCGCCCGGTGGCAAGCAACCGCCCGGCGGCAAGGGACCGAGGCAGTCGCCGCCGGCGCTTGGCCCCGGCTCCTCCGGACGCCCGATGAATATCTATGAAATGGGCGCCGATGGCGTTTACCGGCCGACGGGAGAGCAGGTCTTCCATGACCCCAGCCACCCGGTGATCCCGGGAGAAGCGATCAAGGGCGATGACGCCGGCGGCAATGATCCGACGGTACTGACGGGCCGCGATTCTGATGGCTCGACTGCCCAAGGCACACCGCATCCCGCTGATGGCGACCCCATCGTGGTGCCGGGTGAGCCGACAGGAAAAGACGGACCGGTACGCCTGGTCTGGGATCCGCAGACACGCAGCTTTGCCGGCATGCCCGAACGCGACACGAGCGGCTACGTCTACACCAGCGGCAAGGATCCGAAGACGTCCTCGGCCTATCTCGACGGCCTGAGCGCCGAGCAGCTGGTGGCTCGCTACGAGCAGGAGAAAAGCTATTATTCCAGCGCCGAGATGGCCGAGCGCTATGGCCCGGACGGCGTCCAGGTTCCACGCACGCCGCTTCGTGACGTACTGCCGGACTTCCGCGCCGGCCTCACCTTCCGGGTCCGGTTGAACACCGGCGACGCATTCGGGATAGGCTCGCCGACAATTGCGGCCGTTGGCTTCGGTGTCGGAACCAAGACCGATTTCGGCATGATCGGGTGGTCGATCGTCGACAGCGTCAGCCAACGCAGCCTGACGCCGTTCAAGGACGCGCTCGGCACCCAGGGCGTCGTATCCTACCGGGCACGCGAATACAGGAATATCACAAGCCTCCAGGCCGGCGTGTGGCCGGTGTCCAACCAGACGGCCTTCCCGGTTCGCAGCAGCGATCTGTCGGCGGCGGCGAGCAAGGCGATATTCCACGATGCCAGCGGCTATGAGGCCAATCCGGTCGATGCCGCTATCGTCGGGGTGACACCCGACGGCGAAGGCACTGTGATCGAGATGATCTACACGCCTTCGCTGACTGGCAAGGAGGCTACCCTCGCGCCCGGCCAGCATGATTTCTTTGGGGTGCCGGCGGAAAACAGCTCCGGCCATGTCACGCTGCAAGGCGCGCTTCCGTTCGATCGTGTCATGACCGAGACCAAGGCCGGCATACGCCTGCCGATCGTAGCCAATCACGTCGCGGCGGTGGGCGAGATGCCGCGCGTCGGCTTCGAGAGGCGCCCGGAACTGTCTGTCAAGGACACGTTGCAGCCGGGCGACATAGTGTCGACGCAGGCATTCGACCAGATCCAGTCCGCGCTCGGCTCGACAAGCCTGAAGATCCAGTTCGCGGTCAAGGACCCGGCGAAGGCGTCCGAACTGATCGCAGCCATCGGCCAGGGCGATGGCATCCGCTCGATCCGTGACCTCGTCAAGGCCGGTCAGATCGATCCGTCGAACACGGTTTCTCTGGTCGATGAGCCGACGCTGAGCGGATTGCGTCTTTCGGCAGTGCCGGGCAAGGCGGCCAGGGCAGACATCGTTTTGCTGACCGGCGAGAAGGCTCGCGTTGTAAATCCCGAGGCGATGCTGGTCGACGTCATCTTCAACGATCACAACAACCTGCCGGGCGTGCTGGGTTTCAATCCCGACCGGATGGTCACGTCCGCGACCTACAAGGTGAAATCGACAGTACAATCATGGCTTCCGGCACGCTTCCAACCCGACGGACCGCCTCAGTCCCGGTACATGCCGAGCGCCGGCAACATCTACAAGAACCTCTACGGTTCGCATGGCAGCCCGGCCACGCGCTACACGGTTTCACTGTCGACGCATCCACTGCCTGCGGGTGCGCTGACTTTCAGCGCCGAGGTGAGGGTCCAGTACAAGTCCAAGGCGGCCAGCATGGCTCCTTCGATCGCCAAGAACGAAACCGCGACACTGACCTTCGATCGCGCCGACGGGCAAACCGAGGAACTGACGGTCCCGGCCTGGCTTGCCCATGCCGTGGAAACCTCGCATGACGGCGCGGCGACAGGCATCCCGAAGGGCGGCAAAGCCTCCCTGGAGCAGTTCCTCGGCGGACTGGAAAAAAACGCAAGACCTGATCAGCGCGCCGCGATCGAGCAGTTCCGGACGGAATTCGGCCCGTCGATCGTCGATGGCGGCTTCATGCGCCAGAACGTTGCCGACGGTGTGCTGACGTTCCTCTCCTCGCAGGTGGGCAGCCGCCGAAACGGCCCGATTCAGATCAGGGACGAGCACGGGCAGTCCGTGACCGCAACCCGTTATGGACCGCTGCCGAAGAGCGCGGAGAATGTCTATGTGCCACCCGCCGACGGACCACCGGCGCGTGGCGACGAACCGGAGTTGATGCACAAGTCGCATATTTTGTTCCGCGATCCGGAGACCGGAGAAGCATACGTCCTGCCATGGATGCGCGGCGCCTCCGAGGACCATGTTCCGGGCAGTCGGCCGGAGGGCGAGGCCGTGCCGGCGGCGGCAACGCCGGTCAGGAAGGCGATCGAGGCGGCGCCTCCAACGACCTATTCGCTGCAACAGGTCCGCAACATGCGGCAGCCCGAGAAATGGAAGGCCGGCGAGATCTATACGCGCGAACTCAATGGGTCGCCTGGAGAAGCGCATTTTCCGGTCGATGCCAACCCGGGTGGAGCCCACCCCGTCTCAGGCGCGGGTGGCCGGTATGTGGATGCGCCCGTCTTCAAGAGCGACGACGTGATCGAAGCCATCGAGGTCAAGACCTACCATCGCTGGACGACGATCAACGGTGTCGCGCAGATGCGCGAAGTGCCGCTCACGCCGAAATTGCAGGAGCAGATCAACAAGGATGTGGCGCTGCGGGATGAGAACCCGGGCTATCAACCGCGCTGGGTTTTCCTTGACGCGCCGCCTTCGCCCGAGTTGCAAGGGGCGCTCGATGATGCCGGGATCGTCGGCAACATCTTCGGACACAACAAACCTGCCGCTGCAACTTCACCATCCCAGTCCGCGGCGACCAAAAGCAGTTCGGGCCGAACTATCCAGCTCGAAGACGAGAGCGGCAAGGTGATCACGGCGGCGATGCTGGGCACCGAGCCAAGGGGACCGGAACGGGTCTATGTTCCGCCTTCCGACGGTCCACGGGCGTGGGGCGACGCCCCGGAGCTAGCGGACAAGACGCACATACTGGTGTACGACCCCAGTACGGGCGAAGCTGTGGTGCTGCCCTGGATACGCGGTGCTTCCGACGAACACGTGCCGGGAAGCCTGGATCGTCCGGAAGAGGGCGATCAGCCCGCTGGTGTAGACGAGGGAGCAAGCAATGCCGACCGACCGTTGCGCGGCAATGTCGGCCCCTATGTTTTCCGCGCCGACACGCGCGCGCCGGGCGAGATCAGGGACGCGGGAGGCTTCTCGCCGCCGCTGCCGACAGGGATCTGGGTGGACAACCCGCAAGGCATCGCGCTGAGCAATTATGTCATGGGCAATACCCATGGCCGTTTCGTTGGCACGAGCCAGTCGGTCTCAGGGGCGAAGGCCTTCGTCTCGGAGGAGTCGCGGGCCGCGCGCCAGCAAGGCTACACCTATCTCTACACATTGAATCCGAGCCGGCCGCGCCTCCACGTACCGACCGAGTTCGAGGCGATGGGCCGGCCTGTCGGCGACAGGATGGCCCGTGTCGACGAGACCGCAGTCGACGGCAGCATACCGTGGGGCGAGGTCCATGGTTGGCGGATGATGGGCCCAGACGGCACCTTCGTCAGCGGATTTACCCGCAACGAGGATGCCGTTGCTCCAGGCGCATCGACGCCGAAACGCCCGCAGATCATCTTGCGGCCAGCCGACGAATTCTGGGATGTCGGCGCTCCGACGGAGGCGCCGGTAACCGAAGCGGTGGTCGACGAGACGCCATCCGTGACGGCCAACGAAACGCCGCAGGTGGTGGACACTTCGGCCGAAACGTCCTCGCCGAGCGTCACTTGGCCGCCCGCGTCCGACGACGGCAGGGCGGTTTTTGACCCGGCAAGCGGAAGGATCGTCAGCCTTGAGCTTCCGGCGAGTTCCGCAGCGCAACCGGGATATGCCCAACCGGTACGGGCGCCGACCGGGCCGGAAGTCAGGGCATTTTCCACCGATCAGATTTCAGGGCTGACCGGCGCGCAGTTGCACGCCATCAAGCCGGAGCACATCGCCAAGCTGACGCCCGAGCAGGTTGCCACACTGAGCCCAGAGCAGATCGGGCAACTAACGATTGATCAACTTGCGGCGCTGCGGCCGAAGCAGTTGCGGGCGCTGAGCAGCGAACAGCTCCAGGCGATCAGGCCAAGCAGATTACAGGCCATTGCGCCTGGCCGCATCAGCGGCTTGCGACCGGATCAGGTTGCCGCCTTCTCGCCCGAGCAGCTCGCTGCCTTGAACTTGGAGCAAGTGCGCAAGCTGACGCCTGACCAGATCGCCAAGCTCAGCGATGAGCAGCGCAACGCCTTTACGTCAGAACAGTTCGCGGCCATGAGACCTGCCCAGTTCGGCCATCTCGATGGGACGCAGTTCGCGGCGTTCAATCCCGACCTTGTCGCGGCACGCAATCCCGCGACAACGGCAAAACTGTCGCCGGACCATATATCGGCGCTGACGCGTGAGCAGCTAGGGGCCTTGACCGTTCATCAGATCGAGGCGCTGACCAGGCAACAGATCGGCGCCCTGACGCCGAAGCAGCTTGGCGAACTGAGCCCCGGCCAGTTGCGCAAGTTCACGCCCACGCAGTTTACCTGGATGTCGACGGAGCAGACGAATGCGCTTTCCGTGCTGCAGCTGACAACCTTTCGGGCGACCCATAAAAAGGCGCTGACGCCGGATCATGCGGCCGGCGTCGATCTGGCGCTGAGCCACGCCAGGATGCGCGAAAACGCTCAGGCTCTCGCCACCTTTGGCGGCATGTCGACCACATCCTACGTGCTGTGGAGCTCGTTGCCTCCGACCTGGACCGCCACCGCCGGAGCGGTTGCGTTTGGCGTGCGGGGCTTCGTGTTCGGCACGCAGGCGATCTTTCCCAACGCGACGGCAAGCCACAGGCCGTTCGGGCGGTTCCTCAATGCGCTTGGCGGCGCCACGTTCATTGCCGCGGCGCCAGGGGCCGCGACCGGAATGGTCCAGGGCAAGGATCTTGTCGTCAACAGCACGTTCTCGCTCGGCAACGTCGTCTATGGCACGAAGTCAATGCTGCAGTCGTTCACCGGCAGGCCGGTGATCCGGAACCTGGCCGAGCATCTGGCTGGCCCCGGTTATGTGCTCGGCTGCGCTGTCTATACACTTCACTCCTGGCCGGCGCCGATCGCCACGGTCGCCGGCACCATGTTCACGTTCGGCTGCGCGGAGTTCTGGGCGTCGGCGATAAGGACGGACCGGATGAACCGCCGTTCGGTGCCGCGAACCGATGCCGATATCGCGGCCGCTGCGAAGTCCGACAAGAAATGGGCTGCATGGGATCGCTGGACGCTGGGCATCACTTTCGGCATCGGAATGCTTCTCTTCTCACTGGACTCGCTGCTCGCCCAACCTTGGGACCCCAAGACGGTCGCCCCGCCCGATCCGAACAAGCCGGATGGCGATGCGTCCTCCCAGCAGCCCGACGATCACCCGGATGTCCCAGACGAACCGAAGACCCCGCCCGAACATTTCCCGCAACTTGTGGTGTCGGCGGACGATGGCCTGAATTTGCGGAGCCAGCCCGAGGGCGACGCCGCCGTGGTGACGGTGCTGCGACCCGGCTCATTCGTCGAACAGACCGCGAGGCCTTCGACCGACCCGTCGGGAAAGGCCTGGATAGCCGTCGAAGGTTTCGGAACGGATGGCAAAATGCACAGCGGCTGGGCTTCCGGCAATTATGTCGAGGTTCATCCCGAAGGCAGCAGCAATCCGCAGGGCCGCACGAACCCGACATTGGAGCAGGACGGCTATCAGTGGGTCGAGGTCAGGAACGGTGACAGCATCCGCCTGATCGCCAAGGCGCATTCAGCCGATGTTGCCGATACGGTGGTGCTGAACATGGATCATATTCTAAGCCCGGATATGATTTTCTCCGGCGACCGCATCTACCTGCCGATTGCGGCGGTTGGCTGAGACGGCGCGGGTTCTAATCGGCAGGTTGGGCCTTGCCGATTCTTGCGGCGAATGCATGTGCGATGCAGCCGGCCAGCTTTGCCGCACGCTCCGCTATCGGATTGGACGGTTCGGAGGAGTATGAAGCGGTGAACCGCAGGTCGGAGGGATGCCATTCGCAATCGACGATGCGCAGCGAGCCGCTGGCAGTATGATCCTGAACGACTTCCCTGGGGAGGGAGGCGATACCGATCCCGTTCAGCGTCATCGTGATGGAGGCGGCCAGCGAATTGGCCGGAAAGATACGCGGCGTCGCTTCAAGCTCGCCGGTCAGCTTGCGGTAAAGTTCGCTGTAGGGTCTCGTCGTGCGCGCATAGCTGATAATCGGAAATTGCATCAGGTCGCTTAGCGTCAGCTTGCCTCGATTGGGCAATTTCAAGGACGGCGAGCAGACCCATACGAGCGGAAAGGAGGGCAGCTCCATATTCTCGATGCTGTATTCCTGAATGGGGCCCATCAGCACCGCAAGATCAAGCCGGTGGGACATGAGCTCATTGCGCAGCGTCGTCGTCGTGTCGACGACGATGTCGGTATCGACGAGCGGATAGTTCGCCTGCAATTCCTTAAGGAAATCCGCCAGCCAGGTGTGCACGATGGTCTCGGCAACCCCGAGCCTGAGCACGCCCGCTGTTTCCGAAAGGGAGCTTGCGGTCAATTGCAGCCGTTCGGCGACACGCAGGACCCGCTGCGCCGGCGGCAGCAGCCTTTGTCCCTCGGCGGTCAGCCTTACGGTGCTGCTCTGCCTTTCGAACAGCTTGGCGCCGAGCGCTTCTTCCAGACTGGCTATCCGGGTCGATACCGCCGGCTGCGTTGTGTTCAAGCGTTCCGCAGCCTTTCGGAAGCTTCCGAAAGTCGCCACCAGGAGAAAGGTTTCAAGCTGCTTGATGTTGAAAGGGATCACGATTCAATGCCGGACAATAATCTGGGCGCCGATCTTCACTCGGTCATATAGATCGATAACGTCTTCATTGGTCATTCGAATGCAACCGGAGGAATTGGCCTGCCCGACGGTCCATGGCTGATTGGTGCCATGAACGCGATAAAGCGTGTTGCCGATGTAGAGCGCGCGTGCGCCCAGCGGGTTGTTCGGTCCTCCTGCGACGCGCGCCGGCAGCAAATGGCCCTTCGATGCTTCCCTGAACCGCATGTCGGCCGGTGGTCGCCAATCCGGCCAGTCCTTCTTGCTCGAAATCGTGTCGCGACCGGACCATTCCAGACCCTCCTTGCCGACGCCGACCGCATATCGCAGCGCCTTGCCGTTTCCCAATATGTAATAGAGGCGCCGCTCCCTGGTGTTGATCACGATTGATCCCTTCGGTTGCGTCTCAGCGAAATCGACGATCTCCCTCGGTATTGCCGACCATGCCGGCCGTATTTCGCCATCCGAGGCCTGGCCGGGGGCGGATGGCGAGACAAGCACATTTCGGGCTTGATCGTAGCTCCAGCTTCTCGGGTCGTAGCCGCTGTTCGATTGACCTTGCGCCGGCGCCATCGCGGCAGTCAACGTGGCAGCGACCAGAACCGATTCACCCAAGCCCTTGCCGAGCCGCTCCCCGATCAGGGGCCATTGCCAAGCAATGCCGGTCGGACCATTCAGGCTCAAGAGCAGGTTCTTGCGTGCCGCCACCTGGGCTGATCCCTTCAAATCCGAGCAACAAACCGGCGACCGCGAGCCTTCGCTGCCCGATTCCAGCCCGCACCATATCGCTTTGCTCACTGACCGCAACATTTGGAACTAACTACGTGAGTTCAATCCAATTGGACTTCCATTTTAGCAACGCACGCGATAGGGTGAAATTGGCGGGTAACCCATGAGACGGGCGACGCGGGCTAGCTCCGCGCGTCCGTGATAGGATCAATTTTGACGGGTCGCGTTACCTGCCTCGTGGACCGGTTATCGGGAGCCAACGCTGCCTTCATGGCTGGTGTGATCCTGCTGTTCACGCTTGCTGCTTCGCAGGCGAACGCCGCCGAGCCGCGCTGGCCCGCGGGCCCCTACAAATATATCACCATCGACCAGTCGGTGACGGATGCGCTCGCCGAGCTTGGCCGCAACATGCGGGTGCCGATGCGCGTCAGCAAGCTCGTTAAGGGACGTTTGAGCGCCGGTATGCAAGTTGGAACGGCGCGCGAATTTCTGGAAGATATTTGCAATCGATACGGTCTGGTCTGGCATTTCGACGGTATCGTCATGAACGTCGCCACCGAAGCTGAAATCCAGACCGAACTGATCCCGCTCGATGCCAACACGGCCGCCGGCGCGGAAGATCGGCTTTCGCGGCTGGGCGTCATCGATCCGAGGTTTCCGACCAAGGTCTCCAGGCAAGATGACATCGTCTCGGTGTCGGGGCCGCCCTCCTACATCGAACTGGTCAGGAAAACGCTCGGAGTTCCTGCGGCGACGGGCACCAAGCAAGAGTCGGGCAAAGTTGTTTCGGTCCGCGTTTTCCGCGGAACGCAGGCGGAGGTGTATAATGTCCCCTCCGCCCAACCGAACTAGGAAAGAGGAGGGCAGGTCCATGCAAATCGCGCCGATTGGAGCTCTGGAAGCTACGCTTGCAAACTTGACCACCAGCATAAGCTCACAACAGCAGATCACCGCCGGCGCTGCAGCGCAGCCTGGCGACGGAATGGTCGGAGCCAAGCAGGAAAAGCACGACGCAGCGAAGGTCAACACGCCTGAGCGCGGTGATGTCGCCACACGTGCGGGTCAGCAGGTGGCACAGGCATCGTCCGGCGCCAGTCCGGCAACGGCTGGACAGTCCTCAAAACCGGGAAGGACGGAGCCGATCGTTGAGCGCAAACTCTTCGACTATCTGGCCGAGGTGGAAAAGACCGGAGGGGGCCCGGCCACGGATCCCTCGGCCTTGTTCGGCTCCGCTGTCCAGTCGCTGGAAGGAACCATGCAGCAGGTCCAAAAGGCCCTTGGCAAGGCGAACATCCCGGCGCAAGCCGAAACCGCCGCCACGCCGGATGCCGCCGCGGCAGGCAAGGAAGCCGAAAGTGCGCCGACAAAGAATGCCCAGCACCTGCTCGAGCGATCCATTTCGGTGATGTGGGCAGCAGCCAATCTGGAAGTCGTGACCAGCAGCGTGAAGGCCGTGACGTCGTCCACCAGCACGTTGATCAAGCAACAGTAGGCGCCGCGGAATGCTCGTGCCCGAATTGTTCCAGTCGCGACGGTCGGCGCTGTTCAATCGATGTGCCGCACGGTGCCGCGTGGCGCTTGTCGTCGCCGGCATGCTGATGCTCCAGGCGTGTTCGGTGGAACTCTATTCCAACCTCGATCAGCGGCAGGCCAACGAAATCGTGGCCACGCTAATGCGTCACGGGATTTTGGCCCAGCGCGAGGCCGGCAAGGACGGCAAGATGACGGTTTCGGTGCAGAAGGGCCGCTTTGCCGAGGCAATGGCCCTTCTCGACGAAAGCGGTCTACCCAAACAGGAATTCCAGACGCTCGGCGACGTATTCAAGAGAGGCGGGCTCGTATCCTCGCCGGTGGAAGAGCGGGCAACGATGATCTATGGCCTGAGCCAGGAGCTGTCGCAGACAATCTCCGAAATCGACGGCGTGCTTTCCGCGCGGGTTCACCTGGTCCTGCCCGAGAATGATCCGCTGAGGCAGCAGTTGGTGCCGTCGTCCGCGTCGGTATTCATCAGGCATCGCGCATCGGTGCCGATGAACGAGCTGATCCCGCAGGTCAAGATGCTGGTGGCCAAGGGCATCGCCGGGCTGACCTACGACAATGTCTCCGTCACGCTCATTTCGGTCGCCGCGACCGCCCCGGAGCAGGAATCCGAGCCAGGGTTCATAACTTTCCTTGGTCTCTGGCTGCATCCGGACAGCGTGGCGGCGGCGATGTGGCTGTTCTACGGCATGGCGGCCGCGATACTCGCGCTGGCCGCCCGGTTGGCGTACCTGCAGTGGTACCGACGGCCTAATGTCTACGCCCTTGAAGCTTCCGCAATCCCCGCGAGGAAGGCATGACCGGGGCCGGCTCGGAGCAAGCGGCCAGCCCGGAATGGCAGGCCTTCATCTCTAGCCTCGCATCCTATGCGGACGCGGCCCGACTCGCCGAATGCTTTGACGATGCGATCAGCGAAGCTGCGTGCCAGCGCATGTTGCAGTCGCAACGCCTGCATGAGCGGTTGTCGAAGCTTCTGCTCGATCACTACCGGCTCTCTTGCGCGACCGATGAACCGTCGGACGACGTGGATCGGGCGATTGCCTTGTCGTCGGGCGAGGAATTGGAGGACCTAGCTCTTCGCTCGGGTGCGATCTACTGGGCCGGCAATCTTGCCGCCGCCATTGACGGGCGCGAAGCCGATGCGTTGCAGACTGCGCTGGGCGCGGATCTCTGCACTTTTGCGGTTGCCAATCGCGATCTGGCCGGTCCAACGCGGCCGTTGCACCCGCTTGAGGATATCCGCGGTCGTGTCTATGCCGATGGTTTGAGCTGCCTTGGCGGATGGTGCCAGGCGATGCCCGGCGAGACAGGCGCGCGCGTCCGCATCAAGCTCATGCCGCACGAATTCGTCGACCGGACCGCCAAGCCGTTCATCGAGGCCGGTCCGGCAATTGTGCGGCGAGCGATGGGTTAGCGCGATGGCCGAAGCGGACACCGCGACCGTTGAGATACCAAGGCGCCCCTATGCCCGCATCCTGCGCGCCGCTGAAGCGCGGGCCTGGCAGGATGGATATGCATTTCTCGATGCCGCGAGGCGTGATGCCCAGCAAATGCGCGAAGCCGCCCGGCGCGCCTACGCAGCCGAATACGCTCAGGGTTATGAGGACGGCAAGGCGCAAGGCGACGCGGATGCCAGCCGGCTGATAAGCGAAACGGCAGTCAAGGTGGATCGCTATCTGGGCGGGCTCGAAGCCGAAGTCACCGGGCTCGCCCTCGAGGTCGTCAGGCGAATTCTGGGGGAGTTCGACGTCGGCACGCTTGTCGCCAGGGCTGCTGGACAGGCCGTGACCGAAATTCGCCGTGCCAGATATCTGAAAATCCGTGTCCATCCCGCTTCCGTGGACCGGGTCCGCGAGGAGCTGGACACGGTCTTGCGCAACAGCGATCTGGGTATGATGGTTGAAATCGATGCGGATGATGCGCTGGCGCCGGCGGCCTGCATCCTCTCGACCGATATCGCCGTCATTGACGCCAGCATCGACGCCCAGCTCGATGCCGTCGCCGCCGCAATCCGGTCAAGGGCCGAGGCGCCGGCATGACAGGTCCCGCCATCGATATCGAAAGCCGTCTGGCGTCCATCATTCCAAACCTCCGTTCTGGCCTTCGCGACGATTCGAGCCGTCCCCGCAAAGGACGTGTCCGGCGGGTCACCGGAACGGTCATTCATGCGACCGTCGAAGAAGCCAGGATCGGTGAGATATGCGAGCTGGTCGACCCCAGAACCGGCCGGACGACCAAGGCGGAAGTCGTAGGCCTCATGGATGAGATGGCGGTCCTTGTTCCACTGGGCGATCTGACCGGGCTTTCAAGCCTAACCGAAGTCGTTGCGACCGGGAAGGACCAGCTGGTGCCCGTCGGCCCCGGCCTTCTGGGCCGGGTGATCAGCGCGTTCGGCGAACCTTTGGATGGCAAGCCGCTTTCGCCGGACGGCATTGTCGGCAGCTATCCGGTCAATGCCTATCCGCCATCCCCGCTGGAGCGCAGTCTGATTTCCGAGCCGATCCAGCTCGGAATCCGCGCCCTCGACGGGCTGCTCACCTGCGCACGCGGGCAGCGCGTCGGTATCTTCGGCGAGCCAGGCGTCGGCAAGTCCATCCTGCTTTCCGATATCGTCAGCGGCACCGACGCCGATGTCGCCGTGGTCGCCCTGGTTGGCGAGCGCGGGCGCGAGGTGCGTGAATTCCTCGAACACCAGCTTGGATCGGAAGGGCGCGAGCGGGCGATCGTCGTCGTCGCAACTTCGGACCGGCCCGCCATCGAGCGTGTCAAGGCCGCCTATGTGGCGACAACCATAGCCGAATTTTTTCGGGACCAGGGCAAGCATGTGCTGCTTGCGATGGACAACATAACGCGGTTTGCGCGTGCGCAGCGCGAGATCGGCCTGGCCTCGGGCGAGCCGCCGACGCGCCGTGGTTTCCCGTCTTCGCTGTTTGCGGTCCTGCCGCGTCTGCTCGAGCGCTCGGGCCCCGGTCGAGTCGGGTCCATCACAAGCCTCTACAGCGTTCTCCTGGAAGGCGACGGCACGCTGGATCCGGTCGCCGAGGAAATCCAGGCGCTGCTCGACGGCCACGTCTTCCTGTCGAACGAGCTTGCGCAACGCAACCATTTTCCCGCCATCGACGTCCTGCGCAGCCGAAGCCGCCTGATGGATGCCGTCGTGCCGCCGGCACATCGGGCTGACGCCGGCCGCTTGCGCGAACTGCTCGCCCGCTATGCCGACATCGAACTGCTCCTGCGCGTCGGCGAGTACGAAAAGGGCAACGATGCCGTGGCGGACGAGGCGGTAGCGAAGATCGATGCCATCAACGCCTTCCTGCGCCAGCCGTCCGCAACATATGAGACCATCGACGGGACACGCCAGCGCATGCGGGAGATCGTCAATGAAGGAGCCTGACATGATCGCTCGACTGCGCGACCTCAGACGCCGCCGCCAGGAGCGCGCACAGGAAGAGGTGATCATAAGGCGCGCCGCCGCCAACCAGGCCGCGAGGGAAGTTCAGGAGGCGGCCGCGGCCGTCACGGAACACCTCCTGCGCACTGCTAACGCCGAGGATGCGGCCTTCGATGCGCTGGTCGGGCAGCCGGTGAATGCCGCCAGCCTCCACCGGCTGCAGGGACGGTTCGAGGTCGCCGCCAGGAAAACCGGGCAGTTGCGGGAAGGCGAGAAAATGGCCGGCGTCGTCGAGAAGCGACGGAAAGTCGAGCTGTCGGCAGCCCGCAACGACCACCGTGCGAGCATCAAGGCTGTGACCAAGCTGGACAGGCTGTCGGAGCAATTGGCCAAACGCAACGCGCGTCGCCGCCAGGCCCTCGCCGAGCTTTCCGAGGAAGAGGAGCGCGGCCAGCCGCGCTTGTCCACAGAACGATAGCCCAATCCGTGATTGATATGGATGTGATGCCTCAAGACTTCGCGCCGGCAAGAACGAAAGCGCGGGCAAAACCGGCGAAACGCGCGGCGGCACAGTCGAGCAGCGGAGAGCCACTGACTTTAGTAACCGTAGCGACCGCGGATGTCGGGGCGTTGAACGCCTTCTACCGTCGCCGCACTGCCGCGCAGATCACGATTGCCGGGAAGGCCATGGCGATCGCGGCCGCCTGGCCGGGGCTGAATTCCGCGAACCAGCCGCTATGCGCTGTTGGCTTCACTGTCGGGGACATGGCCGGGCAATTGCGCCTGCCGCTTTCTGTTGTCGAGCGAGGTCTCGCCAGGGTCGACGGGGCGGTCGATATGAAACGGCTTGCGCCGGCCCACGCCGCGCTCCTGTTGGAGGCCACGTTCGAAGACGATCTCGAATATATCGAGGCCAGACTGGGCGAGAAGATCGCGATCACCTCGCTGGCACCGGCAGATGCCGTTTCGGGGGAAACTCCATTCGCTTTCGCCCTGACCGACAAGGATGACACCATAGGCTGCGTCCTGACGACGAATGACACCGGTCTGCCGGTACGGATCGGCCGCCTTCTCGACGAGCTCGGCAAAACCAGGCCGCCGATCCCGGCCGAATTTCCGCTGTCGGTCCGTCTTTGGCGCGGTCCGCTTGCGATCACCATTGGCGAGCTTCAAAGCCTGCAGACTGACGATGTGGTGCTGTTCGACGACACGGCGGAAGAGGGCGTGGCGACGCTCATCATTGCCGAGCGCCTTTTCGCGCCGGTGGGCCTGACCGCCGGCGGCCCGCAATTGCTTGCCGCGCCGACCGCAATCACTGGATCGAACTGGGAGTGGGCCATGAACCAGAATACGCCGCCGCCGGACACCTTGGAAGAATCGACTTTGGACGAATTGCCGGTCGTCCTTGCCTTCGAGGTCGGCCGCACGGCAATGCCTCTTGGAGAAGTAAGGCAGCTTGCGCCCGGCGCCATCATTCCGCTCGTCGAGGTAACCGAGGCGACTGTCGACATCCTTGCCAATGGCAGGCGTGTCGGCCGCGGCGAGATCGCGCGGATCGGAGAAAGCCTGGGCGTGCGGGTCCTGCGCATGTTCGACAATGCTTGATAACTCGCCCAACCTGCTTGGAATCCTTATCGCCGTCGGTGTGGTTGGGTTGCTGCCTCTGGCAGTCGTCACGATGACGGGCTTCCTGAAGATATCGGTCGTGCTGTTCCTCATCCGCAACGCGCTCGGCGTTCAGCAGATGCCGCCCAATCTGGTGCTCTATGGCATAGCGCTCGTGCTGACGGTCTATGTCACCACGCCATTGCTGAGCGAAATGTCGAGCCGGCTTCAGGAAGGGCAGGTGCAGTTCCAGACGACGGATGACCTTGCCAGGGCAGCACAACTCGTCAGGGAGCCGTTGCAGCGCCACCTCATGAAGTTCACCCAGCCGCAGGAGCGGCAATTCTTTCTCGACGGAACGAACCGCCTTTGGCCGGAACAGGCGCGGCAAAACCTCAAGGACGACGACCTGTCAATCCTTGTCCCTGCCTTTGTCGCATCCGAGCTTACCCGTGCCTTCGAGATCGGCTTCCTACTTTATCTGCCTTTCCTGATCATCGATATCGTCGTTGCGAACGTGCTGATGACGCTCGGCATGATCATGGTTTCGCCGGTCCTGATTTCGATCCCGCTGAAACTGTTCCTTTTCGTCGCGATAGACGGCTGGTCGCGGCTGATGCATGGCCTCATCCTGAGCTACTCATGACGCCGCCGGGGGTTTTCGCATGAGCAATGATTTTATTCTGGCGAAGGTCCAAGGCGCGCTTCTCACGGTTTTGCTGGCCTCCAGCCCGGCCATCGTCGCGGCACTGGCCGTCGGCGTGCTCGTCGGCCTTGCCCAGGCACTGACACAGATTCAAGATCAGTCGCTGCCGCAGACGATAAAGCTCGTCGTCATCCTTCTGGTTATCATCGTCTTTGGTCCATTGCTCGCGCAGCAGATTGCGCAACAGGCGTCGACCGCGCTGGACGAGTTTCCCATCGTCACCCGCTGAGATACGAGGATGCCGGTCGAACCGCTCTTCACCTCGGTCAAAGAGCTCCAGTTCTATCTTCTGGCAGGTGCTTTCGCGCTCGCGCGCATGACCGGGTTCATGCTGCTCATGCCGCTTTTTTCGCGTGTGCCCCTGTCAGGACTTCTGCGCAATGGTGTTGCGTTGGCGCTGGCGGTTCCGGTCTTTCCGATGATCGTGAGCAAGCTGACGACCACCGATCTGCCGATGACGATGATCGTGCTGTACATGCTCAAGGAGGTCGTGGTCGGGGTGACACTCGGGCTGGCGATGGGCATACCGTTCTGGGCGGCGGAAGCGGCGGGCGATATACTGGATCTGCAGCGCGGCTCCTCGATGGGTGCGCTGATCGATCCGATGATGACCCATGAGACAGGGGCCACGGGCACCTTGCTCGCCATCATCATGGTCACGATCTACCTTGCAGCCGGCGGCCTGCAGCTTTCGCTGACAGGCCTCTACGACAGCTATGGTCTTTGGCCGATCGATCATCTTCTGCCTGTGTTCAGCAAGGACGCGGCTGGAATCTTTCTCGATCTCATGAACCGCATCCTGGTGATGGCGCTGACCCTCGTTTTCCCGCTCATCATCAGCATGCTCTTGTCTGATATTGTGCTGGCCTTCCTGGCGCGTGCCTCACCGCACCTGAATGTTTTTGCGCTTTCGCTGGTCGTCAAGACATTGGTCTTCAGCCTCGTCTTCGTCCTCTACGCGGCTTTCCTTCTCTCTTACATGAATCGCGATCTCGCCTTTCTGCACGAAGCGGGCCGGCAGATCGAAGCGATCGGCTGCCGCGATTGTCAGTGAGAGTCAGTATGTCTATGCAAAACTGCTAATAACTTAGACTTTGCCATCTAAGCAATAAATACAATTTATCGACGAGGAAAGATTCTGTTGATTTGACAATCCGCTAGGTCGCCATGATCCTACACTCTTTCCTGAAACGTGCGTATTTTCGGAAACCATGCCTCGCCAAGTCAC
Organism: Mesorhizobium sp. WSM4312; assembly: GCF_002294875.1. Taxonomy (NCBI): domain Bacteria; kingdom Pseudomonadati; phylum Pseudomonadota; class Alphaproteobacteria; order Hyphomicrobiales; family Phyllobacteriaceae; genus Mesorhizobium; species Mesorhizobium sp. WSM4312. The sequence continues at coordinate 166,547 of NZ_NSFU01000010.1, read as the reverse complement.
TTCATTGTTCTATGACAATTTGCGGCTAGTCGATGCAGACAAACTGCGGACACTGGTCAGGACGGGCGAATATGAAGGGCGCACAGGAGGGCTTGCAAGAGGCAAGCTTCAAGCCAACGTCGTGATTGTGCCCCGTCGCTTTGCAAGCGATTTCCATCAGTTTTGCGTCCGCAACCCTAAAGCCTGCCCCTTGGTCGCGGTAAGCCGCGCCGGCAGCCCATTGCTTCCAGCGCTAGGCGATATCGATATCCGCACCGATGCTCCGCAATACAATATCTATCACTTTGGGGAGGTGATCCGTCAGAGGACAGATATCATCGACCTTTGGCGGGACGATTTTGCCGCCTTCGCGCTCGGCAGTGCGCTTACCGTCGAAGCGGCCCTCGTGGAAAAGGGCGTCAAGCTCCGCAGCATCGGCCACGGCAAAGCCCTCCCAAAGTTTCGGACCAAGATCATGACGCGCGGCGCGGGACCTTTTGGTGGCGAGATGGTCGTGTCCATGCGTCCCATGAGACGCTGCGATGTCGACAAGGTTCGCGCCCTCACCGCACGCTTCCCGCTTGCCCACGGTTCTCCCATCCATGTCGGAGATCCATCGATTATCGGAGTAAGAGATCTGACCGCTCCCGATTGGGGCGATGCGGTCGAAATCCTGGAAGGGGAGGTCCCAGTGTTCTGGGCCAGCAGCCTGACCGCGCAAGATGCACTTGCTCGCGCCGAACTCGCGATCTCGATCACGGTATCGCCAGGGCATATGTTGATTACCGACGTCGACGCCAAAGCGGATGCGGGCACTTTCAAGGTGTGATAGCAGCGGTTCTGGCATCCAGCGATACCGTTGTCCTCATGTTCGGAAGTTGACGACCGAGACATGTTGGGAGCATCCGTCGGCTTTTCAGGTCTAGCCCCGAACCCGTCAGTCCGCTTGCGACCCCAAAAGCGGTTCTGCAATTTGGGGGTTCCTGGAAGCTTTTCGAACTTTCTGCCTTGCGCCTCCAGGTGAATTGCGTTCGCTTATGATGGAAGTTCGATGTCTCTATCCGCAGCTATGCGAACTTGAGCAATACGAATTCTGGGGTTCGAGTCGGTAGACCGCTACATTCCGAGACCCACTATCGAGGAAGCACTCTTCTACTATCGGCGATGCTCAGTCGAGAATTTAAACGTCGAAGAGCGCCTGGTATAAGGTGGTGCGCCCCCGGCACGTCGCCGGTGGGTCGTTTTGGTCGAAAAACCAGAGCGCCCAAGGTGGGACGCTCCAGAAGCTTGTCTCTACTAGGCCCTGGACTTGCGCTTGGCAGGGACTTTTTTAGCAGAGACCGGCTGCGGTTTGCGTCCTAGCCCCGCCGCCTTCGCAAGTGTTGATCTTTGAGCCGCGTAATTCGGCGCAACCATAGGGTAATCCTGCTTCAATCCCCATTTCTCGCGATATTCATCCGGAGAGAGTCCGTAGTGTACCGAGAGATGCCGTTTTAGCGATTTGAATTTCTTCCCGTCTTCGAGGCAGATGATGTAGTCCGGCGCTACCGACCGTTTCGGATTGATGGCTGGCTCCTGTTTCGGCAGCTCGGCCACATTCGGCTGGCCAAGGCCTGTCAGTGACGAATGGATCGACGCGATGAGATCTGACAACGCAGCAACGGGTAGTGGATTTTGGCTTACATAGGCAGAGACAATGTCTGCAGTCAGCCCGACGAGATCGGCCGTTTGGGCTTCGTTTTGATCGCTCAAGTATCAGCTCCTACGATAGGGATAAAGCTCGCCCCACGCATCTGTCGTATACCGCAATTTTGAGCGATGCCGAGAGAAATTCCACCAGCGGATACTGTTAGATGGATGTCACGGAGACCAAGCCACAGAGCGCATCCAATTCGCCTGGAGTTCTTGGAAGCTTTTCGAACTTTCTGGATCGCGCCGCAGCCCGAGTTGCATTTGCTTATGGACAAGGTGGGTCAGTAGATTCGATTTTCAGATAAGAGGTGTCGACCTCTGGCACGTGTGCCTTGCTGATAGCGCGCGTCAGCACGAGCGCCTAAGTATTCCCAACGACAGCTTTGCGCCCATGCAGGCAGCGGCATACGTCAAAACAACGCTTAAAGCGTGTCGTCTGAATCCGTTGAGACGTGACGCTCGGTTCTGCCGCCCCATTCCTCGGGCGCGACATCGGCGATCGTCTGCGAGAAAGTCCAGGCGTGGCCGGCGAGATCGCGGCAGGGATATTGCCGTTCGCCATAGGGGTAGCTCGTCGGCGCGGTCAGCGCCATGGCGCCGCGGCGCATCGCGCGGCGGTGGTGCGCATCGACATCCTCGACACGCACCATCACCGAGAATCTCTCGTCGCCGGGCGACAGCGCGGATCCGCCGCTCTTCAGGGTCGTGACCACGACGCCCCCGTCGCCGAAGCCGAGCTGGACGCGATGATTGCCGATCGTCAGCCGCAATTCGAATCCGAAGGCTTCGCAGAGCCAACGACTCGCCGCTTCCACATCTGGGTAGGCAAGCACCGGTATGACCGTATTGGCAGGCATGGAGCGGTTCTGCATGGGCGAGCCTCCTTCCGGGGTCGATGACGGCAGCGCCGCGTTTCAATTATAGGGCGACCGGCATTGCTGTAGAGGGCCGTCATAGGGCTGGTAGCTGTTATCCCAGGCGCGGTAGGAGCGGTAGTGGTCAAAGCACCAGCGCACATGGGCGGCCGCCAGGCGCGCCGCGGGGGGCGGGGGTGGCGCTACCGTGGCGGCCGCCACGCCGGCCGCGAAGGCGGCGGCCGGGAACCAGTAGCCATTGTAGTAGCGGTAGCCGGGCCGTACACGCCAATAACCCCGGTAACCATTGTAGTAATAGGCGCCGCCGACAACGTAGAAACCGCGCCGGTACCAGACCGGCGTTGCCTGGCTGGTCACGGACGCCGGAACTGCCGGCGCCGCAAGCGGCATGGCCTCGGCCGGCGAGGCCAAGATCACGGCGCCGAGCATCAGGCCGCAGAAAGCAGTGATCATTCTCTTCATCGATAGTCTCCTCTGATTTGGTTTGGCATGGATCACGGGCGCTTCAGCGCCCGCAGTTCGGAAATCGAAAGCGCGCCGTCGCCGTCGGTGTCTGCCTGCAGCAGCCGGTCGGGAATGGCGGCCGTGAATTCGTCGCGCGAGATTTTGCCGTCGCCGTTGCGGTCCATGCGCCCCGCCTCGGCCTGCAGCCCCGTGAACCGTGCGGCCTGCACGTCGCGCTTCGCCTTGACCTGTGCCATGGCCGCCTGCACCTCGTCGGGGTCGAGCACGCCATTGTGGTTGGCGTCCAGCCGGTCGAACATCAGCGCCCGCGCTGCCTGGATCTCGCTGAATTCGAGCTTTCGGTCGCCATTGGTGTCGATGCGCCGGAACGCCTCCCTGGCGCCTTGGTCGGCTGCGAATGCGCTGCAGCCGCACAGAAGCAGCCCCGCAAAGGCGGTCACGATCTTGGTCATCTGGGTCTCCGCTGAAATCGACGGCCCGCCGCGGACCGTCCTTGCAGCGTCTCCTACGCAAGAGTTCGCCGGCTCCTACGCGCCGTCTTCGAATTTTTCGGAAGGTCGATGCACGGGGCACCGCGGTATGGCGGCCGCCAAAAAAATCCGGACGTCGGCGTAGGAGCACGAACCGGGCTGCGTATTGGCCGACAGTCGCTCCCCCGCGACGTCACAATCGAAAGGAACCACCCATGAAATGCTCAGCGATCCTTGCGGGCCTGCTTCTAGGCCTCACGCCGATCTGCGCCGCCGCGGCGCAGGACATGCCCGGCCAGCGCATCCTCCAGCGCCTCGACACCAATGGCGACGGCGCGATCTCGAAGGACGAGATGCTCGCCGCCCGCGGACGTCCCTTCAAAAGGCTCGACCGCAATGGCGACGGCGTCATCGACGAGAACGAGATCGAGACCGCCCGCCAGGCCATCGATGACCGCGCCCTGGCAGCCGAGGCCCGCCTCGGCAATCGCTGGCGGCGCATGGACAGGAATGGCGACGGCAAGGTCACCGAGAGCGAGTTCCAGGCCAGCACGCCGCTCTTCGATCTCGCCGACCGCAATGGCGACGGCAGGCTCTCCGCCGACGAGATCGCGGCGATCCGCAAGATCGTGGCTGCTCACGCCAACTGACCAACCTGCCTGCCAGAAAGGAAATGACATGCTTTCAAGACTCAAACTTCCGCTGCTTTGCCTTGGCGCAATGGTCGTCTGGTCGGCCGCTTCCCCGGCCTCCGCCGAGGAGTGGACGCGCAAGACCGCGCATGGCGGCGAACTAAGCCGCAGCGTCGACCGGGACGGCAATATCTACACCGGCTCGACCACGCGCACCGGACCGAACGGCGGCACCTACACGTCCAATTCAACCTGCAAGGCCGGCGTTGTTGACCGCTGCTCCAGGAGCTATTCTGCCACCGGGCCGAACGGCAAGACCGTTTCAGGTCAGCGCTACAGCGCGGCCGGACCGTTTGGCGGCCGTTCTGTCGGCAGCTTCACGGGCCCGAACGGCAACACGGTTCACGGCTTCCGCCGTTGGCGCCGCTGATATCTGGTGGTGGACTTGACGTCGGAATTCGTTCTTCTCCCGAGCCGGATCGTCGCAGATTTCTCCCTCGCCGCCGGGGGCTCCTCGACCGGTGCCCGCCGCCGTGCGGGATGAAGCCTCCAATGGCGACGAGGAGCTTCTGGCCCGCATCGCCGCGGGCAGCCAGGCGGCTTTGTCCGCGCTCATGGCCCGTCACGGCCGTGGGCTGCGGACATTCGCCACGCGTTATCTCGGCCATGCGGCCGATGCCGAGGACGTGGTGCAGGAGGTGTTCGTGACCGTCTGGAAACAGGCCGCGCGCTTCGATCCCGGCAGGGCGCGCGCCTCGACATGGCTCTACCGGATCACGGCCAACCGGTGCATCGACCAGCGCCGGCGCCGCGCGCTGCGCAATTTCTTCGGCCTGGACGACATCGGCGAGGAGCCGGCCGCGCTGGAAGCGAATGCCGAGACCGCGACGGCGGCAAGGCAGGAGCTGGCGATCGTGCGCGATGGCCTGTCGCGCCTGCCGGAGCGCCAGCGGATGGCGCTGCTTCTGCGGGCGGTGGGCGAGCTTGACATCGCGGCGATAGCCGAGGTGATGGGCGCCAGCGCGGGCTCGGTCGAGCAGTTGCTCGTGCGCGGACGCCGCGCGCTCAGGGATCATTTGGCAGATGCGGCCGGGGGCCGCGAAAGGAAGTCCTCATGACACGCGAGGAATTCGAGAACAACCGGCGCCGCTTCGGCGACGACATCGACGCCTGGCCGGCGTCCTTGAAAGGCCCGGCCCTGGCATTCATGGCGCTGGAAGGCGATGCCGGCGCCGACGCGGCGCTCGACAGGCTCGTGCGGCAGGCCGCGCTGGTCGAGAGCGACGACCGCGCTTTGGCGCGCAAGGTGATGGCGCGCATCGATCGCGGCGCGGCGCGTCCTTCGCTGGTGCCGCGCTTCCTCTTTGCGCCGACGGGCCTCGCCGCTTGCGCCGCCGCCTTGCTTGTCACTGCGACAATCGCCGGCTACCAGGTGGCGCGCTTTCAGGACCAGTCCCAGGATTCCGAACTTCTGGCGCTCGCTGCGGGCGCCAGGCTTGCAGATGACGGAGGGTCGGCGATCACGGCCGATCCGGGCGAGGGGGATCCGCTATGACCAGGCGCTCATGGACCTGGGCGGCCGTGCTGGTTGTGCTCGCGCTGTCGCTTGCCCTCAACTTCTTCTTCATTGGCTATGCCACGCATGGCCTGCGCCAGGCGGCCGTTGCGCGCGGGCTGCTGGCGGAGGTCGCGGGCGCCTATTCACCTGAGGTGCGCAAGGAGTTCCGTGCGGTCATGCGCGACAACCGCGCCCGCACGTTCGAAGCGCTGCGGCAGCTGCGCGCGGCGCGCGCCGACCTTGCGGCGGCCGAGCAGGCCCGACCCTTCGACGAAGCGGCGGTCAGGCAGGCGATGGTCGCGGTGCGCGCCGCCACGACCAATCTTCAGGCAACGGTCCAGGATTATCTGCTTGCCGCCATGAAGAACGTCAATGCGAAGCCGGCCGGCGGCGGATGAGCGGTCGCCGCACTCGCGGCACAGTTGCCGTGACCTATTTCAACATCGGAAACATGCTGACGGACCGATGCTGCACGACAGGCTTGTCCTGATATTGCTCTGGCGAGAGCTGGTCGCCGGCCTGCGCGCGGTGCGACGCCGCGATCTTGCCTGGATTGCGTTCGGCGGCGGCGGGCTGCTCGTTTATGCACCTTTAAAGGCGGGTTAGTCGCGCGTCGTACACCGCGCACATGGTTGGTTCATCCAAAAAGGGAACGGACGCGCGACGGAGGCCGCTCGATGAATCGGGTCAAGTATCTGAAATGGGCCGAAAGTCGCAGCAGCAACCGACGCCAGGCCAGCCCCCTTTTTACTGTTTCTGCAAGCCGGACGCCCCCAGCAGAGACTAGACTAGACGCCTCACCTAGCGCCATGACGCATCGCGTCGGCAGTCTGGCCGTCGACGACATTGCCGCCGTCGCAGCGAAATAGCTTCCCGGGCTGCTTCTTCGAAACAATCCTGACCGCTGACTCGTCTGACGGGTAGGTTCTCGTGCCTCAGTCCGTGGCTTCGACAATGACAGCTAACCTCAACGTGCCAGGCGAGGCGCAATGTTAGCGGTCTGGCGGATGGAACTCGCGTAGAATCCGCCAGAACTCGCGTAGATTTCGCCAGCGATCCGTCCAACTTGGGTTGCAGCTACAGCGCGTACGGCCATTCGGCGGCCACGAAACGGTAGCTGCCATTTTCGGAAGCGATGTGGCCAAAACCGGGAAACGGCATGTGCATCCCCGCTAGAAGGATGCGATCGTAAGCTGCCTGGTCAAACGCGCGCTTGCGGGACGCTGCAGCTTGGTTTCCATCAACGTCAAAGGCAGGACCCCATTCGGGATGGGCGAACTGAAATGCGGCATGGTGTACAATATCGGCCCAAATGAAGAGGGCATCGTCTCCGGAACGGACCATAACGCCGGTGTGGCCGGGTGTATGGCCGGGGAGCGGCACGGTCCTTAGCTCGCCGAATACCTCGGTTTCATCGGAAAACTGTGTCAGACGCTTTTGGTAAGCTTTGGCGACGGCGCGAGCTCCAGAGAAAAATGGCTTGAATGCTGCTGGAGCCTGGCCAAGAGCGCCATCGTCGTGCCAGTAGCGAAAGTCAGCTCCCGAAACAATCAGCTCCGCGTTTGAATACACGGCCTTCCCATGCGGATCGATGGCGCCGCCAACGTGATCCGGATGCATATGGGTGAGCAGGACCGCATCAATCTGCTCGGGTTTGACCCCGACCGCGGCAAGTGCTTGCGACACCTTTCCGAGCGTTGGACCGAAGAGATCAGCTGCCCCTGTGTCGATCAGCACAAGGCGGTCGCCCAGGTTGATTAGATAGGCGTTGACCGGGCTCAAGCGCGGCGAGGGCGGCTGGAATTGTTCGCGGGCGAGGCGGGCAGCTTCTTCCTCCGGTGCTTTGAATAGGGTGGCGGGCATTTCCATATAACCGTCAAGAAGAGCGGTCACCTCGATCTTTCCGACCTTCCGGCGGATCACGCCGGGCACCGGGGTTGCGGCAAGGGGAACTGCGGCAAGAGCGGCAGGGGAGCCGGGGAGAACGGCGAGCGAAGCGAGGCCGGCAGAGACGGCGAAAAGGTTTCGACGTGAGATAGACATGTCAGCTCCTGGAAGTTTCGGACGATTGGCTGAAGTGCTATATCGCGATTATCGCCGCTGATTAATTCCGCCAAACTTGATAACATTTATCTCGGCTACTTATAAATGGGACCGCCACCTTGGATCGTCTTTCGATGTTGTCGTGTTTCGTGCGCGTCGCAGAAAGCGGCAGCTTTTCGGCTGCGGCTCGTGATCTTCAGCGCGCGCAGTCTGCCGTAAGCCAGCAAATCCGGGCTTTAGAAACCCAGCTGCAGACTCGGTTATTCGATCGAACAACGCGAAAAGTTGCTTTGACGGAGGCGGGTGCTCTTTATCTGCAGCATGTCAGAGGCGTACTGGAGCGCATGGAGGAAGCCGACCAGATCGTCAGTGATCTAGACGCAGGAATCACGGGTCGATTGGCCGTTAGCGCGCCTGTTAGCTTTGGGACCCAAATTCTGGGCGCATACCTTTTTCAGTTCAGGGAAGAGCACCCGGGCATCGATTTGGACGTCTCACTCTCCGATCGCTTCGTTGATCTGGCCGCCGACGGTCTCGATCTCGCGGTTCGGATGGGACCGGTTACGGAAAGTCAGCTGATCGTGCGAAAGATAGGGCTACTGAAGCGCAGTCTCGCGGCGACGCCTCAATATCTTGATGGGCATGGACGGCCGAGCCATCCTGCGGATCTGAAGCATCACGATTACGTCGTACGCTCGTATCTAGAAGGCGCCGAACAGATCCGTCTGACGCGATCCGCAGAGGTCACGGAAGTTCTCGTAAAGCCAGTACTCCGATCTGACAATTCACATCTTATATGCGAGGCGATCGTCGCAGGCATGGGTATTGGACTCGTCCATGACGTCCTTCTGGATCCGATGATTGCGTCGGGCACACTTGAACGCGTGCTTCCCGATTGGCGGCACGAGCCACAGGTCATTCAGGCCGTCTATCTTTCGAATCGCTATGTTCCTAGAAAGGTGCGCGCCTTCGTCGAGGGTCTGGCAAGATTTCTGCGGACACGTGGAGCGCTCGCAGAATGAGGGCACAAGCCGATCTTAGCGACAAGGTCGTCGCGGATAAGATCGATTCCGCGATTTTGATGGAGACGCATCCAGCCGTGCCAGCGACAGATTTCGTTCTTGCCGCTTCTGACCAGAAAATGATTCTCTCGCAGTCGCTTTGGCCGGCGATGCCTGGCGCCGGTCGTCTTTCTCTGGGCGCTCGTCTTGGTTCTTGCAGAGCTGGTGCTGAGCCGGACTTGGTTCGGCCGGGCGCTTTATGCCGTCGGAGGTCACCGGACGGCTGACTCCGGATTTCGGAATTCCGGATCTGGGTTCGCTGCCTATGCTGCCAGCGGCGGCATTTCGGCAGCGGCGAAGATCATCGTCTCCAGCGGCCGGGCGCTTGGCTCGCCGGAAAAGTTTGCCGAAGTGACCGCCGGCAGGCTCAGCGCCGCCGTCGGCGTCTCGAGCCGCGGTAGACGCGGGCTACGCGCCGAAAGACTTGCAAGTCGGCCAGACCGGAAAGATAGTCGCCCCGGACCTTTACATCGCCTGAGTGATTTCCGGCGCCGTACAGCATTTGGCCGGCATGAAGGATTCTAGGGTGATCGTGGCGATTAACACCGACGCCAACGCGCCAATCTTCCAAGTCGCCGATTACGGAATCGTTGCCGATCTTTTCGAGATCTTGCCCGAGCTCCAACAAACCCTCTGACGACAAGACGGACGACCGCAGCAGGGACCGTATCCAGCCGAGCACCGGGTCGCCATCTCTTTGCGCGAGCCACATCATATTGGCTGTGAAGCCAGCAACAGGCAGCGGCAGCTCGCGCAGTCCTAGCGGCCAATGTGCCGCCGCCATCTTGCTGAAGCGCCGGCCGAGAGCGATGACGAGCCCTGTTTCGGCGACGATCTGCGGAGCGTGGAGGAAGTTCGGAACCGTGAGAAGGACTCGGCGCATTAGCCCCAAGGGCCGAAGTGCATCGTCGACCTGTCCGACCGGACCCCAGAAGAGGAAACCAAGGCCCACTCGAAGCCCGTCATGTCGCGCGGCGCGAGGGTTTCCGCAGCCAGGATCGGATGGCCCTGATGCGCGACGATGACAAAGTCGTCCTCAAACAGCTGCTCGGTCCATGGAGCGCTCAACGCGGTCCCGACTGATGCTGCCACCCCTCACCACCATCATGCAGCCTTTGTCGCGTGGATGGTATGAAGCATCTCCGGCTTTAGATGAGTGTATCGCCGTAGCATCTTCCAATCTTTGTGCCCTGTGACCAGCGCGACCTGTTCAATTGTGAACCCAGCTTCAAACAGACGGCTCGTTCCTTCGTGCCGCAAGTCGTGAAAATGAAGGTCCTGGATGCCAAGGTCAGCGCATCCTCGGCGGAAAGCGGTGCCGATTGACCTATGATTGAACGGGAAAATGCGATCATCGTCATTGCTGCGCCTTGCACGCTGCTCCTCGACAATAGCCCACGCATCGTATCCGGTCGCGGCGAATAGCGGTATGCGCTGATTGTTGCCCTTCTTGTTCCGAGGATCTTTTCGGTCGCGGATGAGGAGCATTCGCATTCGAGAATCAACGTCGGACCAACGCGCCTTGCAAATCTCCTCCTGCCGCATGGCCGTAGCGATGGCAAAGCGTATGATGCGACCGACAGGCGCTATCTGCAGGGGGTTTGAATTGAAGTGGGCGATCAGCCTATCGATCTCATCTTGGGTGGGACGTCTGTCTCGCTCGTTCCCTTTACCCACAAGGCCAAGCCTTGTCGGAGCGATACGCGCCAGATCAACCGGTTCGACCTTGACTGGCAGACCGTGAACCGCCGCAGCATGAGAGAGGACAAGTTTTACAAAGCCGATATCGATACCAAGAGTCATCGGCCCGGCGCCCTGGACGGCCCGCTCTCGGCCGAAACGAATGATCCGTTCGCGATCGAGAGCCGCTATGTTGCACTTCCCCAGATGTCTTCGCAGCATATTGAGGGCTGCGGCCTTGGAGCGGCGAGGGGACTTGCCTACATCGCTCATGTCGCCGATATGAAGGTCGATGAGGTCGCCGAAAGTTTTCAGGCGCGCTATGCGGGACTTGGTCGGCGTCTCACCGCGATCGACCTGGCGCTCGGTGTCGGTCGCCCAGCGCCGTGCGTCGTCTCGGCGAAGGAAGGTCTCGCTAACGTAGCGTCCTTTGCGACGGACCTGGACACGCCAGGAACCGGACGAGAGCTTTGTGTAGGTGGCCATTTTTTCGTGTGCGCTCGGTGTGCACTGAGAGATCGAAACGTGGCGAAAAGGGTCGTATTCTGGCGTAAATTCGGGTTGGGCCGCTAGGACCTAAGAATTTGATGTTAAAGAAAAAATGCTGAAAAATCAAGATCATAGAGTCGCCGTCGCCCCGATGATGGACTGGACGGACCGGCATTGCCGGTTCTTCCATCGCCAGCTGACGAGCCATGCGCTGCTCTACACCGAAATGGTGGTGGCCGACGCGGTCATACAGGGCGCGCGCGAGAGGCTGCTCGGTTTCGATGCGGTGGAACATCCGGTCGCGCTGCAGCTCGGCGGCTCGGATCCGGCGAAACTTGCCGAGGCGGCGCGCATTGGCGAAGCCTTCGGCTATGACGAGATCAACCTCAATGTCGGCTGCCCGTCCGACCGCGTTCAGTCGGGCACGTTCGGCGCCTGCCTGATGAAGGTGCCCGACCTCGTCGCCGACTGCGTCGCGGCAATGAAGGCGACCGTGACAATCCCCGTCACCGTCAAGTGCCGAATCGGCGTCGACGAACAGGATCCGGAGCTGGCGCTGGATGCGTTGGCGAACGGGGTTTTCGCGGCCGGCGCCGACACCCTGTGGGTGCATGCGCGCAAGGCGTGGCTGGAAGGGCTGAGCCCCAAGGAAAACCGCGACATCCCGCCGCTCGACTATGACAGGGTCTATCGCCTGAAGGCCAAAAAGCCGAACGAATTCATTGGGATCAACGGCGGAATTCAGTCGCTTGAAGAGGCGCGCGCGCATCTCGATCATGTCGACGGCGCCATGCTCGGCCGCGCCGCCTACCACACGCCAGGCATACTGGCCGGCGTCGACGCAGCCTTCTACGGCGCAAGGCCCGAGGCGTTCGATTTCGCTGGGCTGATCGATGCCATGGCGGACTACGCGGCGCGCCACATCGAACGGGGCGGGCGGCTCGGCCATGTTACCCGCCATATGGTCGGGCTGTTCCATGGGCTGCCCGGTGCACGCCGCTACCGCCAGATCCTGTCGACCGACGCAAACCGGCCTGGTGCCGGGCCCGACGTGCTGAAGACGGCTTTCGCGGCCGTCGAATTCGGTGGAGGGGCCGCCGAGGCGGCCTGAGCTCAGTCCCTGAGGATCATGCGGTCGCCACGCACGTCGAAGCCCGACAGCGAGCCGATGAAGTTCATGCCGAGCAGGCTTTGGCTCAGCATGCCGGGTGCCGCGACCATCACCGGCATGTCCTTGCGCACGATGCCGCCGATCGCCACCGAGTCGGTCTTCACCGCGGCGGCGCGCGCCATGCCGTTGGCTGTCGAAACCGGTATCGTGTAGTTGAGCGCCGCCGGATTGAAGCCGGCGGCCTGCGCATCTTCCGACGTCAGCACAGTGCTGGTCGCGCCTGTGTCGACAACGGCCCGGATCGGGTTGCCGTTGACCAGGATGCGCGCTTCGAAATGGCCATTGTCGGCCTTGTCGAGGGTCACCGTGGCGTGGCCGTCTTCGACACCAAGCGCCAGCGGGCTGCCGGGAACGAGGCCCGCGGTCACCCGGCTGGCGACGTCTTGCAGTTCGTAGCGGTACTGGTAGCCGGCGATCAGCGCCAGCACGATTGCCGCCCAGGCGCCGAAATTCCGTGCCATGTCGCCCAACGGGCGGCCCGATCGCAGCAGGCCGGTGGCGATCAGGGCGCCGAAGGCGCCAAGCCATATCAGCCTGCCAAAATCGTAATTCTCGACGCCAAGCGTGCTGCCGGCGGAATCATTGAGCACGAGCAGGGCCGCTCCAACGCCGATCACCGCCATCAGAATCCAGAACAGTCGGCTGCTCATCCGTGCCTCGCTAGGGCAATTCCAGGAAAAGTGTGAAAACGGTATTCCATAGGAATTGCGTTAAAACAAAGAGTTGGAGCGGTTCGCCGTTTCCGTGAAACGGTGAAGGCTCTAGAGTACGTCGCGTTCGCGCGCCATGCGGGTGCGGCGCGTTTCGCGGCGCGGCCGGCGCTCGACCGTTTCCAGTCGGGCCGGCAGTTCGGCCATCACATTGCGGCGTGATTCGGGCGTCATCCCCATCCAGGCGCCGATTTCCTCGCGCGTGCGGCCGCAACCGAAGCAGAAGCCGGTTTTCATGTCGATCGAGCAGACCAGGATGCAGGGGGATTCGATGGCCGTCATGACTTTCTCTCGAGGGATCCGTGCGGACTCCGCTCTTCCACCTCCACATGGTGCAACGGCAAAGCCAATGCAAGCCCTCGCGATCGCGCCTTCCCGGGCCATCTTTGCGGCAATCAAGGCTGATGTTTGGGAGAGGTTGTGCCGATCACGCAACGCGGCTATGCCGCTCACCAAATCCAGGAATGATTGCTCACGACATGACCAGCGCTCTGCCTTTCGACGATTTTCGCAACCTGCTCGACAATCTGCCGGCAGCCGACCTGAAAGCCGAAGCGCGCGTGCGCGCGCTGTTTGCCAAGGCCGACAAGCCAGCGCATTCACTCGGCCGCATCGAGGACATCGCGGCGTGGCTTGCCGCCTCGAGCGGCCGGGCTCCGCCCGCGGTGACACGGCCGCTGATGGCAATCTTTGCCGGCAATCACGGCGTGACCCGTCATGGTATTTCGCCGCGTCCGGTGGCGGCAACCGCCAACGCGGTCGAGCTTTGCGCGGCGGGTGGTGCGGCGATCAACCAGATCTGCATTGCCTGTGATCTCGGATTGAAGGTGTTCGATCTTGCCCTGCATATCCCGACCGGCGACATCGCAGAGGATGCCGCGCTCGACGAGCGCGGCTGCGCGGCGACCATGGCCTTCGGCATGGAAGCGATCGCGGGCGGCACCGACCTGCTTTGCCTCGGCGATCTCGGCGTCGGCAATTCCGCCGTCGCCGCCGCCCTGCTCGCCGCGCTGTTCGGGGGCAGGGGCGCCGACTGGGTCGGTCCGGGATCCGGCGCCGACGCGGCGATGCAGGTCCGCAAGGCCGATGTGGTCGATGGGGCGCTGGCCTTTCACCACGGCCATCTCGACGACCCGCTGGAAGTGCTGCGCCGGGTCGGCGGCCGCGAGTTCGCCGCGATAGCCGGCGCCATTCTCGCCGCGCGGATGCAGAAGATACCCGTGCTGCTCGACGGTTTTGCCGCAACGGCTGCCGCGGCGGTGCTTTATGTCGCAAACCCCGCTGCGCTCAAGCATTGCCTTCTCGCCAGCCTGTCGCCGGAGCCCGCGCATGCAAGGGCCGCAGAACTGCTTGGCTTGCGCCCACTGCTAGACCTCGGCATAAGCCATGGCGAGGGGGCGGGGGCGGCACTTGGCGCGGGCCTGGTCAAGGCGGCGGCGCTGACCAGTTCAGGCATGGCGGCGGCGGTTCGGATCTAGAGGCTTCCCGCCCGGCGCATCACCGCCTGGGATTGGGGAGACGATAGACGACCGAGGTGTATTTCGGATTGGAGCGGGTCTCGACGATCGAGCCGCCGAGGCTTTCCGCGATTCTTCGGCTCGCCATATTCTCTTCGGCGACAGGATATTCGAAGCCATCCGGATCGAGTTCCTCGGACGCCCATGCCACCACGGCGGCGACGGCCTCCCGGCCGATGCCGTTTCCATGGACGTCCTCCCTTATCCAAATTCCGATTTCTGGACAGGCCGTCTTCGCCGCATGCAGGCCGACAAGACCCAGACAGCGATCGTCCGCCAGCGAGCGCACAACAAAATGCAGATCCGATCCGTCGAGGATCGGCGCCAACCAGGATCGCCATACCTCGGCAAAGGCCGTTGATGATCGAGGTGGTTCCCACTGCATGAAACGGGTGATTGCGGGCGTGATGGCGGCAAAGACCTCGCCAGCATCAACGGCCGCAAACAACTTGAGGCGAAGTCGGTGCGATTTGATTTCGACGCTGCCGGCATCCCAGTCTGCGGTCATTGCGGTCCGCGTTCCCCTTTGAGGCCGGTCGCCTAACGCCTTCGCGCCGCCACCGCCGCGGTTGGCAACGCCGGCAGCTCTTCCATCACCCGGCTCAGCGGGAAGATGGCAATCGCCTCCGTGCCTTCACGCAGCTTGGAATGCAGCTCGAATTCGCCGCCATGCATGGCAAGCAGGCCTTGCACGATCGGCAGACCGAGCCCGGTGCCTTGTTCGGCGCTCTTGATGGCGATCGAGCCCTGGCCGAAAGCCGAGAGCACGACCGGGATCTCGTCCTGGGGAATCCCCGGGCCATTGTCCTTGACGGAGATGTATTGCCCGCCGCCCGCCGTCCAGCCGACGCGGACGCGGATCTCGCCGCCGGTGGCGGTAAATTTGATGGCGTTGGAGAGAAGGTTGAGCGTGATCTGGCGCACGGCACGCTCGTCGGCGAACAGCCGCGGCAATGTCTGTTCGAAATCCTGGATGACGCGGATATCCTTGTTGCGCGCCTTCAACTCCATCATGTGGCAGCAATCCTCGACGATGTTGAGCAGCATCACCGGCTCTTCGTTGAGCTGGTAGCGACCGGCCTCGATGCGCGACAGGTCGAGGATCTCGTTGATCAGGTCGAGCAGGTGCTGGCCGGAATCATGCACGTCATGGGCATAATCGCGATAGGTGGGATTGCTCATCGGCCCCAGCACCTCGTTCGCCATCACCTCGGAAAAGCCGAGAATGGCGTTGAGCGGCGTGCGCAATTCATGGCTCATCGAAGCGAGGAACCGCGACTTTGCCAGATTGGCGTCCTCGGCCCGCCGCCGCGCCTCGTCCGACATGGATTTCGCTGTTTCCAGTTCGGCGATCAACGCATCCTTTTCGGAGCGGAACGACAACAGCATCAGCGAAGCGCGGTTGAGCTGACGGGCGACATAGACGAAGAAAGGCAGCGACAGGACAAGCAGCCCGGCCATGACCGCCTCGACCGGCATCCACAGCCTGGTGCCGACATAGGCGTAGAGCGCCACCGGCACGGCAAAAGTCGCCAGCAGCGCGCCGCTCAGCGATGAAGCCATGAGCGCCGTCCCGGCCATGGCAAAAAGCAGCACCACCGCCTTGACTACCTGAAACTGGTCGACCGCGCAGGCGCCGCAGCCGAGCACGACGAACCAGCCCCAGCCGAGGCCGCAAAGGAAATGACCGACCAGGAATTCCCGTCGCGTTTGCAAGGGGTTAAGCTCCGACGCTTCCGTGCGCTCGATGCGCCGCGCCATGAAGGCGACGATCGTATAGCAGGTGAGCGTGAACAACGCCCAGAGCCCGATCTCATTACCGACGCCGGCGAGCCAACCGCCAGCGGCGATCGCCAGGACGAACAGCGGGATCGCCACGGCGCCGCTTGTCATGGCGCCGGCGTGGAGTTTCAACAATTCGCGGTCGAAATCGGGATTGCCGGCTTGCTGCGAAAGACGGTCGCGCGTCTTGCGCACCGCACGCGCGACATCGCTGTTGCGATGCCGTTTCCTGCGGTCCACAATGAACTTGTCCGCTGTGTTCGAGCGTTGCAAGGGCATCAAAAACTTCGATTTATGCGTGCAGCGGTTCCAAGGTGTTAAGCTACGTTCGAATGATTAACCAACCGTTTGCCATATGAGCCGTTCCTGGTCGCCAAGATCGCGCCGGCGGTACGCGGCGCCGCGCCCGAGAAGCCTGTGGCGCAAGGTGCTGGACTATGGGCTGGCCATCATCATTCTGGGGCTGCTGATCCTGTTGGCGGCGCGCCTCGATCGGGTGGAGACGCGCCAGACCCAAGGCGCTGCCATCATCAATGATGGCGACTCGATCACGCTCGGCACCGAGCGCATCCGCATGCGCGGCATCGACGCCCCGGAATACACGCAGACCTGCCGCAGGAACGGCAGCGACTATGCCTGCGGCACGCTTGCGCGCCAGTCCCTGGTGCGCCTGATCGCCGGCAGGCCCGTTACCTGCAGCGGCTGGCAGCGGGATCGCTATGGCCGGTTGCTTGGCGACTGCAAGGCCGGCGGCACCGACCTCAACCGCGCTCAGGTCGAGGCGGGTTGGGCGGTTGCCTTTGGCGACTTCGAAAGTGAGGAGGCAACCGCCCGGGCCGCCAAGGTCGGTATCTGGGCTGGTACGTTCGATCAACCGCAGGACTGGCGCGACAGCCATCACGGCGAAGTGGTGGCGCGAAAACACGGCACGCTGGCGTCGATCGGCGACGCCGTGCGGGAGATTTTTCGCTTCTGGTGAGGCGTATCGGCTTGGAAGGAAAGGGAGGATCGAAATGAAGCTCTTCGACGGTGGCCGGGCGCCCAATCCGCGGCGGGTACGCGTCTTTCTCGCCGAAAAGGGGATCGCGGTTCCGCTGGTGTCCGTCGACATGGGCGCGCTGGAGCACAAGGGCCAAACGGTGAGCTCTCGCAACCCTTTGCAGCGCCTGCCGGTGCTGGAGCTTGACGATGGCACCGTCATCACCGAATCCGTCGCTATTTGCCGGTATTTCGAGGAGTTGCATCCGGAGCCGGCCCTGTTCGGACGCGGCGCGCTCGGCAAGGCACAGGTCGAGATGTGGCAGAGACGGATGGAGTTCAACCTGCTCAGCTGCGTCGCGCAGGCGTTTCGCCACATTCATCCGGCCATGAAGGAATGGGAAATCCCACAAATCCCCGAATGGGGCGAGGCCAACAAGCCGAAGGCGTTGGAGTTCCTGAAAATCCTCGACGGCGAGTTGGCGAAGCGGGAATTCGCTGCCGGCGACAGCTATTCGATCGCCGATATCACCGGCCTGATCGCCATCGACTTCATGAAGCCGGCGCGCATCAACGTACCGGAGGAATGCACCAATGTCCTGCGTTGGCATCAGGCGATCTCCAGCCGGCCGAGTGCCGCCGCTTGACCCTGGAACTGGACAATTTTGCCGCAGAAGTCCGGGCCTGCCGCATCTGCGTCGAAAACCCCGCCGGCAGGCCGCTGCCGCATGAGCCGCGGCCGGTGCTGCGGCCTTCGTCCAGTGCCCGCATCCTGATTGCCAGCCAGGCGCCGGGAACCAAGGTTCACCTGTCGGGCATGCCGTTCACCGATGCTTCGGGCGACCGCCTGCGCAACTGGCTCGGCGTGACCAGCGACGAATTCTACGACATCGAGAAATTCGCCATCGTGCCGATGGGCTTCTGCTTTCCCGGCCAGGATGCCAAGGGTGGTGACCTGCCGCCAAGGCGCGAATGCGCGCCGGCCTGGCGCACGCCCTTGATGGCGCTGATGCCGCGGATCGACCTGGTGCTGACTATCGGCATCTACGCGCAGTCCTGGCATATGGGCGCCGCGCGCCGGCCCTCGCTGACGGAGACGGTTAAGGATTGGCGGGCCATCTGGGAGAATTCCGTCGGCGCAAAGGTGCTGCCGCTGCCGCATCCATCCTGGCGCAACAGCGGCTGGCTGAAGCAGAATCCGTGGTTTGAAATGGATTTGCTGCCTTTCCTGCGCTCGGAAATCCGCTATCGCCTCGGCTAGGCATTCAGCAAGAAATCACTCGCTTTCATAGCGATTGGCAGAATTTCTTTCTTGTGAAAGCCCGAAATAAAGGGGAATATAGCCAAACTATTCCTCAGGAGCCTCTAATGGACCGCCTTGACCGAAAAATTCTCCGCCTCCTGCAGGAGGACGCGACACTCGCGGTGGCCGATGTCGCCAAGAAAGTAGGCCTGTCGACCACGCCCTGCTGGCGCCGCATCCAGAAGCTCGAGGAGGAAGGCGTCATCAAGCGTCGCGTCGCCATTCTCGACCATGAGAAGGTCAATGTGCGGGTCACCGTCTTCGTCTCCATCCGCACGAATTCGCACAGCCACGAATGGCTGCGCCGCTTTTCCGAGGTCATCCAGGAGTTTCCCGAGGTGGTCGAGTTCTACCGCATGAGCGGCGACGTCGACTATCTCTTGCGCGTCGTGGTACCCGACATCGCCGCCTACGACGCCTTTTACAAGCGGCTGATCGCCAAGATCGAGATCCGTGACGTGTCGTCGTCCTTCGCCATGGAGCAGATCAAGTACACCACTGAAATCCCGCTCGATTACATGGTGCTGGACAAGGAATCGGGCGCCAACGCCGCCTGAGCGCAAGCCCGATTAGTTCTTCTTTTTGTTCAGGAACGTCCAGGGCGAGTTCACCGGCAGGGTGATGGCATCAGGCACGGTATCGACCCCAACCACCTCTGCTCTGCGCACGCTATAGCCCGACTGGATGACGCTGACGCCATCCAGAATGAACAGCTGGCTTTTCTCCATGTCCGGCTTCAGGGCGCCGGTGATGGCGACCGACTGGTAGGCTTGCGACATCTTGTAGGGATGGGTTGGCGTGACCAGCACGATCTGATTGGCTGGTGGCGTCGGCATGTGGCTGCACGCGCCGGTCCATGGCACCAGCAGGAACTGATAGACGAGGTCGCCATCGCGATCGACCGGCAACGCGTAGCCGGCTAATTGTACCGTCTTGTCCTGCAAGCCGAGCGACAGCGTCTCACCATGATCGGGTAGTTTAGCCGCAATCATCGGCAGGCCGGCGTCTTCCGCGACGGCCTGGCTCGCCGGGCGCAAATCCTTCCAAAAGATGTGCATGGTTTCGGCCGAAGCGCCGGCAGCCCAGAGGGACAGCGCGGTCGCCAGAGCCAGGATTGATTTGAGATGAATGCTCATGCCGCTTCCTTTGCGGCCAAGTAAAGACGCCGCGGCCAATGACGTCAATGCGCGAGCCGCATCACATGTCGGCGAGAACCAGCCATGCCGACTTCACGGAAGCCGCGCGACGCGAACATGTCGCGAAAGCCCATGAAACGGTAGCTCGGCGACGCCTCCGCCACGGGATAGGCCTCGATGATGCGCGCGCCCTTGGCGAAAGCATGATCGATGGCTGCATCAAGCAAGGCCGAAGCTAGGCCGCCGCCGCGCAAGGCCCTCGGCACATAGAAGCAGGCGATCGACCATACGCCCGTCTCGCTGTCGTCCTGCCGCCTTGAAAGCCTGCGATAGGTCTCGCGCGGAGCGACCGAACACCAGGCAATGGTGTTGCCGTCGATCTCGGCGAGGATGCCGACCGGGGTGCCGGCATCGATGAGCGCCATCATCTGACGCTTCTTTTCATCGTTCTTGATGTGCTCGCGGTCAGAGTTCCGCCAGGCCATGCACCAGCAATATTTTGGCGCACCCGGCTGCTCGAACAGGGTCTCAAAGCTGCCGCGTGTTGCCGGCGTCACCTCGGTGAAGCGGATGTTGGCGAGGTCAAACGTTTCTGCCGGCGAGGCGTTCGAGCGTTTTGGCATCCGACAGTTCCTTCACGGCATCCTTGCCGATCCAGCGCGCGGTCTTGTCTGGGGAGTCGGCGAGTTTCTGTGCCAGGGTCAGGGCAGGGGCGTGCAGGCTCATCGATCGCTTGCCGATCTGCCGCAGCGCCCAGTTGACGGCTTTCCTGACGAAGTTGCGCTGATCGCCGGCATGGACTTCGATCAAGGGCAGATAGGACAGGAAAGTCGCGTCCGGCTCCTTTTTCAAATGCACGGCCGCCCATGCCAACATGGCAAAGGCCGTGCGGCGGACGAATTCGCGCTCGTCGACCGCAAACTCCTCGATCAGCGTGCGCCAGAACGGCGTATCGACGAACAGGTCGGAGACGGTATCGACGACTTCCCAGGAATCGAAATCGTCGGCCCAGCTACGGCATTCCTCAATGGTGATCTTCTTCGGTTCGCCGGTGAAAGCCGCCAGCATCCGCGCTTCGCGAATGCCGCTGGTCCACAGCGCCAGGGATCGTTCGTGGTTGCGCTTCAGCTTGCGCGCCAAGGGCCGCAAATCCGTGTTGCCGACACCGAGCGCGGTCGCGATGTTGATGCCGAACCGCGCCATGCCGGCGCGGTTTTCCTCGGTGCCGATCGAGCGCAGATGCGCGACGATGTCCTGCGCGGTCCAGCCTGGAGCGGGCAGGGACATGATCGCCTACTTCTCCAGGCGCGCCAGCAGCGAGGAGGTGTCCCAGCGCTTGCCACCCATGGCCTGCACATCCTTGTAGAACTGGTCGACAAGCGCGGTCACCGGCAGCTTGGCGCCGTTGCGGTCGGCCTCCGCCAGGCAGATGCCAAGATCCTTGCGCATCCAGTCGACGGCAAAGCCGAAATCATACTTGCCGGCACTCATTGTCTTGTGGCGGTTTTCCATCTGCCAGGAACCGGCGGCTCCCTTGGAAATCACCTCGATCACCTTCTCGATATCGAGCCCGGCCTTCTTGCCGAAATGGATACCTTCCGACAGTCCCTGCACGAGCCCGGCGATGCAGATCTGGTTGATCATCTTGGTGAGCTGGCCGGCGCCAGCCGAGCCCATCAGCCCGACCATGCGGGCAAAAGCGTCGATAACGGGCCTCGCTCTGTCGAAGGCAGCCTGATCGCCGCCCACCATGACGGTCAGCACGCCGTTCTCGGCGCCGGCCTGGCCACCGGAGACCGGCGCGTCGAGAAATGAAAATCCACCTGCCTCCGCTGCTGCCGCCAGTTCGCGCGCGACTTCCGCCGAAGCCGTGGTGTTGTCGATGAAGACCGAACCTTTCTTCATCGATTTGAAGGCGCCTTCGGGACCTGTCGTCACCGAGCGCAGATCGTCGTCATTGCCGACGCAGGAAAAGACGAAGTCCTTGTCCTTGGCTGCCTCTGCCGGCGTCATTGCAAAGCCGCCGCCATGCTGGCCGACCCATTGCTCGGCCTTGGCCTTGGTGCGGTTGTAGACGGTGACGTCGTGACCACCCTTGTTCTTCAAGTGGCCGGCCATGGGATAGCCCATCACGCCAAGACCGAGAAATGCCACAGATGCCATGAACTTGCCCTTCAGACGGAAACGAAATTGCTGCGGAAGCTCTAGAGCAATTCCAGGAAAAGCGTGAAGCGGTTTTCCGTCCGGAATTGCATCAAAACAAAGAGATAGAGCGGTTCTGCGTTTCTGCGAAACGGTGAACCGTTCTAGGCCCTGCGCTCAATTCGTCAAGACGCCTGCGGACTGATCGACTGGAGCAGGCAATATGGAAATTTTTCAACGCTTCAGGTGGATGGTGATCCGGCGCTCGATCCATTCGATCGCATGGCGCAACAACTCGACCATCACAAGGTACACCAGGGCGACCCAGATATAGGCCTGGATGTCGAAGGAATTGGCAAAGGCGAGTTTTGCATTGCCCATCAGGTCGTACACAGTGATGATGGCGACGATGGCGGACGCCTTGACCATCAGGATCAGCTCATTGCCGTAGGGCCGCAAGGCGACGATCAGAGCTTGCGGCAGGATGATCTTGCGCAGCGTCTGCAATTTGTGCAGGCCGAGGGAGGCGGCGCCTTCCCATTGGCCCCTGGGCACGCTTTCGACGGCGCCGCGCAGGATTTCGGCCTGGTAGGCAGCGGTGTTGAGCGCAAAGGCGAAGACGCCGCAGTTGAAGGCGTCCTTGAAGAAATCCCAAAGCCCGATCATCTGGAGTTCCGGCCTGAACGACCCCAGCCCGTAATAGACCAGAAAGGTCTGAACCAGCAGCGGCGTGCCCCGGAAAAAATAGACGTAACAGTAGGCAAGACCGGCCAGGATCCGGTTCCTGGACATACGCCCGTAAGCAACCGGCATCGACAGGACGGCGCCAAGCACCATCGAAATGGCGACCAGCGACAAGGTAACGCCCAGCCCGCTCAGATAGGCCGGCGCATATTTGGCGAAGAAGGCCGGGTTCCAGGCAAAAAACAGATAGCCGACGATGCCGAGGCCAAAGGCGATCCACAGGCAGACCAGCGCGTAGCCGACGATGCGCGGTCGCGGCCAGCCGCGGGTCCGCGGTGGCGGCCGCTCGACCATGGCGGCTGTGGCGCTCATCGTTGTGCCTCCCGTTTGCCAAGCGAGCGCAAAATGGCGCTGGTGGCGAAGGATGACACGACGGCCAGACCCAGAAAGACCAGAGCCGCAATGCTGTAAAACAGGAACGAATGCTTGGTGACGCGAGCCGCCACACCGGCGTTGCGCAGCGTCTCGGCAAGACCGACGACCGAAACCAGCGACGTGTCCTTGAGAAGGCTAAGCCAGCAATTCTCGAGACCGGGGAAGGCAATGCGCAGCAGCTGCGGCAGGATCACCAAGCGCATTGTCTGCCATCTGGACAAACCAATGGAATAGCCACCCTCATACTGCCCCTTCGGGATGGCGCGGAAGGCCGAGAGGAAAACCTCGCTGGCATAGGACGAGAAGATCAGCGAGAGCACGATCATGCCGGCCACGAAACTGTTGACGTCGATGGTCGCTTCGGGGCGAAAATACCGGATGAGATGTTGCAGCAGGATCGGCATGCCGAAGAAGAACAGGAAAAGCGTCACCAGTTCCGGCAGGCCGCGAAAGACCGTGGTGTAGATATTGGCGGCGAGGCGCAGCGACGGCTCCTCGGATTGCTTGCCCAGCGCAATGAAAAAACCGATCGTCAACCCAATGGGGAGCGTCGCCAGCGCAAGCAGAACCGTTACAATGACGCCATAGGCAATGTCGTCACTCCAGCCATCAGGTCCCCAACTGAGAAGTGTCCATATGCTTTGGGCTGGCATTGACAGGTGTTATCCCCACGACGTTCCCAGGATGAATAGAAAGACGGCGGGGAATTTCCCCGCCGTCTTGATCCTGTCTATCAGGACTCGGCGCCGAAGACGTCGAACTTGAAGTACTTGTCGTTGATTTCCTTGTATTTTCCATTGGCGCGGATGGCGTCGATGGCCTCATTGAGCTTGTTGACCAAATCGGTCTCGCCCTTGCGCACGGCAATGCCGGCGCCCGGTCCGAAGATCTCGACCGGCTGCGGCGAGGGCTGGCCGAGAATCTTGCAGCAGGCACCATCTGGCGTGTCCAGCCATTGCTGCAGCACCACGATATCGTCCTCGATGGCGTCGAGGCGGCCGTTGGCCAGATCTGCCTGCTCCTCGGGGCTGCTCGGATAACCCTTCACAGTGCTGTCGGTGTAGGTCTTCGAGGCATAGTTGAAATGGGTGGTCGTCGTGGCGACGCCGATGGTCTTGCCGGCGAGATCTTCCTTGGTCACACCCTTCAGCGTGCTGTCTTTCGGCACTGCGAGAGCCGAGGGGGTGTTGTAGTATTTGTGGGTGAAGTCGACCTTCTCCTTGCGCTCCGGCGTGATCGACATCGAGGCGACGATAGCGTCGAACTTGCCGGCCTGAAGTGCCGGGATGATGCCGTCCCAATCCTGGGCGACGAAGGTGCACTTGACCTTCATCTGATCGCAAAGCGCCTGGGCGATGTCGATGTCGAAGCCGACGAGCTTGCCGTCGGAGGTGAGGTTGTTGAACGGGGGATAGGCGCCTTCGGTGCCGATCCGCAGGGTCTTTTCCTGGGCCTGGGCTACGCCGAGCGTCAGCAGCGCAGCCGATGCGGCGAGCGCGATACGCAGTGCAATACGCATGATAGTCCTCTCTTTATGGTCCCGGCCGTCGTTCCGAAACGGCTCTATGGGGCGGTGCTTTTGACCGCCCGCTGAGGCGATACTCCCACTCTTTCCAAGAAAAAAGCAACTGCAAAACCACCGAAATCGGCAATGGGGTTCTGCCGTTACGTTACATCCCAAGCAACGAGGCCGGTGATGCGCTCGATGAAGTCGACTATCGATTTTACGTCGTCGAGGTCGAATACCGGCAGGCTCTCGTCCGTGACGGCGAAATCGGCGGCGATGGCGACAATATTGGGATCGCCTGCCGAAAGCGGCGCCCGGTCCCTCGCTTCCAGGCGCCGCGTTTCGATCTTGCGGTGTGATTCGCGCTTGTAGCCTTCGACCAGCACGATGTCGCATGGGGCGAGTCGCGAGAGGATGCTCTCCAGTGGCGGCTCATCCTCGCCACGCAATTCATGCATCAGCGCCCAGCGGTTGCCCGACACGATCGCGACCTCGGTGGCGCCGGCCTGCCGATGGCGGAAGCTGTCGGCGCCCGGCTTGTCGATGTCGAAATCATGATGGGCGTGTTTGACCGTCGAGACCTTCCAGCCGCGCCGCACAAGCTCAGCGACCAGCTTTTCTGTGAGGGTGGTCTTGCCGGAGTTTTTCCAGCCGGTGATGCCGAAGACGTTCATGATGTCATGCTCTGCAACAGGCGCCCTGCCTGGGCAAGATCGTCCGGCACATTGATGTTGAAGAAAGGATCGAGCGGCCGGCCAGCGAATTGCACGACCTGGAATTCCACCTCGACATGGCCATGTCGCTCGATGAAGGCCGAAACGCGCCTGTTGTCCTCATCGACCAGGAAATGCCGCAAGGCGTCGCGACAGTCCGTCGGCCACAGCGCGAAGGTCGGGTGGAGCCGGCCGGCCGAGGAGGCGACGGCAATTGAACCTGGATGTTCGCCGGCTGCCGCCGCCAGACGCGCGACGAGGTCTAGCGGCAGGAAAGGCGTGTCGCCGGCGGCGGTGACGACCGCTTTGCAAGGTGTGCCAGCGGCCGCCCATTCGAGGCCGGACAGAATGCCGGCAAGCGGCCCGGCAAAGCCTTCGACGGTGTCGGCAAGCACGGGCAGTCCGAAACGGGAAAAGCGTTCGGGATCGCCATTGGCGCTCAGCGCCAGGGTTTCGATCTGCGGGCCAAGGCGCGACAGGACCTGCTCAAGCACGCTGCCGCCGCCGAGCGGCAACAGGCTCTTGTCGCCGCCTCCCATCCGCCTTGACTGGCCACCGGCCAGAACGATCCCTGCAATATCTCGCCTCATGCATCGAGCCTGTACGCCAGCCGCCGGAAATCACAAGACCCGGCTAGATTCCATCCGGCGCCATGGCCGGCCCGGTGGTTTCGGCGACGATCCTTCGCCGACCGACCACGCGCTCGCGATAGAGCGCGTAGAGACCCGAACCGACGACGATTGTCGCGCCGACGATCATCGGCATGTCCGGAATGTCGCCGAAGACGATCAAGCCAAGCAGGATGGACCAGAGGAGCGCTGTGTAGCGGAACGGCGCGATGAAGGAGATCTCGCCCGAGCGCATCGCCATGATGATGAATTGATAACCGATGAGCACCAGCACCGCGGCCAGCGCCAGCAGCGCCGTGCTTTTGCCGGTCATGGGCGTCCAGCCACCCATCGGCGACAACAGCACCACGCCGACGCCGGTCATTGCCAGCGCGGTCGCGGTCGAGACGAGCATGGTCGGTATGGTTTGGGGAATGCGCTTGGTGGCGAGGTCGCGCACGGTGCAGCAGGCGACGCTGGCCAGCGCCCAAAGGGAATAGATGCTGAAGCCATCAAAGCCGGGCCGCACGATGACCAGTACGCCGGCAAAACCGACTGCGATCGCCAGCCAGCGTCGCCAGCCGACCGCTTCGCCGAAAAACAGCGCGGCACCCATCGTCACCGCCAGCGGCAGCGCCTGAAGAACGGCCGAGACACTGCCGATCGGCAAATGGGCAAGCGCCACCAGGAACGACACGGTGGCGCCAGCTTCGCCCAGCACGCGGATTGCCACCAGCGGCTGCAGCATCAGGCGCGGCCGCAAAAGCGCGCCGCGTTGCCAGGCCAGCAGGCCGACGAAGAGCGAGGCAAAAGCTCCTCTGATCAGCATGACCTGCGCCATGTTCATCGATTGCGAAGAGTATTTGGTGATGGCGTCGTTGAGCGTGAAGCCAACCATCGCCACCATCATGAACAACGCGCCGCGAAGATTTGGGGAAAGAGGCAAGACATCCACCGGTTGCTTGGGAAGCAAGCCTGTAACAGCCCGCCACGAAACAGCAATGGCAAAGGGCTGGGCCAGGACCGGGGCATTCGTCATCGCCGGCGTGAAATCACGTCCTCAATCCGGCGCGGATCTGGTCAGGAGGCGGCTTCGCCTCCCGGAACGTACCGGCTGCCGATGTCTATTGCTTCGGCGTCAGCACTTCGGTGCCGTTGCCTTCCTTGCCGGCGATGGTCCACAGGCCATGCAGCGACCCGTCATCCTCGACCTTGTAGACGACGAGGCCGATGTCCTTGCCCATGACATAGCCGGCGGAGAATGCATCGTCGTTGCGCATGCAGATGCCATCGGATGAAGAACCGCCAGTCTCCCAGTGGATCGCGCAAGTCGTCCCGCTGGTCAGCGTGATGGTGGCTTCGCCATCATATTTCGATCCGTCGAAATTGGTGCCGGCGACGGTATAGGTTCCACCGATCGACTGCGCTGCCGCCGGCACGGCCGCAAGGCCGAGCAATGCAAGAGAAAGAATGAGTTTGCGCATGACGTTTCCCCCTATCTGCGAAAAGCCGCTTTCAGGGGAAGGCTAGGCCGGAACAGCGTGGCCGTAAATCCGGCGGCGGTTCGCGGACAAGACTTTTTCTGGGGTGTGATCCGAAATACTCACTGTCCCTTCAGACTGCCGGCAATCGCGCCGACCAGCGGGTCGTATTTCGACTTCAGGGCTGGCGGGTAATCGATCCAGACCGTTCGGATGACGCCATCTGTGCCGAACAGGCGCCGCTCATAAAAGATCTTTCCATCCTTCATGCCCGACAGCACCGCCCAGCTCTTGCCGGTCTTGCTGTAGGTAACGGTGTAGTCAGGTTCCTTGCTTGCCTTTTCATCGGCGACAAAGCCTTTCGGCGTGTCGTTATCGACGTTGAGGATGCCGGAGCAGGTCAGGCTGGCGCCATCCGCGCTCAGCCAAACCTGTCCGTCGCCATTTTCCGGCTCGGGCTGACGATCGGTGAATATCTCGTCGGGAAAGGTGCAGACGGTGCCGAAGCGCGCGTTCACATAGGTGAAGGGCTTGGCGTTTGCACTTGTTGTGACGGGCGTCGCCAAGGACAGAACTGTGGTCAGCGACGACAAGCCTATACGATAAAGACGCAGCACGATGCCCCCTTGGCCTTGTGACCAAAGATAGTCTTGCACCAAATCGGACAAAAAATCAGCCGCCGGTGACGCTCATATGCCGGGACACCGACGGACGGCTGGTGCGGCGGTCGATGATGAAATCATGGCCTTTCGGCTTGCGGCCGATGGCCTCGTCGATCGCGTCGGCGACAAGTTCGTTGCCTTCGGATGCACGCAACGGCGCGCGCAGGTCGGCCGCGTCTTCCTGGCCGAGGCACATATAAAGCGTGCCCGTGCAGGTCAGCCGGACGCGATTGCAGCTTTCGCAGAAATTATGCGTCATCGGTGTGATGAAACCGAGCTTTCCGCCGGTCTCGGCGACGTGGACATAGCGTGCAGGGCCACCGGTCTTGAAGGGAATGTCGGCCAGCGTGAACTGGCGTTCCAGCGAGGCGCGCAGCAGCGACAGCGGCAGATACTGGTCGGTGCGGTCTGCGTCGATCTCGCCCATCGGCATGGTTTCGATGACAGTGAGATCCATGCCGCGGCCATGCGCCCAGCGCATCATGTTGGGCAGTTCGGCGTCGTTGAAATCCTTCAGCGCCACCGCGTTGAGCTTGACCTTGAGCCCGGCCGCCTGAGCGGCATCGATACCTTGCATGACCTTGTCGAGATGGCCCCAGCGGGTGATCTGGTGGAACTTGTCCGCATCCAGCGTGTCGAGCGAGACGTTGATGCGCTTGACGCCGCAATCGGCGAGCTCGGCGGCGAAGCGCGACAGCTGCGAGCCGTTGGTGGTCAGCGTCAGTTCTTCCAGCGCGCCGCTATCGAGGTGGCGCGAGAGCTGGCGCACCAGATGCATGATGTTCTTGCGCACCAGTGGCTCGCCGCCGGTGAGGCGCAGCCGTCTGACGCCCTTCTCGATGAAAACGGTGCAGAGCCGATCCAGCTCTTCCAGCGACAGCAGGTCCTTCTTCGGCAGGAAGGCCATGTCCTCGGCCATGCAGTAGGTGCAGCGAAAATCGCAGCGGTCGGTGACCGACACTCTGAGATAGCTGATCGTGCGACCGAAAGGGTCGATCATGTTCATGTTCGAGCGTTTCCCGTGGCCGTTACCGGCGTCGTTATATACAGCTATGTGATACGATCCAGCCCACCATTCAAGATACCGCTTCTCGATCTTTGGTAACATCCCGGAGCCGACACCGTGCGTCGGTCGTCTACCAGGACTTTTCCCCTGTCGCGAAGCGGCGTAGGGAAGGGCAATCGATACGGGATCAAACAGCATGACCGCGCCAAAAGAACTCCGGGTCTCCAAGGACCGCAAGCTGCTGTCGGTCACCTTTCCCAATCACCAGCCATTTGAACTGCCGGCGGAGCTTTTGCGCGTCGCCTCGCCATCGGCCGAGGTGCAGGGCCATTCGCCCGACCAGCGTGTGACGGTTCCCGGCAAGCGCAATGTGGCCATCCTGAAGATCGAGCCGGTCGGCAACTATGCGGTGCGCATCACCTTCGACGATTTCCACGACACCGGCATTTTCACCTGGAACTATCTGCACACGCTTGGCCACGAGAAGGATGAGCGCTGGAATGCCTATCTGGCGGAGCTTGCCGAAAAAGGGCTGAGCCGTGATCGCTAAGCCGACGTCGTAAAGGCGTCACACATCTGGAGTAGCGCCGGCCAGGGTTCGGAGACGAAAAAGATGTCGCTTATCACCACGGTCGAACAGCTCGAGGCGCTCTACGGCGTTCCAGGCGAAGCCTCGCTGGTCAAGGAACTCGATCACGTCATTCCCGAATATGCCGCCTTCATCGAGGCGTCGCCCTTTGTTGCGCTTGCCACCAGTGGCCCGGAGGGATTGGACTGTTCGCCGCGCGGCGATCTCGCCGGCTTCGTGCGTATCGTTGATCCGAAGACGCTGATCATGCCGGACCGGCGCGGCAACAATCGCGCCGATTCGCTGCGCAACATCATCCGGGATCCGCGTGTCGGGTTGCTGTTCCTGGTGCCGGGCTCTGGCACGACGCTGCGCATCAACGGCCGCGCGCGCATCACCACGGACGCCGAACTTTGCGCATCCTTCATGGTCGACGGCAAGGCGGCGCGCTCGGTGACTGTCATCGACGTCGATTCGGTCTATTTCCAGTGCGCCCGCGCCATTGTGCGGTCGGAGCTTTGGAACCCGGCAAAACATGTCGATCCAAAATCGCTGCCGACGCCGGGAAAAATCCTGGAAATCACCAGCCGCAAGAACATCGACGGCGAGGCCTACGACAAGGAATGGCCGGAGCGGGCGAAGAAAACCATGTGGTGAGTGACCGAAAAGGCCGTCAGGCCTCCTTCAGCACCTCATAGATCTTGCGCATCTGTTCGCCGATCATGTCGCACTGCTCCGGCGTCGACTGGCTCATCGCTTTCTCGATCAGCGCCATATGCACTTTCAGCGCCTGCATCAGCAGCGCCTCGCCAGCCTCGGTCAAGGCGAGCCGCAGGATGCGCTTGTCCTTCTCGTCGCCTTCGCGGCGCAGCAGGCCGCGCGTCTCCAGCTGCGGCAAAAGCATGGTGATGTTGGAGCGGCCGACGAGCAGCTTGCGGGCAAGATCGTGCTGCGACATGCCGGGGTGGCGGTAGAGGTTCATCAGCACGTCGAGCTGCGCCGGCTTCAGGTCGAGCGGCGCGAGTTTCACCGCCAGCGTGCGCTCCAGCACATGGCAGGCACGCGCCACCGCGACCCAGTTGCGAAAACGCGGGTTGTCCCAGGGTAGCTCTTGTTTATTGTTCATCTTTGAACTATTATGTTCATGCTTGAACGTATGGATGGATTCTCACTATGGCATCAATCGGGCTGAAGGTCATCCGGAGCGTATTTGGTGCGGCCGAGCATATTGCGCCACGCATCACCGGGCGCGCGGCTTTCGAACTGTTCTGCCGCACGCCGAGCACAAAGGCGCTGACCGATGGCGAGCGCCGCGCCATCGGCCGGGCCGCCGAGTTCATGACCGAGGCGCGCCATCATCGGCTGAAGACGGCAACCGGCTGCGTCATGGTGCACGAATTCCGGCCGGAACCGGGCGGGGCCGCACTTGGCACGGTGCTTGTCGTTCATGGCTGGCGTTCGCGCACCGAATATATGCGCGCCTTGATCGAGGGCTATCGCGCCGCCGGCTACAGGGTCGTTTCCCTGGACCTGCCGGGGCACGGCCATTCGCAGGGCCGGCACCTGAACATGGTCAACGCGGTCGACGCGGTGCGGGTCGCCGGCGAATGGTTCGGCCCGTTCGTCGCGGCGGTGGGTCATTCCTTCGGCGGCGCCGTTGCCGCCAATGCCATTGCCGGTTCCGTCAAGAACATTCCGCCGCTGGCGGCCGGACGTCTCGTGCTGATCGCCGCACCCAGCTCCCTGCCGGCTATCTTCGCCGATTTCAGCCGCATGCTCAACGTCGGGCCGCGCTCGCAGGTGGCGATGGCGGACCGCGTCCAGCACCTGTCCGGCCGGCCGCTGCATGAATTCACCGGTGACCGCCAGCTCGCCCAGGCGCCGGTGCCGACGCTGGTCATCCACGCGCCTGACGATCGCGAGGTGCCGGCCGAGCACGCGAAACGCTACGCCGGCGCTGGCGGCCATGTGCGGCTGCACTGGGCCGACGGTCTCGGCCACCGCCGCATCCTTGCGGACAAGGGCGTTGTCGAACGCGCCGTTGCCTTCGTCGCGGAACACCGCGAGCCGTCGCGGCTGCATTGAGACGCAATCCTCGTTCCAGGCATGTCGTTGTCTCAAAACCGGGACCACTCTCGAGCGACATGCATTGGGGCTATTTCTTCTTCTCGCCGGGCTCGACAGGCAGTCCGGCCGCCTTCCAGGCGGTGTAGCCGCCAAGGATGTGCTTGACGGGCACAAGCCCCATGTCCTGCGCCGTCTTGGTGGCGAGCGCTGAACGCCAGCCGCCGGCGCAGAAGAACACGAAGCTCTTGCCCGAGGCGAAGAACGGCTTGTGATAGGGACTTTCCGGATCGATCCAGAATTCCAGCATGCCGCGTGTCACATGTTTGGCGCCGGGAATCCTGCCGTCGCGTTCGACCTCGCGCGGGTCGCGCAGGTCGACGAAGATGGTGCCTTCGTCCTCGAGCAGTCCCGCGGCTTCTTCAGGTGAAACCACTTCGATCTCGGCGTTGGCTTCATCCAGCAGTTCGCGATAACCCTTTTTCACAGCTTGTTCCTCCCGACCGCGCGTTTGGCTGGATTTCCACCATAATGGCCAG
This sequence comes from Mesorhizobium sp. WSM4312, assembly GCF_002294875.1. NCBI lineage: Bacteria > Pseudomonadati > Pseudomonadota > Alphaproteobacteria > Hyphomicrobiales > Phyllobacteriaceae > Mesorhizobium > Mesorhizobium sp. WSM4312. Next base: position 134,597 of record NZ_NSFU01000010.1, on the reverse strand, counting down.
CGTTTGTCACGCTCAGTCGGGGCCTGCCAGAGTTTGCCAGGCAGCCATCGCGCCAGTGACGGTGGCCATCAGCGCTGGGCGCGACGCGCCGTCGCGCGCCTGGATCGACATGCCGTGCTGCACCGCGATTCGGCAAGGCCGATGACATCGCCGGCATGGTTGCCTGGCTCGCCGGTCCGGAGGGGCGTTTCGTTACCGGTGCCGCATTGACCATCGATGGCTGCGCCAACGCCTGAATTTTGGGGATTTCTCCAGGCTGGAGCGAAACGCCCGCGCTCCAGCCGACACGATCTTGTGAAACCGTTCTGCAACAGGCTTTCCAAAATTTATGAAAGCTTAACCAAATCGGTATGAATCGGTATAGTCGCGCCTTACATCCGCCATGCGGTGAGCGAGACGGTCTAGCGTGCGGAACGGGAACCGGTTGCGACCGGAGCGGGTGATCCATGAAATTCCTCGGTAAAAAAGCAACCGCGATGCCGCTTGTGGCGATCGCGGCAACGCTCGCCCTGGGCGCGCCTCAGGCAGGCGCCCAGGGGCTCTTCGACATGCTGTTCGGCGGCGGCATCAGGCATGAGCCGCAGGGCGAATTTCCGCCTCCGCCAACGCACAAACCCAAAGCCCCGGCTGGCGGCGGCGGCGGCGCAAAGATCAGCGGGCCGTCCTATTACACCTACAAGGCTGACAAGCTTATTCGCGTCGACTTCTCGACGCTGTCCGCCGCGCCGCAGCCGGCGACGGCGCAGGACGCGGCGTTCGTTCCGTCAGCAACGGGGGCTGCTTTCCACGATGCCATTGCCGGTCTCAGCGACTACGAACTCTACGCCGAGCCCGACATCGCCAAGGCGTTGATCGCCTATTACTCGGCCAATCCGGACTTCATCTGGGTGAACGGACCCAGCCCCAACAACCGCGCCCAGGATGCGGTGCGGGTGCTGGGCGAGGCCGCGAGCTACGGCCTGACGCCCACCGACTACACCGTCGATGTGCCGGCCACGACTTCGGCGTCGACGGATGACGCGGCCAAGCTCAGGGAACTCGTGCGCTTCGAGATGGCGCTCTCGGCACGCGTCCTGCGCTATGCCCATGACGCCCAGAACGGCCGTGTCGAGCCCAACCGGATGACCGGTTACTATGATTTCCCGGCCAAGCCGCTCGACATGGTCGGCGTGCTGAAGACGCTGGCGCATACACAGGAAGTGCGCACCTACCTCGAATCGCGGCATCCGCAGAATGCGGAATATCAGGCGCTGCGCGTCGAGCTGGAGGCCCTGCAGGCCAGTGCCGAAAATGAGATCGTCGTCGATCCCAAGCTGCTGCTGAAGCCGGGCGAGACCAGCCCCGAACTGCCGAAGCTGCTGTCGCTGATCGCGCGCAATCTCGATGACGGCATGGGCGGCACCTATGGCGAGCTCTTGTCGCGGCTGGCGACCAGCGAGGTTTATGTCCCCGAGCTGGTGCCGCTGATCAAGGCGGTGCAGGTGAAGGAAGGCATGAAGGGCGACGGCGTCATCGGTCCGCGCACTGTCGCCTTGCTGGCCGGCACGTCGAAGGCTGACAAACTGCTCAAGGTGCAGGTGGCGCTGGAGGAGCTGCGCTGGCTGCCTTCCGATCTCGGCAGCCCACGTGTCTTCATCAACCAGCCGGCGTTCACTGCGAGCTACATCGACAACGGCGAGGAGAAGCTGAAGACGCGCGTCGTCGTCGGCCGGGTGACCAACCAGACGGCTTTCTTCTACGACCAGATCAAGCAGGTAGACTTCCATCCCTATTGGGGCGTGCCGCAGTCGATCATCGTCAATGAGATGCTGCCCAGATTGCGCAGCGATCCCGGCTATCTCGATCGGGCCGGCTACGAGGTGACGGATTCGCGCGGCAAGCGCATTCCGTCGTCGGCGGTCAATTGGGGCGGCTATGGCGCCAACATTCCCTACAGCGTGCGCCAGCAGCCGAGCGAGGCCAATGCGCTGGGCGAACTGAAGATCCTGTTCCCCAACAAGCATGCGATCTACATGCACGATACGCCGCAGAAATCGTTCTTCAAGCAGGACATGCGCGCGCTCAGCCATGGCTGCGTGCGCCTGCAGGATCCGCGCGGCATGGCGGCGGCGGTGCTCGGCACCACGGTCGACTATGTCGCCGAAAAGCTGAAGCACGGGCATTCGACCGAGGATGTGACGCGCAAGATTCCGGTCTATGTCGCCTATTTCACCGCATGGCCCGACATGTCCGGCAAGGTCGAGTATTTCAGCGACGTCTACGACCGCGATTCGCGGTTGAAGCAGGCATTGGACGCCACCGAGGCCGTGCGCTCGCCGTCGAGCTGATCGTTTAGAATTGCGACAACGGGCGGCGGAACCCCGCCTCCCGCCCGGCGATCAGCCAGTAGATCAATCCGGCGACGAGGCCGGCCGCGGCGATGATGCCGATATCGGCCCAGCGCTCCGGGTCTATGTCTTCCGCTGAGCTCGGCCAGATCAGGAAGAAGCCGCCGGCGGCGGCAGCGGCGCCGAAGACCATGTGCATCAGGGCATTGCGCAGCGAGAAGAACTCGGCGATCAGCGCGAAGATCAGTGTCTGCAGCCCGGTCACGACAATCGTCAGGAAGTAGACGAACATGCCGAGCGGCGGCACCACCAGGACGGCGATCGGGCTGACGCCCATGATGTCGAAATAGGCCGGCGCGTTGGGCAGCGAACTGAGCGCGGCGTAGATCGCCGCCACGGCGACCAGGCCGACCAGCACGGCGACCAGATAGCCGGCCAGCATCATCAGGATGCGTTTCATCACATGCTTCGCCGTCGCCATGCCCATCCCCCATGCGGCGCAGTCAACCGTTCCAATCAGCCATCAAAGACGATCCGGCGCAAGGGCAGGCACAGAGCGGATGCTTTGGCAGGCTTCGTGGATTGGGAAGCACGCCGATCAGGCGCCGCCGCACAGATGCTCGGAGTCCGGCAAGGCCCAGGAACCTTTTGCAACCAGATCGATCGAATAATAGACCCGGCCGCGGTCGTCATCCCTGGGACAATCCCTGGGAATCGCGATCAGGCAAGTCACGACGGGTTCGCCGACCTTCGAGGCGGCAAGGCCCGGTTCGCGATCATAGGAGACGGCCCCACCGCCATTGGTGAAGGTGGCTGCGCTGCCGGCGTCGGGCGAGGCGGTTTCCAGCGGATCGTCGCCAAGCCGCGTGGTCAGCGTCTTGATGTGCGTGGACGCGCATTGTCCGACGGCCGAGGGCAGGGGCTGATCGTTGTTGCCGGGATTGCCCGCGGCGGTATCCAGAGCCTTCTTGCCGATCAGGGCGATGTTGTAGTCCTGTACCCATGAGGGCGCATTGCCATAGGTCTGCAAGGCGTTGTTCAGCGCGCTGACGATGCAGGCTGTATCGCTCCTGCAGGCATTGCGGTCGGCAATCAGCCCGCGGGCGATCTTGCGCTTGTCGCCGCCAAAGGCCGGCTCGAACCCCTTGTAGGCCTTGGCGACCAGCAGATCGATCGCCGACAGCTGCGGATCGGCGCAGATCGCCTTCTCCGCCGGCAGGCTGGCCTTGGCGCAATCGAAGGATGGCCCGTCCGCGCGCGCCGAAGGCGCCGCAAGCATGCCGCCAGCCAGGATGACAGCAAGCACAAGCAAGACTTTGGTTTGGATGGAAGATCGCATCGGTGCCCCCAAGCATCAGGATAGCGCAAGGCACGGCCGCGCCTCGGCGTACATATCACACGCCAAGGATGGACAATTTGCGGCACGCCGATTGGTCCATCGAGCGTGTGCAAAAGCGGATCCGTCTATCGGATATCTGCCGGCGGCTCCTACCTGGGCTCGGCGGTCACCGGATCATAGGTGATTTCGACCTTCGCCTTGTCCGACGTGTAATAGGTGACGGTGTAGGCGCCATCGTCCCAGTCGACCTCTTTCACATAGCGAAAACCGTCGCGGTGCTCGACCTTGGCGAGGATCTCCGACAGCTTCTTGGCATTGGGCGGCGGCAACGGCTTGTCATCCGCCGCCAGGGCCGGTCCGGCGGCGAGAAGAACGGCAACGCTGGTTGCCACGAGAAATCTGGACATGGTTTTCCCTCAAGTTTCGACGCAAGGAAACGAGCTGGTGCGGTGGTTGGTTCCGGATGGGACGCCATGCGTGCCCGGCCATGTCCGCACAAGCTGCAATTCGCCGCGCCGCTGCCAACAGAGCGTCAACGGGCTAAGGCTGGAAAACCATTTGGGAAAATGGTGGGCGATGCAGGGATTGAACCTGCGACCCCACCCGTGTGAAGGGTGTGCTCTCCCGCTGAGCTAATCGCCCGCTCGTTGCCCGAAGGCCAAGCGAGCCGCGATATAAGGGAGGCCGGCCGGTTAAGTCAAGGCGCTGTCTGGCGTTCTCACAGCGATCGGATTCTTCGCTCCTCGGGCCGTCCCGATGGGATGCCGGTCGCCGTCGGCTCAGTGGCCCGCGGCGCGGATCAGCCGCTCCGCCAGTTCCACGGTCAGAGCGTCGAAATGCGAGATCACCGCCGAAGGTTCGAATTCGCGGACATGCCGGTCGGTGTAGCCGAAATCGACGGCCACCACCGGAATGCCGGCGGCCTTGGCGGTGTCTATGTCGGTCTGCGAATCGCCGACCATCAGAGCGCGGTGCGGATCGCCGCCGGCCAGCTTGATGGTTTCGGTCAGGTGGCGTGGATCGGGCTTGCGGAAGGCGAACGTGTCCTGGCCGGCGATGGCCGCGAAATGCCTGGTCAGGCCGAGCGCTTCGATCAGCGCCAGGGAATTGGCCTCGTATTTGTTGGTGCAGATCGCCAGGAGATAGCCCGCCTTCTCGAAACGCCCGATCGCGTCGACGACACCGGGGTAGGGGCGCGATTTGCCGGGAATGTTGTCGGTGTAGTGATCGAGGAACAGTTTTAGCAGCCGGTCATGCTCGGCGACGTCGAGCGAGCGCTGCTGGGCGGCGTGCGCCCGTTCTATCATCACGCGGCCGCCATGGCCGACGAAGCGCCTGAAGCCGGCCGCGTCGACGGCCGTGAGTTCGCTGGCGGCCAGGCTGTGGTTGAGGCTGTCGAGCAGGTCCGGCGCTGTGTCAACCAGCGTTCCGTCCAAGTCGAACACGATGATCGGGCGACTCATGATCCATCCTGCGCAGGTTTGTACCTGTGGAGGCGATAGCGGCTGCGGCGCGTCAAGGCAAGCAAAGCGGTGGATAGGTGCCCCAACGGCTTTGACCACGGTCAAAGGTTTTGACCCGGTCAAAAGCTTTGACCGGGCCGGCAAAAATGCTAGGAGCCCGAACACAAGGTTCCCCGGGGCAGCAAGCAGCAGCATGGATGCAAGACAGTTGAAGGTCGAGGCCGCGCGGGCCGCCCTTGCCCATGTCAGCGATGGCATGCGGCTCGGCATCGGCACCGGCACCACTGCGGAAGAGTTCGTGCGGCTGCTCGCCGACAAGGTCGCCACCGGCATGACCGTCATCGGTGTGCCGACTTCGGAGCGCACCGCAGCACTGTGCCGCGAGCTTGGCGTGCCGCTGTCGACATTGGAGGAAACCCCCGAGCTCGATCTCACCGTCGACGGCGCCGACGAGGTCGATCCGGAACTGACCCTGATCAAGGGCGGCGGCGGCGCGCTGCTGCGCGAGAAGATCGTTGCCGCGGCCTCGCAGCGCATGATCGTCATCGCCGACCGCTCGAAGATGGTCGAGACGCTCGGCCGGTTTCCGCTGCCGATCGAAGTCAACAAGTTCGGCCTGCGCGCCACCGAGATCGCCGTAGCCAAGGCGGCTGCAGAGCTCGGCCTTTCCGGTCCGATTACATTGAGGATGACGGGAGGCCAGGCTTTTGTTACAGACGGCGGCCATTTTATCCTCGATGCATCTTTTGGCCGCATTCCGGATACAAGAGCGCTTTCGAATGCTCTCCACGCCATTCCGGGCGTGGTCGAGCATGGTCTTTTCATCGGGCTGGCGTCAGCGGCCATCATCGCCGGCGGCGACGGTATCCAAACCGTCCATGCCGCCCGAAAACCAGGGAGTTCTACCAACCATGATGTTGCATAACCGGGTTCGCGGCCTTTGCGTCGTTCTGGCGGCTTCGGCCGTTTTGGCCTTGTCGTCGCCGGCGTTTTCGCAGGACGTCACCGAATCGCACCTGAAGGCGGCCCGCGCCGCGGTCGCGGCGATCCATGCGACCGACCCGTTCGACAACATCCTGCCGCAGGCGGCCGCCGCGCTCGAATCGCAGCTCATCCAGAAGAACCCGGACATGCAGGAACTGATCGGCAAGACGATCAGCGAGAAGGCGCTGGCGATGGCGTCGCGCCGCGCCGATCTCGAGAAGGAAGCGGCCCTTGCCTATGCGAAGGTGTTTTCCGAGAAGGAACTCAACGACATCGCCGCCTTCTACAGCTCCGAGTCCGGCAAGAAGCTGCTCGACAGCGGGCCGACCGTGACGCGTGACTTGGTCAAGGCAGCCGACATCTGGCAGAACGGCCTTGCCCGCGATCTCGCCCAGCAGGTCGGCCAAACGCTGGCCGCGGCCGCCAAGGCAAAGGCTCCGGCTGCGCCTGCTGATGGTGCTGCTCCGGCCGACAATGCGGCTCCGGCGGATGGCGCTGCACCGGCCGACGGTTCGGCTCCCGCCGACGGCACGCAGAACTGATCCTGCGTTTTCAAATGCGGCCTTGCGGCCATCTGCGAAGCCCGGCTTGTCCGGGCTTTTCTTTTGGCCTTTGGCGGCCTACCTGTCACTCGCATTTTCCGACATTCAAGGAGCCGCCTCATGGCCGGTTATGACTATGATCTTTTCGTCATCGGCGGCGGCTCCGGCGGGGTGAGGGCGGCGCGCGTTGCCGCCGCACTCGGCAAGCGCGTCGGCATCGCCGAGGAATACCGTTTTGGCGGTACCTGCGTCATCCGCGGCTGCGTGCCGAAAAAACTCTATGTCTACGCCTCGCAATTTCCGGAGCATTTTGCCGATGCCGCCGGCTATGGCTGGACGGTGCCGGAAGCCAGTTTCAACTGGCAGACGCTGGTGGCCAACAAGGACCGCGAGATCAGCCGGCTGGAGGCGATCTACAAGAAGAATGTCGAGGGCGCCGGCGGCGAGACCTTCCATTCGCGGGCGATGATCGTCGACCCGCATGTGGTGCATCTCCTGGACGACGACCGCACCGTCACCTCCGACCAGATCCTGATCGCCACCGGTGGCCGTCCGGCGGCCCACCCAGCGCTTCCCGGTCATGAGCATTGCATCTTTTCCAACGAGGCTTTCGACCTCAAGGAACTGCCGAAGGCGATCATGATCGAGGGCGGCGGCTACATCGCGGTCGAGTTCGCCAACATCTTTCACGGGCTCGGTGTCGACACCACGTTGGTCTATCGCGGCAAGGAGATCCTCAGCCGCTTCGACATGGATCTGCGCCGCACGCTCCACGAGACCATGGAAAAGAAGGGGATCAAGATCCTCTGCCACGCCGTATCGGAGTCGATCCGCAAGCGGCCGGACGGCCGGCTCGATGCCCTTCTCACCAGCGGCCAGACGCTGACGGTGGATCAGGTCATGCTGGCCATCGGACGCATCCCCAACACCGAGAATATGGGCCTGGAAGGCATCGGCCTCGAGATGACCCAGGTCGGCGCGATCAAGGTCGACGCGTATTCCCGCACCAACATCGACAATATCTGGGCGATCGGCGACGTCACCAACCGCGTGCAGCTGACACCGGTGGCGATCCACGAAGCAATGTGCTTTGTCGAGACGGCATTCAAGGGCAACCCGACCGCGCCCGACCACGACACGATCGCGACCGCGGTCTTCTCGCAGCCGGAAATCGGCACTGTCGGCCTGTCGGAAGACGAAGCCGTCAAGCGTTTCGCCGATGTCGAAATCTACCGCGCCAGCTTCCGGCCGATGCGGCACACGCTTTCGGGCCGCGACGAGAAGATGCTGATGAAGCTGGTGGTCGACGGCGCTTCCCGCAAAGTGCTAGGCGCCCACATATTGGGGCCGGATGCCGGCGAAATGGCGCAGCTGCTAGGCATTCCGCTGAAGGCCGGCCTGACCAAGGATGATTTCGACCGCACAATGGCCGTGCACCCGACCGCGGCGGAAGAACTCGTCACCATGTACAAGCCGACCTACCGCGTGAAGGACGGCCAGCGCGTCCAGTGACGGGCGCGTTTTGCTCGATGAAGGTCGACTGAACCACCTAAGGCAGGCAGCCTAGGGCGGAAGCCGCCGCCGGCCATGGCCAGCGGAGGAGACAGCAATGCGCTACAGCAGCGTGCCGCGCAGGATGACCAGCGCCACCGAGAAATAAATCACCAGCCCGGTGACATCGACCAGTGTGGCGACAAACGGCGCCGATGCGCTGGCGGGGTCGAAACCGACCCGTTTCAGCGCGAAGGGCAGCATCGATCCCGAGAGTGAACCAAAGGTGACGATGCCGACCAATGCGGCCCCGACCGTCGCGGCAATCAGCGGCCAGTGCGGACCGTAATCGTAGAAACCGAAATACTGCCACAGCGTGATGCGGCAGACGCCGACCACGCCAAGGATCGATCCCAGCACCAGGCCGGTCGGCAGTTCGCGCAAGGCAACCCGCCACCAGTCGCCGAGCCCAATCTCGCGCAGCGCCAGCGCCCGGATGACCAGCGAGGTCGCCTGCGAGCCGGAATTGCCGCCGGAGCTCATGATCAGCGGGATAAAGAGGGTGAGCACGATCGCTTTTTCCAGTTCGCTTTCGTAGCTCTGCATGGCGTTCGCTGTCAGCATTTCGCTGAGGAACAGCGCGCACAGCCAGCCGGCGCGCTTCTGGATCATGGCGAGGAAGCTCATCTTCATATAGGGCTCGTCGAGCGCTTCCATGCCGCCGAAGCGATGCACGTCCTCCGTCGTTTCCTCGATCATCGTGTCGATGATGTCGTCGATTGTCACGATGCCGAGGATCTTGCCGTGGTCGACGACGGGTACGGCGAGCAGATCGTATTTGGAGATCGTCTGCGCCAGGGTTTCACGATCGGTCAGCGGGGTGACCGTCACCGGCACACGGTCCGGCGCCACAGACAGGATCGGGTCGTCCGGCTCACCGGTGATGAGCCGGCGCAGGCCGGTCGACCGCACCAGGAGGTGCGTTTGCGGATCGACGATGTAGATCGCGTAGACGGTTTCGCGCGTCCGCTCGACCTTGCGGATGTAGTCCAGCGTGCGTCCGACGGTCCAGTCGGAGGGAACGCTGACGAATTCCGTCGTCATGATCGATGCGGCGCTGCCTTCGGGATAGCCCAGAATGGACAGCAGGGTGGCGCGCAGCGGCGGCGCCAGTGCGCCGAGCAGTTCGGAGCGTGCCGGCTCATCGAGCTCGCGCAGTATGTCGGCCGCACGGTCGACCGACATGGCGGTGAGCAGCTTGCTTGCCTTGGCGCGGGGCAGGGCCTCCGCGAGTTCGGGCGCGCCGTCGAGTTCAGGCTGGTCGAAGATCTCGACCAGCCGCTCGAACGGTACGGCGCAAAGCAGATCCGTCGCGGTTTCGCGCGATTCATGGTTGAGCCCCTCGACCACGTCGGCGACATGGTCGTTTGCAAGGATGCGGGCGATGGCGACGGCCTCGTCGTCCGCTACGGGGAAAAAATCGTTCATGGTTCACTCCTTGCCGTCCGGCAGGACATGAACCATGTCAGGTCACGTCTAGGCGGACGGCGGTTGCGTTCGACTAATACTGTCGCCAGGCATGGCGCGGTGACCTTTCCGCTTGCGGGTTCGCGTTTGACTGTCAGCAAGCCGGCGCAACATAGGAGCGCGCCTTGCCGAGTCAATCGCAGTGAGTGAGGAAAACGGCGCCTGATGGCTCCGATCGCGATACTGTGATCGCCGACTGCCGCGCTGCCCGGCAAGTCGCGGTGAAATCAACGTTATTTCTGCTTCAGCCGACGTGAGAAACGCAGCCATTTGTCCTCGACCGGACGTGGCTGGGTCAGAATCGTCGTGAGTTCGACCGGCAGGGTCGGAACCAGCGGCTTCTTGGTGGCGACGCCGTCGGCGATCAACACGATCGAATGGTAGAACTCGGTGCCGGCAGCCGATCGTGGCGCCACCGCTTCGTGCATGACGCTGATCACAGTGACATCGGGGCAGTTGTCCTTGATCGCCTGGTGGAAGGCAATCTTGCCTTCCGGGTCAAGGGCGCCGGTCGCCTCGTCAAGGAACAGCAGCCCCGGCTGCTGCAGGATGATGCGGGCCACCACCAGCTTCTGCTTCTGGCCGCCCGACAGGACCTGATCCCAGCTTTTGCCTTCACGGCTTTCATTGGCCATATGCTCGATGAAGTCGCCAAGGCCGGCCTTGTGCAGCGCGGACGCGACCTGCGCATCGCCGTGGTCGTGCTCGGAGCCCGGCAGGCAGACCAGCTGCTTCAGCGACACCTGCTGGAGCTTGACCTCCTGGGCGGCATAAAAGCTCTTCACCCCGTCGGGGAAGACAATGGTACCGCGGCCATAAGGCCAAAGACCGTTGATCGCCTTGATCAGTGAAGTCTTGCCGCAACCGGATTCGCCTTTGAGGAACGTCCACTCGCTGCGCCGGAAGCGCAAATTGGCGGCGCTGAGGAACGGTGTCGCGTCCTCTCCCTGATGCGCCAGTTCGAGCTTCTGGATGGTCAGGCCGAAAACCGGGTTCTGGCTGGCATAATGGAAGTCGGACTGACCGGTCTGGCTGTAGAACGCCTGCGGATGCTGAACGTTCTCGATAGCGTTCGCCAGTTCCGTGACACGCTGGCTGTTGGCGCGCAGCGTGGCGATGGCGGGCATGACATGAATGAACCACGAGCACTGGCTGATCAGCTGAGCGACCATTTCGGAGCCGGTTATGTAGCCCTTGTAGTCCAGGCGATTGTGTATGAACGACACCAGACCGGGGCCATAGGCGACGATCCGGGCGCCGAGGAAGTTGTAGATCAGCTCGAACGACGTGTAGCCATTGTTGACGACATTGAGCTTGCCCCAGGTCTTGTCGATATCGACGTAGAGCTTGTCGTGCATCGACTTTTGCACGTCTTCGCCATGCGAGGCGGCGACATGGAAGCTGCGGCGCAGGAACGTCGTCAGTTCGCTGCGGTAGCTGCCCTCGGCCTGCTGCATGCGGATATTGAGCCGCTCGAGCAAGCGGCCGAGCTTGACCGCGATCCAGGTGTTCAGCGGCACGTAAATGGCGACGGCGAGGAAGGCCAGCACGGCGCTGCCATAACTGCCGAGGAACTCCAGTCCTTTGACCTCAACCGAGGATCCGATCAGATTTTCGCCGATAAAATAGAGCGAGGTCGCGACACCCAGAACGCCCATGGCGAGACCGATCGCCCCGCCCGTCATGTCCTTGATCGATTCCTGGATGCGCTGGTCGATGTTGTCGGGCGCGACGATACCGCCAGCCGCCGAACCATGCTGAGCATGGAAGTGGGTGTGATTGCCGTCGAGCAGAGCCTTGTTGAACTGGCTATTCAGCCAGCCACGCCACTTTCGGTGCAGGGTTGCCGAGACAAGACCACGCACGCCTGTGAAGCCGGCATCCTTGAGCACGACCAGCAGAACCAATATGCCGGCATTGGTCAGGATTGCCTGCAGCGGGCTGGTGTTGGCTGCATCGTGGAAGAAGGCAATCGAATTGCCCAACTCGCCCAATGCCAGGGCAAACCAGACGCCGGCCTTGCTGGAAAGCGCTGTCAGCAGAGCGATGACGATGGTGAGCGTCCAGGCTTCCTTCCAGCGCTCGGAGAACCAGTAGGCCTTCATCAGCCCCCAGAAACTGCGCATCGAGGATACCGGCGTCAAATGCGACCGCCCTGCGGCGCCGCGGTGTAGTCTATCCGGTACTGACTCCTGCGATCGTCTGCCGATCCGAATCACGATCCCGCCCAAACCTTTTTTGTTTTGTTACGGATGGTAACACCAATTGATCATTTTCCATTAATTTTTATAGGGGGTCAGCGAGATTTGAAGATCCGGCCGTGTCGGGAAGGCAACAGAGCAGGCTTTCCAACTGCTTCGCGTAAGCCGGCAGGAAGGCGATTTAACATAACAATGTCAGATGGTTACTTGGTTACGACGCGGTGAGCCACGACCTTCCCTTAGGGAAGGCGTCCACACGATTTCGTGACTCATTTTGGCTTGTCCGGCGAGCCGATTTTTCGTTGGGGCTAACCAAATTCCCGAAAACCGGCCGTCCTTTGACGTCTGATTCCTGGCGCGATCGGCCTTTCCGGGAGCCGAGAAGTGACCTGAAACGGTCTCGTCGCAGGCGAAGGAATGACCGGCTTCAGCCGACCTTGTCCAATTCGCCGCGCGCCTTCGCCGCCGCCACCTGGCGGATGGCGTCAGCCAGCGTGTCGACGTCCTGAGCGCCCATCACGGCATATTTGCCCTCAAGCAGGAAGCACGGCACGCCCGATATGCCCATGCGCGACGCCGTGGCGATCTCGGTGCGCACCGCCTCGACATCGGCATCGGTCGGCAACAGCGTGGCGACCACGGACGCGTCCATGCCGGCCTCGCGGGCGGCTTCGACCAACACGGCATGGTCGCCGATGTTGACGCCTTCCTCGAAATTCAACTGGAAGAGACGGCGGACCAGCCTGTTCTGAACGGCTTCACCGGCAGCACCCGCCCAACGGATCAGGCGGTGCGCATCCAGCGTGTTCGACGCCACCTTGATGGCATCGAAGGCAAAGGAGATGCCCTCTGCCTCGCCGAGCGGCTCGATGCGGGCATGAATCTCGCGAATGCGCTCATCGCTGCCGAACTTGGCCCGCATATACTCCCGGCGGTCCTTGCCTTGCGGCGGAATGGTCGGATCGAGCTGGAACGGCCGCCAGCGTATACGCACATCGACGTCGCCGGCCGCGGCAACGGCCTTGTCCAGCCGCTTCTGACCGATGAAGCACCAGGGGCAGACGACATCCGACACCACATCGACGGTTATGGCGTTCGCTTCGCTCATCTCGATCTCCGGATTTTCAGTTCGGTTTGCGCCACCATGTCGGCAGCTGATAACCGAATATGGGCGTCTTCTTCGGATGTTCCAGATAATTCCAGTAAGCAAGCCACTGCTGCGTGTTGTACTGCATCGGCACCATGTAATTGCCCGAAATCAGCAGCCGGTCGAGAACGCGAACGGCGGCGACATAATCCTCCTTCGAGCGCGCGCGCAGCATCGCTTCGATCGCCGCATCGACTGCCGGATCGGCAACGCCGGCGAGATTGAACGAACCTTCGGCCCTGGCCGCCTCGGAGCCCCAGCGCCCGAGTTGTTCGAAGCCTGGCGACAGTGAATTGCTGAAGCCGCTGGATCCGATCAGAGCCTCGAAATCGAAGCGCTGCTTGCGTGACTGGATCTGGTCGCCGTCGAGGCTACGGATGCTGACATTGATGCCGATCTTCTCCAGCGTGCGCTGATAGATGCCGGCCAGGCGCTCCTCGTCTTGCGAAGCGGTCAGGATCTCGAACCCGAAAGGTTTGCCGTCGGGATCGAGCATCGTGCCGTCCTGCACGTGGTAGCCGATGCTTTTCAGGAGATCGAAGGCTTTCTTCAAAACCTTGCGGTCCTGGCCCGAACCGTCGGTCACGGGCGGTTTCCAGGTGCCGTCCATGACGTCAGGCGGCACACGGCCGGGGTAGGGGGCGAGCAACGCCTTTTCCCTATCGTCGGCCGGATGGCCGAGCGCGGAAAGCTCGGAATTCTGCCAATAACTCATCGTGCGGGTGTATTTGCCGCCGAACAGGTTCTTGTTCGCCCATTCGAAATCGTAAAGCATGCCGAGCGCGCGCCGAACCACCGGATTGGAGAACTTCGGCAGCCTGGTGTTGAACAGGAAACCGGTCACCACGGGCGGAATGCCGGTATCGAAGGTTTCGGAAACCACCTCACCTCTATGGAAGGCCGGGAAATCCAGATCGCGCTCCCGTTTGACCGGATCGCCGTCGTCGTCGATGGCGCAAAGGCCTTTCTTGAAAGCCTCGAGCTTGGCGTTGGCGTTGAGGAAATATTCGATGGTGATCTGTTCGTAATTGTCGAAGCCGCGCTTGGCCGGGACATCCTTGCCCCAATAGTCGGGGTTGCGCTTAAACACGATGCGCTGGCCCGGAGCCACCTGGGAAATGGTATAAGGTCCACTGCCAATCAACGGCTTGAGCGTTGTCTTGTCGAAAGTCTCCTTGTCGAAGGCATGTCTCGGCAGGATCGGCGTCAGCGCGATGATCATGGGCGTTTCGCGATTGGCCTTGTCATTGAAGGTGAAGCGCACGCTGTGATCACCGGTCTTTTCAAGCTTGGCGATCAGGCTCATGCGTGCGTTGTAGGGCGGGCGGCCCTTGTCGGTGAACACATCGTAGGTGAACAGCACATCCTCCGGCGTCACCGGCTCGCCGTCCGACCACTTTGCATCGGGATTGAGATGGAATTCGATCGACTTGCGCTCGGAATCCATGTCCGCGCTGTCGGCGAGCAGGCCATAGAGACTGAAGGGCTCGTCGTAGTTGCGCTGCATCAGCGGTTCGAAAACGAGGTTGCCGTAGGTCAGATCCATCATGCCGCGCGCCGTCGTGCGCAGGCTTTTCAGGATGAAAGGGTTGAGGTTGTCGAAGCTGCCGACAACACAATAGGTGATGTTGCCACCCTTCGGCGCATCGGGATCGACGTAGTCGAAATGGGTGTAGTCGGGCGGCAGTGCCGGCTCGCCCTGCATGGCGATGGCATGCTTCGGTTCCGACATGGCCGGTCGCAGCGAAAGGGTGAAAAGCGATATCGCGGTGACCAGCCAAACAAGAACGCGGCCCATGACCGTCTCCTTAACAGGTCGGCTTGATGATTCGGTGCGCAGCCTAGCATGAGGCAGCCGCGTGCCGGCCAATCGTGTCATCAAGAATTAGAAGTGAGCGGGGCTGGATTCGGCACCGCTTGCAGTGTAACACGCCGTCCGAAGTCATTCTGTTGCCTCATTTCGGCAACAGGTAGCTGGACCACACGGCGTAGAGAAGCCGGTTCCGGGATTATTTGAGAGGAAGTGCACGACATGACGAGCCTGAACAGCAATGCGTACCGCCTTTCGGTCATGGCCGCGGGCGTGGTCGGCTTTCTGGGCGCAGGACTTCCCTCTGCTTCCGCACAGCAGCAGCAACAGATCCCTCAGGGCTGGTTCAAGGCCTGCACCAAGCAGGAAGACGTCGATATCTGCAACGTCCAGAACATCGTCACTGCCGGCAACGGCCAGCTCGTCACCGGTGTCAGCCTGATCGAACTCAAGGGCAAGGTGAACCGCAAGGTGTTTCAGGTGACGGTCCCAACCGGCCGCCTGGTGCCTCCCGGCATCGGCCTGCAGATCGACACCGGCAAGGCCGTAAAGCTCGACTATGTCATCTGCTTTCCGGATCGTTGCGTGGCCGAAGTGCCGCTGACCGACCAGCTCGTCGCCTCGTTCAAGAAGGGTCAGGGGATCACGCTGACCTCGATCAATTTCCAGAATCAGGCCAACCCGATCAAGATCGCGCTCCAGGGCTTCAGCGGCGCCTATGACGGCCCTCCGCTGCAGCAGTCGGACATCGAGGATCGGCAGAAGAAGCTCCAGGACTTCGTTGCCAAGAACAACCAGGACTTCGCCAAGAAGCTCAAGGACGAGCAGGACAAGGCCAAGACCGCCAACTGATCACCGGTTTCGGTCGCTCCCAAGCCAATGAAAAAGCGGGGTCATGCCCCGCTTT
Organism: Mesorhizobium sp. WSM4312; assembly: GCF_002294875.1. NCBI lineage: Bacteria > Pseudomonadati > Pseudomonadota > Alphaproteobacteria > Hyphomicrobiales > Phyllobacteriaceae > Mesorhizobium > Mesorhizobium sp. WSM4312. The sequence continues at coordinate 118,859 of NZ_NSFU01000010.1, read as the reverse complement.
TTTCGTGTCTGGCCTTTCCTGACGGCGGCCGGAATGCCGGAAGGTCAGTGCCTGGACTGGCGTTTCGGCTCGTAACGCCCGTCCGGCCTCTTGTCGAACATCTCCTTGATCTGCGGATGGCGGACCGGCTCGCCTGACCGATCCTCGAGGAGATTCTGCTCCGACACATAGGCGATGTATTCGGTTTCCGAATTCTCGGCGAGCAGATGGTAGAATGGCTGATCCTTGCGCGGCCGCGCATCGGCGGGGATGGCTTCGTACCATTCGTCGGTGTTGGCGAATTGAGGGTCGACGTCGAAAATGATGCCTCGAAACGGAAACAGCCGGTGGCGAACCACCTGTCCGATCGCGAATTTGGCCGTTTTCATCGTACTCACCACTGAATTCCTTGACTTCATTTGGCGCAGACTCCGAGTCAATTCAATCCCGAAGCGTTCGAGCGCCTTCAAGCTACGCAGAATGCGACGCAAAGGTTTTGATTGATGTCGCGATGTCGCGATAAAATCCGCAAAATCGCTACTGCTGCCGCATGGGTTTCCGCAGGCCGCCCGCGAGTGCTGCAAAACCACTGCCGGGGCGAAGCCCTTCGCGCATGAAGAAGGCGCGCAGCGGTGCAAAGCCGCCGAGCACGCCGAGACCGGCGCCGCGTGCCATCTGCGCCGGCAGCATGTCGGAGAGCAGCGACATGTTGAGCAGGTTGACCGCGCTGCTGCGCGCCAGAATGTCGGGACGACGCTTGAAATCGTAGGCGGCAAGGACCTTGGCCGCGCCTGGATCTCCGCTATTTTCTTTTGCAATTCCAACCAGATCGTCAATATCCCTGATGCCAAGGTTGAGGCCTTGCGCACCGATCGGCGGGAACACATGCGCGGCTTCGCCGACAAGCGCCACCCTGTCCCGTGCGAAACGCAGGGGCGTCACGGTCGAAAGCGGATAGATCTGGCGGCCCGGCTCTACCGTCACCCGACCCAGCATCGACTGCATCTGCTGCTCGACCCGCAACGAGAGCGTTGCGTCATCCAGGGCGGCAAGCTCCTTGGCGGTCTCGGGCTTCACCACCCAGACGAGGCTTGAGCGATTGCCGGGCAACGGAACCTGAGTGAACGGACCGGTTTCGGTGTGGAACTCGGTCGAGGTGGAGGCGTGCTCACGGCTATGGCCAAAATTAAGCACGAGCGCGGCCTGCGGATAGGCGTGCGAGCCGGTCGAAATGCCTGCCGCCTCGCGCGCAGGCGACTGGCGACCATCGGCGGCGACCGCCAGTGACGCGCCAACCTCGCTGCCGTCGGCGAGGACGGCATGGGCCCGATCGGCATCGAGATGCCAGGTCTTCACCATCGACCTGCGCCATTCGATCCCGGAATGGGCGGCGACCTTGTCGGCAAGCGCCGGGCTAAGCACGCTGTTGGGCAGGTTCAGCCCGAACTGGTTCTCATCGATCTCGCTGGCGCGGAAGGTGACGACGGGGCTGCGGATCAGCCGGCTGGTCGCGTCGACGATGCGCATGACTTTCAAGGGAGCGGCCTTGGGCCTGATGACTTCGAGGACCTCGAGCCGCTCAAGCACTTTCAGGGCAGGGTTCATCAGCGCCGTGGTGCGGCCATCGGGGGCCGACGCCTCGGGCCCCACCAGCGTCACCGGGAAGCAGGCATCGGCAAAAGCAAGCGCCGCGATCAGTCCTGCCGGACCAGTGCCGGCAATCAGTATCGGCGCTGTTTCGTGATGCTCCAAGATCGGTTTCCGGCTTGCGATGCGAGGCGGGCCACCAGACCTGCCAGTCGAGAAGCATATAGGTCAGTTCATGCGGCTTGATCAACGCGGCGATTCGGCTCATTCGGGTGTCATGACCGGCCCCCAGGACGATTTCAGCCATCTCGACCGCGCCGGCCGCGCCACGGCTGATATTGCGCGCAACCCGCGTTTGACGGTCAATATCGTCGTCGGCGCCAGCATTCTGCTCGCCTGGTCGTCGCTGGCCACGATGGCGATTCGCGGCGCCGAGGCCAGGGGCAGCGCGCCCGGCGACATGCTCCTGCGCGGTCTGCCGCAGCTGCCGCTGCCCGATTTCCTGGAGCGGTTCTTCGCGCTCTGCCTGTCGCCGGCGCCGCTGGATGCAAGCATCGTCCCGCATGCCCTGGCGCTGATCCTGATGTGGTTCCTGATGGCGGTCGCCGCGATGCTGCCGTCGGCGGCACCGATGATCCGCACCTATTGTGAGATCGCCGATACGGCCCGGATCAAAGGCGAGCCGGTCGTCCATCCGCTGGTACTGGTTGCCGGCTATCTCGGTGTCTGGCTCGCCGCCTCGATGCTGTTTGCGGCGCTGACATTGGGCGTGCATGCATTCGCCGCGTCCGGCGAAATCTACGATCCGCTGCTTGGCGTTGCCGGGGCGCTTGCACTGCTGGTTGCAGGCCTCTACCAGTTCAGCGGCCTCAAGGAGGCCTGCCTGAAAAAATGCCGCAACCCGTTCTCGATCCTGTTTTCGAACTGGAGCGCCACGCCGATCCGCGTCTTCCGTCTTGGTGCCGTGCAAGGCGTCTGGTGCCTCGGCTGCTGTTGGGCGCTGATGCTGGTGATGTTCGCAGTCGGCGTGATGAACATCTTCTGGATGGCGCTGATCGGCGTGTTCACCCTGATTGAAAAACAAACCACGGGCCGTCTTCCAACCCGGCTGGCCGGTGCGATACTGCTTGTCTGGGCAGCCGCGCTGTTAGTAATCTCGTTGTGAGTGGGGGAAATTCAATGACAGATCAGGGCTGGGCAATGAAAGGAGAGCTCGTACTCTCCTGCAATTGCACGGTTTTTTGCCCTTGCGTGCTGTCGCTCGGCAGCCACCCTCCGACCGAGGGCTACTGCCAGACCTGGGCAGGTTTCCGTATCGATGCCGGCCATTTCGGCGAGGTCGACCTGTCCGGCCTCAACCTTGGGCTGATCATGGAAATCCCCGGCTACATGAGCCGTGGCAACTGGACCGCGGGCCTCTTCATCGACAAACGCGCCTCGATCTACGCGGTAAAGGCCTTGACGAAGATTTTCACCGGCAAGGCCGGCGGAACCACATCGCTGCTGTCGATCCTGGTCGGAAAATTCCTGGGTGTGGAACAGGTGCCGATCACCTATGAGACACGGGACAAGACGCGTATCTTCCAGATACCGAAGATCATCGATGGCGCGGTCACGCCAATCGCGGGCAAGGATCGCGAGAAGGATACGGTGATCACCAATTCGGAATACTGGATTGCACCGGAGATCATCGTGGCGAGGTCCGACAAGAGCAAGATGCGAGCCTTTGGCCGCAACTGGAATTTTGCCGGCCGCTCGGCCGAAATCTGCAAGCTGGATTGGCGGGGCCCGTGAGCAAGAACACATCGGCCAGGAACATGGCGGCACGGAAAGCCGCCAAGAAGCTCACGGACCGGATTCCGCGACCGAAGAAGAAGGTCACCTGGCCGCAGGCGAGGGCGTTCTCGGTCCATCTGCTGACGGCGTCAGGCTCGTTCCTCGCGTTCCTGTCGCTGGTGGCGGCGAGTGAGGAACGCTGGACGGCAATGTTCTGGTGGCTTGGGCTGGCGCTGTTCGTCGACGGCATTGACGGGCCTATCGCCAGGAAGCTCGAGGTCAAGGAAATCCTGCCGACCTGGTCGGGCGAGCTCCTCGACAACATCATCGACTACGTGACCTACGTGCTGATCCCGGCCTTCGCGCTCTACCAGCGCGGCTTCATGGGCGAGGGTCTGTCGTTCCTGTCGGCGGCAATCATCGTCGTCTCCAGCGCGATCTATTACGCCGACACCGGCATGAAGACGAAGGAGAATTTCTTCAAGGGCTTCCCCGTGGTCTGGAACATGGTGGTGTTCACGCTGTTCGTCATCGAGCCCGGACAATGGGTATCGTTCGCGGTGGTGGTGGTAGCCGGTATTCTGACCTTCATCCCCATCAATTTCATTCATCCGGTGCGGGTCGTGCGGCTGCGGCCCATCAATCTCACAATGACCCTTTTGTGGTGCGCCTTCGGCGCGCTTGCTCTCGCACAGGCGGCACTTGCCGCCTTCTACGACCAGATCGGCGTGTTGGGCGCACAGGTCAGCACCTTCATCAAGATCGGCATCACCATTACCGGGCTTTACCTGGCCTGTATCGGTGGCATCATGCAGTTCTTTCCAAATCTCGGCGCCAAAAAGGCCTGACGAGCCGCTCCCAGAGGAATCCCGGTCCATGTCCAAAGCTATCCGCATCCACGCCCATGGCGGCCCGGAAGTTCTGACCTATGAGGACGCCGATCCCGGCCAACCGGGTTCCGGGCAGATCCTGGTCAGGCATACGGCGATCGGCCTCAACTTCATCGATGTCTATCATCGCTCCGGCCTTTATCCGCCGCCCGGAGGCTTTCCTCTCATTCCGGGCAGCGAGGCCGCCGGCGTGGTGTTGCAGGTGGGCCAGGATATCGACTGGCTGAAGCCGGGAGACCGGATCGCCTATGCCGTAACGACAGGCGCCTATGCCGAGGAACGCGTCATCGATGCCAGCCGGGTCGTCAAGGTTCCGGACGGCATCAGTGACGAACAGGCGGCCGCAATGATGCTGAAGGGCATGACCGCCGAATATCTCCTGCGCCGAACCTTCAAGGTGAAGGCGGGCGACACGATCCTGTTCCATGCCGCTGCCGGCGGCGTCGGGCTCATTCTCGGCCAATGGGCGAAACATCTGGGCGCAACCGTCATCGGCACGGCAAGCTCGACCGACAAGATCGAGCTCGCCAAGGCGCACGGCTTCGATCATGTCATCAATTACAGGGAGCAGGATTTCGTCGCCGGCGTCGCAGCCATCACCGGCGGCAAGAAATGCGACGTCGTCTACGATTCGGTGGGCAACGACACATTCCCGGCCTCGCTCGACTGCCTCAGGCCGCTCGGCATGTTCGTCAGCTTCGGCCAGTCGTCGGGACCAATCCCGCCCTTCTCGATGTCATTGCTGGCACAGAAGGGCTCGCTGTTCGCCACCAGGCCGACGCTGTTCGTCTACAACGCGAAACGCGAGGACCTCGACGCCTCCGCGGCCGCGTTGTTCAAAGTGGTGCTCAGCGGCGCCGTCAAGATCCAGATCAACCAGCGCTATGCGCTGAAGGATGCGGGCAAGGCGCATGCCGACCTCGAGGGGCGCAGAACCACAGGGACGACCATTCTCATCCCTTAGTCCCGCCGGGCTTGCTATCCCTTGAATTTCCGCTGAAATTCTTGAAGCTCTTTCAAGACGCGTGCCGCTTTCCGTTGAGAGCCGGCGGCGCCTACCATGTTTGCGGGAACACAGAACATATCTGGTGAACCAGATGGGAGGCACTGTGAGTGCAAATCACGATGGGGCGAACCTGCTCGAGGTTCGTGGCCTGACCAAGATATTCGGCACGCTGACGGCGTGCGACCATATCGATCTCAACATCGCCAAAGGTGAAATCCACGCGCTGCTCGGCGAGAACGGCGCCGGCAAATCGACGCTGGTCAAGATGCTGTTCGGCTCGCTGGAGCCCAATTCCGGCGAGATTTTCTGGAACGGCCAGGCGGCGCGGATCACCAGCCCGGGTGTCGCCAAGAAGCTAGGCATCGGCATGGTGTTCCAGCATTTTTCGCTCTTCGAGGCGCTGACCGCGGCCGAGAACATCGCGCTTTCCCTGGACGACGGCTCGCCCATCAGCAGCATCGCCGCCAAGGCGAGGGCGCTTTCCTACAGCTACGGCCTGCCGCTCGATCCGGATTCGCTGGTCGGCGACCTGTCGGTCGGCGAACGCCAGCGCATCGAGATCATCCGCTGCCTGCTGCAGACGCCGCAGCTCATCATCCTGGACGAGCCGACCTCGGTTCTGACGCCACAGGAAGCCGACAAGCTGTTCGAGACGCTGGAGCGGCTGCGCTCGGAAGGCAAATCGATCCTCTACATTTCGCACAGGCTGGAAGAGGTCAAGCGCATCTGCGACCGCGCCACCGTATTGCGGCACGGCAAGGTGGTCGGCCATTGCAATCCGCGCGAGGAGACAGCCGCCTCGCTCGCCCGCATGATGGTCGGCAATGAGGTGCAGGCCGTGGTGCGTGCCCCGGTCGAGGGGATCGAGACCGCGCAGCCGCTGCTTGAAGTCCGCGGTCTCACCCGCAAGCCGGCAACGCCGTTCTCCATTCCGCTCAAGAACATCAGCCTCAATGTCCGGGCCGGCGAGGTGATCGGCATTGCCGGTGTCGCCGGCAACGGGCAGGGCGAGTTCTTCGAATCCGTTTCAGGCGAAGTGTTGCAGCAGGATGCCGCCTCGGTGCGCATCCGCGGCAAGGATGCGGGTGGGCTGACCATCACCGGACGGCGCTTGCTGGGTGCCGCCTTCGTGCCGGAAGAGCGCCTCGGCCATGGTGCGGCGCCGCGCATGAAACTTTCGGAAAACCTTTTGCTGTCGCGCCATGCCACTGACGGCAAGGCGTTTGTCGGCACCGGTGGAATGGTCAAGAGCGGCGCCATTTACGCTGCCTCCCAACGCATCATCGAGGCGATGGACGTGCGCAAGAGCGCGCCGGATCCGGAAGCTGCGGCTCTTTCGGGCGGAAACCTGCAGAAATTCATCGTCGGCCGGGAACTCGACCGCCGGCCCAGCGTCATGGTGGTGAACCAGCCGACCTGGGGCGTCGACGCCGGCGCCGCCGCACACATCCGCCAGGCGTTGATCGAACTGTCGCGCAGCGGATCGGCGGTGCTGGTGATCAGCCAGGATCTCGACGAGCTGTTCGAAATTTCGGACGCGATCGCGGTCATGCACAATGGCGAATTGTCCAAGCCGATGCCGATCGCCGAAGCAACCTTCGAGAAGGTCGGCCTGCTAATGGGCGGCGCCGAGCCCGGCCACGCCGAACATACGCTGGAGACGGCATGATGCGCCTCGAACTCGTCAAACGCCCGCAGCGCTCCGCGCTGTTTTCAGCCCTGTCGCCGTTCATCGCCTTCGCCCTGACGATCATCGCCGGTGCCATTCTGTTCGCTCTGCTCGGCGTCAATCCGCTGACCGCGTTCCGGATCTATTTCATCGAACCGATCAGCCAGGTCTGGCAGTTGCATGAACTGGCGATCAAGGCGGCACCGCTGATCCTGATCGCGGTCGGCCTGTCAGTCTGTTACAAGGCCAACATCTGGAACATCGGCGCCGAGGGCCAGTTTATTTTCGGCGCCATCTTCGGCTCGGCCATTCCGGTGCTGTTTCCGCAATTCGAAGGCCCGCTGGTGTTGCCGCTGATGCTTTTGCTCGGCATGGTCGGCGGCGCGGCCTATGCGGCGATACCCGCGTTTCTGAAGACCCGCTTCAACACCAACGAGATCCTGACCAGCCTGATGCTGGTCTATGTCGCCCAGCTCTTCCTCGACTGGCTGGTGCGCGGCCCATGGCGCGATCCGCAGGGCCATGGTTTCCCGCAGACGATCCAGTTCGGCGACTCCGCCGTGCTGCCGGAACTGATGCCGGACGCCGGACGTGCCAACTGGGGCTTTGTCTTCGCGCTGGTTGCCGCGGTGCTGATCTGGATCCTGATGGGTCGCATGCTCAAGGGCTTCGAGGTGCGTGTGCTGGGTTCCAGCCCGCGGGCAGGGCGCTTTGCCGGTTTCGGCCTCAGCCGCATGGTGTTCTTCGCCTTCTTGCTGTCGGGCGCGCTGGCCGGACTTGCCGGCATTTCTGAAGTCTCCGGCGCCATCGGGCAATTGCAGCCGGTGATTTCGCCCGGATACGGCTTCACCGCCATCATCGTGGCGTTCCTCGGCCGCCTCAATCCGCTCGGCATCATCGCCGCGGGCCTGGTTCTGGCGCTGACCTATCTCGGCGGCGAGGCGGTGCAAAGCGCACTCGGCATTTCCGACAAGGTGGCGCGGGTGTTCCAGGGCATGCTTTTGTTCTTCGTGCTCGGCTGCGACACGCTCATCCACTACCGCATCCGCCTGATCGGCCTGGCGCTGACGGAACAAGAAGGCGCGGCAAAGCTCGACGCTGCACCGAAGTTGAAGGAAGCCCGCTGATGGACATCACCGTCAACATCCTCCTGACCATCGCGACGGCGGCGACACCGCTGTTGATCGCTGCGATCGGCGAACTGGTGGTCGAGCGCTCCGGCGTGCTCAATCTCGGCGTCGAAGGCATGATGATCATGGGTGCGGTCGGCGGCTTCGGGGCCGGCTATCTGACTGGCTCGCCCTGGATCGGCCTTTTGGCGGCGATCGCCATGGGGGCGCTGTTCTCGCTGCTGTTCGCCGTCATGACGCTGTCGCTGGCCACCAACCAGGTGGCGACCGGCCTGTCGCTGACCCTGCTCGGCCTCGGCCTCTCCGGCATGATCGGCACGAGCTTCGTCGGCCAGCCCGGTGTCAGGCTGCCCAATCTCGACATTCCAGGCCTGAGCGCCATCCCGGTCGTGGGCAAGCTGCTGTTCGGCCAGGATCCGGTGTTCTACATCTCGATCGTGCTGACCGCCGCCGTCATGTGGTTCCTGTTCAAGACGCGGACCGGGCTGACGCTGCGCTCGATCGGCGACAGCCACACCTCGGCGCACGCACTCGGCATCAAGGTCATCCGCTACCGCTATCTCTCGGTGATCTTCGGTGGGGCCTGCGCCGGTCTTGCCGGCGGCCATCTGTCGCTGGTCTACACGCCGCAGTGGGTCGAGAACATGACCGCGGGCCGCGGCTGGATCGCGCTGGCGCTGGTGGTGTTCGCGTCGTGGCGGCCGTGGCGGGTGCTGGCCGGTGCCTACATCTTCGGCGCGGTGTGGATCGGCCAGCTTCATGCACAGGCTTTTGGCATTCCGGTGCCCTCGCAGATGCTTTCTTCTCTGCCCTATCTGGCAACCGTCGTGGTTCTCGTTCTAATCTCGCGCAACAAGCGTCTGACGATGATGAACACGCCGGCATCCCTGGGGCAGCCATTCGTTCCGGATCGTTGACAAAAACAAAAAGACGGGAAGCTCCAAGGCTTAACACAGAGAGGTAACACGATGAAAAAACTGCTTATTGCCCTGATGACGACGACAGCGGCACTGTCGCTGGCCGCGTCCGCGGAGGCTGCCGAAAAGTTGAAGGCCTGCTGGGTCTATACCGGCCCGATCGGCGATTTCGGCTACTCCTACCAGCACGACCAGGGCCGGCTCGAAGTCGAGAAGGCGCTCGGCGACAAGGTCGAGACCGCCTATCTGGAGAACGTCTCCGAAGGTCCCGATGCCGACCGTGCTTTCGAGCGTCTGGCGCGCGAAGGCTGCAAGCTGATCTTCGGCACCTCTTTCGGCTTCATGGATGCCGAGGTGAAGGTCGCCAAGAAGTTTCCGAAAGTGATGTTCGAGCACGCCACCGGCTACAAGACCGGTGACAATCTCGGCATCTACAACGCACGCTTCTACGAAGGCCGTTATGTGCTCGGCCAGATCGCCGCCAAGGAATCGAAGTCCGGCGTTGCCGGCTACATCGTCTCCTTCCCGATTCCCGAAGTGGTGATGGGCATCAACTCCTTCATGCTCGGCGCGCAGTCGATCAACCCGAACTTCAAGGCCAAGATCGTCTGGGTCAATTCGTGGTTCGATCCGGGCAAGGAAGCCGACGCCGCCAAGGCGCTGTTCGATCAAGGTGCCGACATCATCGTCCAGCATACCGATTCGACCGCCGCCCTGCAGGTCGCCGAGGAGCGCAAGCTGCATGGCTTTGGCCAGTCGTCCGACATGATCAAGTTCGCGCCGAACGCGCAGCTGACCTCGCTGACCGACGAATGGGGTCCGTACTATATCAGCCGGGTACAGGCAGCCATCGATGGCACCTGGAAGCCGGACAATGTGTGGCTCGGCATCAAGGACGGCGCGGTCAAGCTCGCGCCCTACACCAACATGCCCGACGACGTGAAGGCGATGGCCGAGGCAACCGAGAAGAAGATTGCCGGCGGCTGGAACCCCTTCACCGGACCGATCGCCAAGCAGGACGGTACACCGTGGCTCAAGGACGGTGAAGTCGCCGATGACGGCACACTGCTCGGCATGAATTTTTACGTGAAGGGCGTCGACGACAAGCTGCCGCAGTAAGCGGCGCATCACATTTCGAACAGGAAAGGGCGCCGCGAGGCGCCCTTTTCATTTGCCGGGAGAAAGTGACGAAACGCTCAGACGGCCGAACCATAGAGGTCGTAAGCGTCGGCGCGCTCGATCTTGACGGTGACGATGTCACCGGCACGCATCGGGCGGCGCGACTGGATATGGACCGAGCCATCGATCTCGGGCGCGTCGTATTTGGTGCGGCCCTTCGCCGAATTGCCATGGGCTTCGTCGATCAGTACCGGTAGGCGCTTGCCGACCTTCCTGGCCAACTGCGTCGCCGAAATCTTCTGCTGACGCTGCATGAAGCGGTGCCAGCGTGCTTCCTTGACGTCCTGCGATACCTGTTCGAGGCCGAGGTCGTTGGATCGCGCGCCCTTGACCGGTTCGTATTTGAAGCAGCCGGCGCGGTCGATCTTGGCCTCGTCCAGCCAGTCGAGCAGCATCTCGAAATCCTCATCCGTCTCGCCGGGGAAGCCGACGATGAAGGTCGAGCGGATAGCGAGATCCGGGCACACGTCACGCCAGCCGCGAATGCGCTCCAGCGTCTTTTCGCCACGTGCCGGACGGCGCATGTTTTTCAGTACTTGCGGCGAGGCATGCTGGAACGGGATATCCAGATAGGGAAGGATTTTTCCTTCGGCCATCAGCGGGATGACGTCGGCGACATGCGGGTAGGGGTAGACATAGTGCATGCGCACCCAGATGCCGAGCTTGCCCAACTCCTCGGAGAGATCGAGGAATTTCGCGCGCACTTCGCGGTCGCCGAACATCGACGTCTGGTACTTGATGTCGATGCCGTAGGCGCTGGTGTCCTGCGAGATGACGAGGAGTTCCTTGACGCCTGCCTTGGCCAGTTTTTCGGCTTCGCGCAGCACATCGGCGGCCGGGCGCGAAACGAGATCGCCACGCAGGGCGGGAATGATGCAGAAGGTGCAGCGGTTGTTGCAGCCTTCCGAGATCTTCAGGTAGGCGTAGTGGCGCGGCGTCAGCTTGACGCCCTGCGGCGGCAGCAGGTCGATATAGGGATCATGCGAGGGCGGGGCTGCCTCATGCACGGCTGCCATGACGCTCTCATAGGCCTGCGGCCCGGTGATCGCCAGCACATTGGGATGCTTTTCGCGGATCACCTCCGGCTCGGCGCCGAGGCAGCCGGTGACGATGACCCTCCCGTTTTCCGAAAGCGCGGAGCCGATGGCGTTGAGCGACTCGTCGCGGGCGGAATCGAGGAAACCGCAAGTGTTGACCACGACGAGATCGGCGCCGTCATGCTTGCGGGCGATCTCATAGCCTTCGGCGCGCAGGCGCGTGATGATGCGCTCGGAATCCACGAGCGCCTTCGGGCATCCAAGGCTAACGAAACTGACGCGAGGGGCGGACATAGGCAAGCTTCCAATGGGGGCACGGGCCGAAACGCTGGTCCGGCCTCAAATCGCTGTAAATGTCGGTCTATGGCGCATGGCAGGAGCCAATACGCGCGGCGCAATAGCATGGGTTGCGCAATCAAGCAAACCGGCCGACGGGCTGGTCCGCGCCATCGGATGGCTCAGTGGCCCCCGGATCCGAACCAAGGCGCCAGGAAAGCGAAGTGCTCGGGGAATTGCTGCACGGCCCCGTCAAGCAGCATCTTGACCGCGACATAGAGGATGATTGCCAGGCCGACATAGGCAATCCAACGGTATTTGTGCAGCAGGCGCGCGACGAACGACGCGGCAAAGCCCATCAAGGCGATCGACAGGGCCAGTCCGATGATCAGCACCGTCGGATGGTTCATGGCCGCGCCGGCCACGGCCAGGACATTGTCGAGCGACATCGACACGTCGGCAATGACGATCTGCCAGGCGGCCTGTGAGAAGGTCTTGCCGGATCCCTTGCCGCCGATGACGCCGTCCTTGTCGAAATCGCCATTCGACAGCGCTTCGGTCGCGTCGCGCTCCTCATCCTGGCTGACGCGCAATTCGCGCCACATCTTCCAGCAGACCCACAGCAAAAGCAGGCCGCCGGCGATCAGCAGCATCGGGCCGATGGTCAGCAGCCATTGCGTGATCAGGGCGAAGAAAATGCGAAGCACGGTGGCCGCCGCGATGCCGACCAAAATGGCGCGCTTGCGCTGGGCGGCGGGCAGGCCGGCCGCCGCGAGGCCGATGACGATGGCATTGTCGCCCGCAAGTGCAAGGTCGATAGCGATGACTTGAAAAAGAGCCGATATGCCCGCGGCGGTAAATATTTCCATCGACCGGGAAGCCCTTCGCCGAGTGTTCGTTGTCGATTGTCCAGACGGGCCTAAAGGCATGGTCCGCTGGCGTCAAGACGCCGCGACGGACACCACTGGAAAACCACTTTCGTGGCAGGGGTATTACAGGGGATTCTTAGCCGCTGCCGGCACGTGAGCCAAAGCCTACGCAAGCCCGCGAAAAACTAATCGTAGAGATTGTACTTCGCCCAGTCGGCTTCCGGAATTTCGTCGCCGATCCGGTAGCGCAGCTGCAGGACTTCCATATGGTCCGGCCCGGTCTGGCATTTGAATTTCAGTCGGTACCACTGTCCTTTGCTGCGGAATGCCGCACCCGGACTCCTGATCGCATCGGCGCTCATCTCGGGCGTCGCAAAGGCGTAGGCGACGACCCGGTCGGCCTTGAACTTGCGATCATCGTGGGTGATCCGGTCCAGGACTTCGGCATCGCACCGCTGTTCGAGGCGTGTTTGCGGGTCAAGTTTCATCAGCCCGGCACGCAAAGCATTGTCCATCGCGCTGGCCGGGAAAGTCAGCGTCAGGGACGCAATGGCCATCATGCAGAGTGTCTTCATGGGCGGGACTAGCAGCATGTTTTGTCTGAAAAATCAACCAAAGGACCCGGCAGGTTCCCGTGTTCAGGCGGCCCTCGCGTTCAAAATCCCGTGTCGTGTTTCGTCGTCGGACCGAATTCCTGGTGAACGTTTGGAGCGCCGTCCTCTAAGACTTGGCCGCGCCAACCTGTTGTCGGAGAAACGCCTTTGTGTCCGGTTTGAGATCCCGCCAATCGCAATCGGATAATGCAGCTTCCATCGCATAGAGCGCGAGGATCGTCACATGTCGGCCAAATCGAAACTTTAGGCGACGATAGGCTTCGACCGAGCCAAGATGGCGCAAATCCTCATCGTCGATAATGTCGATTTCCGCCAACATCCGCGCCGTCGCCGGTCCAAGATTTCGCATGCCCTGAATGCGTACCGTCATCATGCCTCCCTGTCAGAAAGTTGATCGGAACGTCCGTTCGATCGGCAAATCCTGCGCGAACTGGATGACGGCTAGAGCACGTTCACGGTCATCCCGCCGAACTGTCCGAGGCCTGCGGCCAACGGATCAACGAGGCGCGGCCGGCGTCGGTGAGGTCGTAGACGCCGCGATCGACGCGCGCGAACCAGCCATAGACATTGTGCTGCAGGATTTTCGGCGCGATCGGCGTCAAGACCTTCAGATCGCGTGGTCGTTTGGGTCCGTCCGCCATCGCGGCCGCACAGGTGAGGGCACTCTGGCGATAGGCGGTCATGATCGGATTGCGCGATCCTCCACCGGCGACAGGATCGCCGCGGCGGCGCTGGTGCTCGTCGACAAGGCGTGAGCGCCGCCGTGCATTCCTGCGCGGCTCCGGCGCGGCGGGACTGACAAGCACCTCGACCTTGTCGTTGGCTGTCACGCCAAGCACGCCGAAGCCAAGCCGGCGGCAGAGGTTGCGGAACCGGGCGTCGCTTTCACGTCCCTTGCCGCGCGCCGACATGCGCGCCGCCAGCCAGACTTCGTCGCAAGCGGCCGCACGGTCGACGCCCTGCAGCACCAATTCCAGATTGAATTGCAGCTTCAACTCGCAGATGACGACGATTGGCGGCTCACCGTCGCGCAGCGCGACGATGTCGCACCCGCCGATCTCGCCCTTCACGACGAAGTCGAGGCTTTCGAGGAACCGCTTCACCGGCGCATAGAGTGAGGTCTCGTTCATGCCGCAAGGCTTAGCCGATTCGACAAAAAAAGCCTTCCCGCATCGGCGCGCGCTGCGCACCGAGCTCTCAAGAATGCATTTTTTCGAGGAAGGCCAGCAGCACGCTGTTGAACTGCCCGGGCAGTTGCAGCGGTGCGAAATGGCTGACGTCGGGCAGGATTATCAATTGCGATGCCGGGATGCTGCGGGCCAGATAGCTCGCGTGCTCGTGTCTGATGAACTCGTCATGCTCGCTTTGAACGATCGCCACGGGCACGCGCGTCCGCGCCAGGTCGGCGGCGGTGTAATTGGGTTCGGACTTCATCATCAGGCCGACGGCTTCGACGAATGCGTCGAACTGGTCCGGGGTCGCCGACAATTCGGCATAGTCCCTGGCATGCCGGCTGAAACAGCGATCGATGACCGGACTGGGCTCGAATTCCCTGGTGCCGCTCGGATCCATGTTGCAGCCGAAGAAGAACACGCCGGTGATGCGGTCGGCGGCTTTCATGCCGAGGATCAGGGCAACGCAGGCGCCATCGCTCCAACCCACCATAGCCGCCTTTTTCAAGTGCAGCCTGTCCATCACGGCCAGGACATCGGAAGCCATCAGTTCATATTTGTATGGCCGCTCGTCGCGGCTGCTGCGCCCATGGCCACGGCTGTCGATCACCACGACCCGATAGCCGGCCTTGACCAGCGCGGGGACCTGAAATCCCCAATTGCCGCTGTGACCGAGGCCGCCATGCAGCAGGATCACGGGGAGGCCGGCGCCAAACGTGGCGTACCAGATTTCGGCGCCATCATGTGCCACCCGGCCTTCGTCCCTTGCGGCCGGCAGGGGCGTCGCGCCATGCGCTTCGAATTTCCTGAGATCGTCATCGTGATGGTCCATGCCGGGAATGCCTCGAGGCGAACGCGCAGGACCCACAATTATTGCCGGTATCAGCCAAAGCCAACCCGCGACGCAACGTCTGCTGCCACCTGGCGACACCGCCGGTTTCGAGCGGCGAAAGACCTGCGTGTCGGTGTCAGCCGTCAGGCTTCGGTGCTCGGCACTGGACGGTTCGATCGCTTCTCGTCCGGCAGGAGCGGATAGCTGACCTGCCCGAAATAGCTGGAGGGGATCGGATCATCGACGCCGTATTTTTCCGGCACCTTGTCGCCAGTGGCATTGTAGGTGCCGAACACCATGTCGAGGACAGGTAATTGCCCGGCGAAGTTCTTGTCATAGGCCTCGCGCTGGTTGGCATGGTGCCAGCGATGGAACTGCGGGCTGGCGATCAGCCACTTCAAAGGCCCGAACGGAATCCGCACGTTCGAATGAACGAGCAGCGTGTGCCAGAAGTAGATGACCGAAAAGATGGCGATCGAGGCTTCGGAGAAGCCGAGGAAAAAGATCGGTGTCAGCGACAATGCCTTTGTGAGGATGGCGTCGACCGGGTGGGAGTGGAAAGCGCCGAGCCAATCCAGTTCCTCAATGCCGTGGTGCACCGCATGGAATTTCCAAAGCGCCGGGATCGTGTGGAAAGCCCGGTGTGCCCAGTAGACGCCGATATCGGTGATCACGATGATTTCGGGAACCTGCAGCCAGACGGGCTGGCCGACAACGGTCTGCGTGATTGATTGCGGAACGAGGATCGCGGCGGCTTCGAGTGTGTTGGCCGCGATCAGAATGATGACCGATTTTACGATGGGGCCATTGAACAGCACATAGATCAGATCGACACCCAGGCCCTTGCGCAGGACCTTCTGGGGCCGTTCGTGGAACAGATGTTCGAACGGAATGAAGATCAGCGCGCAGATCAACAGCCCCCTGATGCCAAATATATCCATTCGCTCGCCTCTATTGCCTAGCCTGGCCAGCACCCGCACGCGCCTCAGCTTCCGAACAGAACCACATTTCTCCTTTCCAAAGGCTTGATGCCGGCGTCCGAGCCCTGCGCATGGCCGAGCATGGAATTGAGCAGCTGACCAGAGTGTCACATCGGTGTCGCAACCGGGCGATATGAAGACAAGGCGCGGTCGACGAACGCAGCGCGTGCCGTGCGTCCTCCCAGGACTAACCCCTCCGGTTCCCTGCCGGTGGGGTTTTCTATTTCAGCTACCATCTTGGCAGTCGCGAGTTATCCTTGCTATCGTGGTCTTCGGTCAGCACAGGACACCCCGTCATGGACGCAAGTGAAATGAGCGCGATCGGCGACACCCTCATGAGGATCGTCACGCCCGACATGTCTCCCAAACAGCTTGTCAAGGCAGCCCAGAAAGCGCACCCCAAGGCCTCGAAGAAGGACATCGCCAGAGCGGCCTTCTTTTCGATCATCGCAAATGCGGATCAGGACATCGGCAAGGCCAAGAACCTGCAGGCATTCGCCATAGCGGAGCGTACCCAGCCGTCGGATTGAGCAATCGCCTGGCATTGCAAGGGCCTGTCGTCGCCGCACGCGCTCATCGCCGCGGATAGGCCACCCGGCAAACCGACATTATGGTGTCGCCCCAACGGCTGGATCGAACGCCCGACCAGTTCGCGGATCAGCGCCTGGATCCGTGCGGTCTTGGCTCGGCCCGCATCACCCCCGCCAACGTGATGCAGGCGCCATTTGACGCGTGCCGACCAACTAAGGTCATGCCGAACGTTGGCCAGCGGCCGCGCGGGCTGCCACGATTGCAACCACAGGAAAAACCTGGGCGCGTAAAGCATCTAGGCGCTGGCTCTCTCAAGCCCGTTTATTAGCCCTCGAAAGGATTTCACGAGACCGCTCTATAAGCCTACGGTTCCGCTCGATGAGTTCCTGAGTTTCCTTAATGCGGATGAGGCTTTGCCGCTCCCGTTCATCGAACTCAACCGGCTTTTTGGTGTCGTCGATCTGTTGCATGCAATGGCCGCCTTTAAATCGTTGCGCGTCCGCCTGCATTAGAAACTCGCGAGGGGTGGAACTGTTCCTCGGCAAGCAACAGAGCGTGGCAGAGGCTTCGGCGGTGGGAGGGATGCTTCGCCGGTGTAGGACGGAGCCTTTGGCCGCTGTGCCGCTAGTAGTCCGGCCAGCGAGCGTTTCTGCGGGCCGCGCTGTCGGCCTGATCTACACGCCAAGAACTTGCTAATATTCGACTGGAGGCGCAAGATTTTCTGACACATGAGGCTCTTTTTGATCGCACTCGTTGTCGCTCACAACTGGTATACCGGCTACCACGATCCGGTCACCGGATATGAATGCTGCGACGACAAGAAGGATTGTAGGGTCATTAGCTCGCGCTATGTCGAGCCGCTACCGGGCGGCGATTTCAATATCCGCACGGGGTCCAAGAGTCGATACTTCATCCCCAAGAACCGCGTCCTAGAGAGCGAAGACAACCAATATCACATCTGCACGTCTTCCCCGAATATGACCATCCGCTGCTTCTTTGCGCCGCACACGGAAGCCAGTCGATAGCGAGGAGGTGGCTGAGGCCACACGATGAGCCGGGAGGAAGTCATATCCGCCTACGCGGCACGGGAGTGGCCGATGCAGACCCACAGTAGCCCGCTGCCTAACAGTTGCGGGCCTTCCGCTTTATGGAGCGCCTAGAGTCCGAATGAGGGAGTCCAAGGGTTGGTATCGTACCCAAGGTGCGGCTTAGGACTACTTGAATCGGCCTGTGGTGAAATGGCCGTACCGGTTGCCGCACAGTCCAATTTCGCGGCAACTGCAGCCTTGATCGAAAGGCCGGCACACGCGTCGGCAACGACCTTTGCCTTCTTGTCGTGCGCCATGGCGGCGCTCGACGCGGCAAGCACAATTGCCGCGCAAAGAATAGCGGTTTTCATTAGAATGCCCCTCTTTTAGCAAAAGCTAATAATAGGTTAACGTTACGTAAGATCACCGTCAATCGTAGAATCGGCCCACCGAAGGCACGTCATTGTTTCGCTTCGATCGCCTCACTTCCCAAAGCCCGCCACGATTTCCCTGGCGGGCTTCATCTTCAGGGGAAGTTAGGAATTGAATTAGGAAATATCGCGGTACCCTCAAAATCTTGCAGATTATTCAAGGTGATGCCGAAATAACTGGCGGAGGGAGTGACCGTAAGTTGGCCTAGTCGTGATTAGTCGCTAGTAGCCAACCTATTGATATCGCTAGATTTTGCTTATCGTGCCTATTCAACTGATCTGTCGGACGGCTCCTATTGGTTAGCACGGCAACGGCCAACTAACCAAAGGGTCACTCCGCAATGGCAACCAAAATCGACACTCTTAACCGCGAACTCCGCAACCGCATTAAGGCGGGCCAACCCAATCTCTGGTCGCATGGCAACGGCTTGTGCTTCGCGCTCGCCAAGAACGGAACGGCGTCATGGGTCATCCGCTACACCGTCAACGCCAAGCGCCGCGTGATGACGCTCGAACCGCATTCCGACCCGATCACAGATCGCAAGCTGAAAGAGCTAGAAGCAGCAAATACCCGAACAGAGGCCGACGTAGCGGCACCGACGACAAACCGCAACAAATTCAACGATTCGAAGGTGCCGCAAGTGCAACAGGCGCGGGCAGGGGAAGACTAGGGGTAAAAATGTCGTCCAGAGCGGGGTTACGTGCCGGTCATCGAAACGCCGGGCGGTGTGAACACTCGCCTTGTGCCTGGGCCGCCAGAAAACCCGTTGCAACAATCTGCGTCAGGTTGCGTCTGGCGAGCCAGCCAATCTTGCAGGTTTTCCGGATATAGAGAGCTCGGTGACTAAGTCTAAGTCTAGTAAGCACCTCTTGTGATGTTCAGCTTCGACACTAGGTTCTTGATGTGCTCCGGGTATTTGCCATAATAGTTTCGCAGCCACTCTTGGTAAACCTCAAAAGCGTCCAGCAGCGCGTCCCTGCTTACATCACCATCATGGCTACCAAGGTTTCCGACGTGCCGAAGGGCGTCGAGCGTATCCATCAGTTCGGGATGCGCTTGGCCGAAGTCGTCAATCCGCTCATGAAGCTTCTTCTTGGGATCGATACCTTCCGCATCCATGATACGCTCGACGCTTATGCGGAGCCTGTTGGCAGCCGATCCTCGATCGCCCCAAAATGCCGTGAAGGCCTGATTCATAGCTCCCGCAGCAGGAGGAGGAACGCTTGCAGGAATGTCCATGAGAGGCGGGCCGGGGTACATACTGTAAGGCCGAAGGGAAGTAAGTGGCTCTTCCTCGAACAGCTCCGCAAACGCGTCGCCCATCACCACAACTACCTCACGGCAGCGACGGTTACTGCACACCAGCGTACAGGTAAAGCGGCCCTCGTCCTGCTCAGGCGTAAAGCCGTATTTGAGATGATGAATATGCGCGCGATTTAATCGCGTCACCTTGAAGCTGTCCTTGTCCAGCTCTAGCCGGCCGGGCCGGCAGGATGGACAGGGCAAGGCAGGAATCGAGTTCTTGTCAAAAAACTCAGGCCATATATCACGGTTGGACGCCATCTCAGGTTCTCTAGTAGGCGTTTCCTCTCTCAATGCGCTCCATTGCTCCCGGGGTCGCGCATAGTCAAGACGGATTGCGCGGCGGATATCATGGATGGAGGGTGTTCAATGCCAAGACCTTACATCAAACGAGCCGCACTTTATCTGGCACTTCGGCTGAAACCGCCCGTCAGCAATGACCCGTTTGACGACGACCCGGCTCGCGGCAACTTCTTCGTGAACTACCTTCACGAAAAGGACGGCCGGAAGCGGTTCATCGTCCGGGACGTGGACACCGATGGCGTGTCCGGATTGTGGTTCGACGAGGACGGTGGGAACGGACAGCCCAAGAAGCTCACGAACGAAGAGCTGAAAGAATTCTCCCTTTCATTTGTCCATCACTACCTCGGCGCACCCATGACCACATATGGCAACTTGTTTGCCTTCTTTTGGGGTGTCTTCACGTTCTACCCGCTTCGTCGCCGTTGGTGGGATAAGCTCGCACAGGATGAGTTCAACCGGAAACCCCTCATTCGTTCGGGGCGGTTGGAGGTTCTACGGTTCTTTCTTAATCAGACAGTCAAGAGGGGTAGCTACAGGGTCAGCTCGGTTTCCCTCATGGCCGATCTTTTCTCCATGAGGTTCTTCGGCCATCCCGAAGAGGAGGAGACCAGCACCTATTACGAATTGGTGCTGAGGTCCCTGGTACACTCAAAGGACCTCCAGACGGAGGACCACGAAATATATTATTCTCTGAGCGATCAAGGTCTCACGACGCTCAGCGGCTACGAGGAGGAAGAACGTCGCCACCGGGGCAACCTATGGCTCCAGGCCCTCATCGTGATTCTGACCCTTGCTACGGTCGGCGTCGCTATATGGCAAGAATACCATCCCGACCCGCCAGAAGCTCCGCCGTCCGCCGATAGACGCAACCTCCCATGACGGAACACCGTGGGAAGAGCTTGACGGAGATGCAAGAAAGCGGCGCAATCTGGCGACGATTGAGGCTCGAAAAGCCTGCGCGAAATCTCCGGAGGAACTTGCGAGCGCCGTGGAAAAGTACATGCAGATCACTCGCGCTTTGACGATAGCAGCAAACATTCAAACCGATGCGAAACGGGAATTCGCGCCGAACGGTTAGTGGATTTGGTTAGTCGCTTTGAAAGCGCTTTAGAATTCACCAATTCCCGGGGGGAGGGGTTCTCCGACTTGCGTCCAACAGGAGAGGAGATGATGGAAAGAAAGCCGCGCGTGGCTAGAGCCAGCGAGTATGGGTTCGCCACCATTTGCGCGAATGCCGGCGTGCATCCGCAAAAGGTCAGCGAGGACGAGACCGGTTGGGACTACCTCGTTGAGTTTCCTCCCGATCCAGACTTCAGCCCTGCGGGCGCGCAGCCTCCAGGCGTTTCAGCGTATTCGCAAATCAAATCAACGACTGGCCGTACCGTCAGCACGTCAATCACGTTGTCGAACGCTCGTCGAATGGCGCAACAAAGCCATCCTTGGTTCATCGTGCTTTTCCATCGACTTCCATCCGGCGAAACTCGAATTTATGCGAAGCACTTTTGGATCGATTTGATCACGGAAAGTTTGAAAGCAATACGCAAGGCCGATTTGGCTGCAGAGAAACTTCACAAAAAGGCGCTGACAATTTCATTCGATGATAGCGACGATCACACAGACGATTTGCTTCAATGGATGGAGGAGACAATTGCGACAATCGATGATTACCATGGACAGAAAACCAGCGTATACGAGTCCGTCGGCTACGAGAATGGCCAAGCATCAGTCAAATTCAGCTTCCAATCCGAAAAGTCGGATGCAGTTGCCAAGGCTTTCTTAGGTATTGGCACAGTGCAAATACAAGATTTTGAGATGGTTCCGCACCGGTTTGGTTTGCCGGACCCGCGCGGTCAGCTCTTGGCCGGAACTGCAACACTCACAGCATCTCCGTCAACGTGGTACAATTGCCGGATTAAGGTAAGGGCAAAGAACGAAGACAACCCAATCGTGATGCCTGGCAAAGCGGCGTTTACATCGTTTCCTAGAGGTTATGCACGCTTTACATCAGAGTACATGGACTTGGTGTGGTCCACAAGCGACAACGGCGTTACATTTAACAGCAAAATCTCCATCCACGAACGCCGAAGTTTGATCGCGCTGGTAACGCACGTCAGACTATTGTCCCTGTTCACAACCACTGACACTGATATCCAAATATGGGTGGGGGGCAGGCGTGTTTACGGAGGCCGAGCGCGAAAGGCTGAGGATGGTCGCTGGCATCAGCTCTATCTGCTTCTAGCGTTCCTGCATTCCCTTTCGCCTGACGAATTAGAGCTGTCGATTGAAGACGTGGTGGCGGCGGCGCCGGAACTGGCGCGTCTTCGCGAGATTGTGGCAGTGAAAGGGGTAACTTGCACTCTTGAGTTTACGGATATCGAGAGGGTGCCAGTTGGTGCGGAACGGCTGCTCTATGCCGCTCAAGTGACGGTTGGTTCAGTGACCTTCTTTGCAATTGTTGAGAGGCCGGTGATTGTCGAGGACGCGACGGGACTGCAAAGACGCTTCGAACTCGGCGACCCTCGAATCATAGAGAGTTACGCTTCGACAGGCGATGGTTTGGGGCAGCAAATGCAAGCGGACTTCGAACGGCAGATCAATCAAAGCCACCTAACTTTAGGTATCGCAGACATAAGACCAGCGCTCGAAGGGCGCGAAATACGCATCTATGGGTCGCCGGGATTTGATCGTCTAGACGAAAGGACCAATTAGCGACCAAGTGCAATCAACTCCCTTGGCAGTTTGTGAAACCTCCAGCCGAACAGCACTTAAGCGATGCCCGCATTTGTAAGCGTCCGATCCAGTTCGAATGCTATCTGGCGCATGGTCGGCAAATGCGGAAAAGGTTGCAAAGGTGACCAACCGGGTTTGCCCGCCTGATTTGTCATGACGGTCATCTCTTTGATATTCTCGAACCAGACCGGATGCCGAGAAAACTCGACATAGGCTTCGTCGGTCAATTGAGGGTCAACGTGCCCCCCTCCATCTTGGTTTCTTAGGGAAAAAACCAAACGGCGCCGGTTCATTGATGCGCCTCTGGGAGACTGGAAAATGATCTCCTTCTCCCACCAATCGTGGAATTGGAGTTTCCTTTCAGCCATGGGCCCTTGGTCTAGCACCGGCTCCCAACTGCTCTTTCCGCCGCCGACTATGTGCATATGTGCCAGCGGCTCTTCCGGCAGCAGATTGTCGGGTCTGACCGGTGTCGCAAAACTGGAGAACCGAAGCCCGACGCGCAAGCCGAGCTGCGTTAGGAGACTTTTTTGAGAGCCATCATGCACCAGAACGAACACTGGCGCTGCCAATCGAACCGCTTCAGCGTGCCGCCCTCCGTCATAGGCTGCGGATGACGCACGCATGAATGAGATTTGATCTTGCAGCGCTTGCTCAATTTCTTCGCGTGGGCGGGTCCAACCGGCCTTACTATTAGGTTTCCTAGACATCCCTTTGCATAGCCGCAAAAAGTATGGGGATCAAAGATACGCGTCACGAACCCTGCAGAAGCGCAGCGCAATTGTTCCTCGCCGTGCATATCTTTGCAATCAACTCAGTGCCAACCGCTGTGGTTAGCGGATTGGTTAGTTACCGGCTAACCGAAAGTTGCCAAACCCTACGCTTTCCGGGCCTTCTAGGGGTTGACTTGGCGGAGGGAGTGGGATTCGAACCCACGGTGAACTTGCGCCCACGCCGGTTTTCAAGACCGGTGCCTTAAACCGCTCGGCCATCCCTCCAGTGACATCAGTCACATGCGACTGCTCTAGTGTGCCCGGCAAAGGCCTGTCAACCGGCATGCGTGGCCGCGCGTGTTCCTTCACTGAACCATGCAGCAGGGCAGCGCCACAATCTTGCCCGGTTCCGGCCACAATCAATTAATACCGTGATAAACAATTCCTGCGCACAAAGGATCGGGGTTCAGGGTGCCGTTGGTATTGTCGAGCGAGTGCTTTGGCTCCTCTGCTGTTCATACGACGGCGTCTTGATTGAGACTGTAGGGGATTTCAGGACAATGCAGGCTATGACGCGCCCGCGTCTTCGTCGCGCTTCCACGCTTACGCTGCTTGCTGCGTCGGCTGCTCTGCTGGCGGCTTGCGCGTCGCAGCCTGAGCCGAAGGGGATGGTCAATCCCAAGCATCGCTCCAAGGAATATTTCGCCGAAACCGAATATGGCGTGAAGGCGAGCCCGCGCGCTGGCTTCATGCGGCGTGGCGGCGGTCGCGACCAACTCGGCAAGCCTTACCAGGTGCGCGGCAAGTGGTACTATCCCAAGGAAGATCGGCACTACGCGAAGGTCGGCCTGGCCTCGTGGTATGGCGACGCCTTCCATGGCCGGCTGACCGCCAATGGCGAAGTCTACGACATGACGCATCTAACGGCCGCGCACCCGACCATGCCGCTGCCCAGTTACGCCCGTGTCACCAACCTCGAAACCGGCAGTTCGGTCATCGTGCGCGTCAACGACCGCGGACCGTATCATGAGGGCCGCATCATCGACGTCTCGGAGCGCGCGGCGCAGATGCTCGACTACGACAAAGTCGGCACGGCGAAGGTCAAGGTCGAATATGTCGGTCGTGCGCCGCTCGATGGCAATGACGACCAGTATCTGATGGCCTCCTACCATCCCGGCAACAGGATTCCGGATCCGTCGGATGGCCTGCCGACCGGCGTCATGGTGGCCATGAACGGACCGTCGCCAAGCCTGCCGGTGGGCGCGGCCGCCGTGCCGTTCCCCGGTCAGCTGACGGATTCAAGCGAGGCCGCGCAACCGTCTTTGTCGGCGCAGGCGCCGGCTTTCGGCGATCTGGCGCTGCCCGATTTCGGACCGATCGTGCCGGAGCGTCCGGAGATCGGCCTGCCGCCGCAGTCGCCGTTCGCGGTGGCCTCGCTGTCCTATGCGGATGAACGCGTGCAGCGCGCCGACGTCTTTGCCGCGCTGGATGATAGCGGCATGTCACCCGCCGATATCCTGCGGTCGTGGCAAAAGTCCAATCCGCAGGCGTCACCGTCCAGCGCCGACTATGTCGCCGCCGGCACGTTCGACGACGCCACCGAAGCCAAGCGCGTGGCAACGGCACTTCAGCCCTTCGGCCGAACGGAAATCCAGCGTTCCGACCTCGACGGCAATGACTGGTACGCGGTCAATCTCTATCCGAACGGCCATGGCGGCCTGGACGAATTGCTGCAGGCGGCATGGTCGCACGGCGCACCCGATGCGCTGGCTGTGCGCAACTGATCTATTTTCTCCGCGCGGTTGATCCGGCGGAAAAAACCCTGATAGCTTGGCTGTGCCAAAACCGGCAAACGGGTCGAGATTTCATGCAGTTGCGCGCCTTTCCGCCATTTGCCGGCTTTCTGGGACTGGCCTTACTGCTGCTTTGCCTCGCACCAGCCCAAGCGCAGCTTTTCGAGACCAAGGCCACACAAGCCTTCATGATCGATGCCGACACCGGCACGGTCCTGTTCTCGAAAGACGCCGACAAGCCGATCCCGCCGGCCTCGATGGCCAAGCTGATGACCATGGAGGTGGTTTTGAACGCCATCAAGTCCGGGCGCCTCAAGCTCGACGACACGTTCGTGGTCAGCGAAAACGCCTGGCGCAAGGGCGGCGCGCCATCGGGCACGTCGACGATGTTTGCCAAGCTCAAATCCGCGATCCGGCTCGAAGACCTGATTCAGGGCGTGACGGTGCAGGCGGCCAATGACGGCTGCATTGTCATCGCCGAAGGCATGGCCGGCTCCGAGGACAATTTTGCCGCGCAAATGACCGAGCGCGCCCGCCAGATCGGGCTCAAGACATCGACCTTCGTCAATTCGACCGGCCTGCCGGCCGACGGCCAGCAGACGACGGTGCGCGAGCTGGCGCAGTTGGCGCTGCATTTGTGGCGCGATTATCCGGATTTCTATCGCTACTACGGGCTGAAGGATTTCACCTGGAACAAGATCTCGCAGAAGAACCGCAATCCGCTGTTGGCCATGGACATCGGCGCCGACGGTCTGGCCGTCGGTGCCAGCGAGGTGGCCGGCTTCGGCATCGTCGCTTCGGTCGCTCACAACGGCACGCGGGTGATCATGGCGATGAGTGGGTTGGCCAATGACAAGGAGCGTGCCGAGGAGGCGCGAAAGCTGCTCGACTGGGGCGCGCGCTCCTTCGAGAAGACCGAGATCTTCGCCAAGGACGAGGTGGTCGGCGAGGCCCAGGTTTTCGGCGGTGCGAAATCCGGCGTGACGTTGAAGGCAAAAGGGCCGATCGACATCTTCCTGCCGATCACCAACCGCGACAAGCTGACGGCCAGGATCGTCTACACCGGGCCGGTTGCGGCGCCCGTGGAGGAGGGCCAGCCGGTGGGGGCGCTGCGCGTCTGGATCGGCGACACGCTGAGCCAGGAGACGCCGCTTTTCGCTGCCGAATCGATCGGCGTCGGCACATTGCCGCAGCGCGCGCTCGATGCCGTCAAGGAACTGGCGATCGGCTGGCTGCGATAGCACCGACGGCATGGACGTTTTCCCGAACGCGGACTATCTAGAGCGCAACAATCCACCTGGACAAAGGCCCTTTCGATTGGCGCGCGGATTTTTCATCACCTTCGAAGGCGGCGAGGGCGCAGGCAAGTCGACGCAGATCGAGCGGCTGGCGAGAAAGATGCGCGCCAAGAAGTATGATGTCCTGCTGACGCGCGAACCGGGCGGCTCGCCGGGCGCCGAAGCGGTCCGGCATGTGCTGCTTTCGGGTGCCGCCGAGCCATTCGGACCGAAGATGGAGGCGCTGCTCTTCGCCGCCGCGCGCTCCGACCATGTCGAGCAGGTCATCCGGCCGGCGGTCGAGCGCGGCTCCATCGTGCTTTGCGACCGTTTCCTTGATTCCTCGCGCGTCTACCAGGGCGTCACCGGCGGGATCGACCCGGCGTTCATGGCCACGCTGGAACAGGTCGCCATCAATGGCATGATGCCCGATTTGACGCTGATCTTCGATATCGATCCGGCCGAGGGCCTCAGGCGCGCGACGCTGCGGCGCGGCAGCGACGCCGACCCCGACCGCTTCGAAAAGGAGACGCTGGCCATTCATCAAGCCCGCCGCGCGGCCTTTCTGGCGATCGCCGCGGCCGAGCCGGAACGCTGCATCGTCGTCGATGCCTCCGCCGATCCCAATATGGTGGAGGACGTCGTCACCGCGGCCGTCTTCGCGGCTCTGGAGGCGAGGGCGCCCGCGCGCAACAGGCAGGCCGCACCCGTATGATCTTCGAACGCATCGCGCCGGAACAGCATGACACGCTGGACGGCGTTCCCGAACCCTCCGAAACACCCCGTCTGGTCGGGCACAGGCAGGCGGGCGAGATGCTCGCCGCCGCCTATCGATCGGGAAAGCTGCCCCATGCGCTGATCTTCACCGGACCGGTCGGCATCGGCAAGGCCACGCTGGCCTTCCACCTGGCGCACCATCTCTTGAAGCACCCGGCCTTCGGGCAGGCGCCGGAAAGCCTTGCCAGTCCCGATCCGGCCTCACCGCTGTTTCGCCAGATCGCGACCGGGGCGCATCCGGGCGTGCTGCATCTGACCCGGCCGATGAACGACAAGACCAAGAGCTTCAAGACGGTCGTCACCGTCGACGAGATCCGCCGGGTCAGCCGCTTCCTGTCGATGACCTCGCATGACGGCAGCTACCGGGTCGTCATCGTCGATCCGGCCGACGACATGAATGCCAACGCCGCCAATGCCTTGCTGAAGAATCTTGAGGAGCCGCCGGCGCGAACGCTGTTCATTCTCATCGTCCATGCGCCGGGCAGCCTGCTGCCGACGATCCGCTCACGCTGCCAGGTGATACGCCTGACACCGCTCGACGCCGACGAGTTGATGGCGGTGCTGGAAACAGCCGAACCGCCGCCGCCGGACGATCCGGCCGCGCGGGCGGCACTGGTCGAGCGGGCAGGTGGAAGCGCCCGCAACGCGATCCTTTTGACACAATATGGCGGGTTGGAGATCGCCTCGACGCTCGACGCGCTGGTTGCGAAGGGAAAAAACGACATCGGCGGCGCCTATCGGCTCGCCGAAGCCGTCGCCGGCCGCGATCAGGCGATCCAGTTCGATATCTTCAACCGCCGGGCGCTCGACCTTTTGTCGGATGCTGCAAGCCAGGCCGCGCTCGCAGGCGACCTCGCAAGGGCGAAAACGCTGTCGGACACTTGGCATGAGGCGCTGGACGCTATATCTGAGACCGACACCTACAATCTCGACAAAAAGCAGCACGCCTTGATCATGATCGACCGCCTGAATTCTGCGATGCGAATGTGACGGCCTCCACCGGGATGGCAATCGCCATTCCGATGCGATATCCACCGCCACGGCTTCCATTCAGACATTCATGACGGTTCATTCATGTCACGCGACACATTCTACATCACGACCGCGATTTCCTATCCAAACGGCAAGCCGCATATCGGACATGCCTACGAGCTGATCGCCACCGACGCGCTTGCGCGCTTCCAGCGCCTCGACGGCAAGCAAGTCTTCTTCCTCACCGGTACCGATGAGCACGGCATCAAGATGCTGCAGACGGCGAAGCGCGAAGGCATTTCGGCGCGCGCGCTGGCCGATCGCAACGCGGCCGATTTCAAGCGCATGGCGACCGCGCTCAACGCCTCCAATGACGATTTCATCCGCACCACGGAAGAGCGGCACTATGCGTCCTCGCAGGCGATCTGGAAGGCGATGGACGCCAATGGCGACATCTACAAGGGCGGCTATGCCGGCTGGTACTCGGTGCGCGACGAAGCCTATTACGGCGAGGAGGAGACGGAGGTCCGTCCCGACAATGTCCGCTACGGACCGCAGGGAACGCCGGTCGAATGGGTCGAGGAAGAGAGTTATTTCTTCCGCCTCTCGGCCTACCAGGACAAGCTCATCGCGCTTTATGAAAGCCAGCCCGACTTCATCGGCCCGGCCGAGCGCCGCAACGAGGTGATGAGTTTCGTCAAATCGGGACTGAAGGATCTGTCGATCTCGCGCACGACCTTCGACTGGGGCGTGCCTGTGCCGGGCGACGACAAGCACGTGATGTATGTCTGGGTCGACGCATTGACCAATTACATCACCGGTGTTGGCTATCCCGATGAAAACGATGAGAAATGGCGCTTGTGGCCGGCCGATGCGCACATCATCGGCAAGGACATTGTGCGTTTCCATGCGGTTTACTGGCCAGCCTTCCTGATGTCGGCCGGCATCCCGCTGCCGAAGCGGGTTTTCGGCCACGGCTTCCTGTTCAACCGCGGCGAGAAGATGTCGAAATCGGTCGGCAACGTCATCGACCCGTTCACCATGATCGAGCATTACGGTCTCGATCAGGTGCGCTACTTCTTCCTGCGCGAGGTACCGTTCGGCCAGGATGGCAGCTACAGCCATGAAGCGATCGTCAACCGCACCAACGCCGATCTTGCCAATGGCCTCGGCAATCTGGCGCAGCGGTCGCTGTCGATGATCGCCAAGAACTGCGGCGGCGTGGTGCCGAAGCGCGGCGATTTGACGGAAGCCGACAGCGCGATCCTGGATCAGGCGGTGACCGCTCTCGCCACCGCGCGCAAAGCCATGGCCGGGCAAGGCATTCATTTGGCACTGGCGGCGATCTTCGATGTGGTGGCGGAAGCCGATCGATACTTCGCAGGACAGGCACCATGGGCGCTGAAGAAAACCGATCCGGAACGCATGGAAACGGTGCTGTGGACGACCGCCGAACTGGTGCGGCGCGTGGCGGTGCTGTGCCAGCCCTTTATCCCCGGATCGGCAGCGAAGCTGCTCGACCTGCTGGCGGTGCCCGCGGACAAACGTGATTTCGCGCATGTCCACGCCGACCATGCGCTGGTGCCGGGCACTGCCTTGCCGGTGCCGGAAGGCGTGTTTCCACGTTACGTCGAACAGCCGAGCGCGAACGCCTGATGCTTGTCGACAGCCACTGCCATCTGGATTTTCCAGATTTCGCTGAGGAGCGGGCGGCCATTGTCGCCCGCGCCAAGGCGGCCGGAATTGGCCGTATGGTAACGATCTCAACCCGTGTGAAGCGGTTTCAGCAAATACTTGAAATCGCGGAGACTTTCGACGATGTCTATTGCTCGGTCGGCACCCATCCGCACAATGCGGAGGAAGAGTTGGACGTGACGGCGGCGGAGCTGATCCGCCTGTCGGCACACCCGAAGGTGGTGGCAATCGGCGAAGCGGGGTTGGATTATTTCTACGACAAGGCGCCGCGCGATGCGCAGGCGCAGGGCTTTCGCAATCACATTGCCGCCGCTCGCGAGACCGGCCTGCCTCTCGTCATCCATTCGCGCGATGCCGATGACGACATGGCAGCCATTCTCGAGGACGAAACAGGGAAGGGCACCTTCCCCTTCATCCTGCATTGTTTCTCCTCCGGACGCCGGCTGGCCGAGGTGGGCGTCTCGCTCGGCGGCTACGTGTCGTTCTCGGGCATACTGACCTTCAAGAACTCTGCCGAACTGCGCGTCATCGCCGCCGGCGTGCCGCATGACCGCCTGCTCGTCGAAACCGACGCACCCTATCTGGCGCCGATCCCGTTTCGCGGCAAGCGCAATGAGCCGGCCTATGTCGCGCACACCGCCAAGGTGCTGGCGGAGACAATTGGTGTCAGCGAAGCTGAAATCGCCGATCTGACGACGAACAATTTCTTCCGCCTGTTCGGCAAGATGCCGCGACCTGCTGAACTGAGCGCCTGAGCGATGGCTGACCGGCTGCGCCTCACCATTCTGGGCTGCGGCTCGTCGCCAGGTACGCCGCGCATCACCGGCGACTGGGGCAATTGCGATGCGACCAATCCGAGGAACCGGCGCATGCGCACGGCAGCGCTGGTCGAACGGATTGCGGCCGATGGCGGCCGTACCACCGTGGTCATCGACACCGGGCCGGATTTCCGCGAGCAGATGCTGCTTGCGTCGGTCAAACGCATCGACGCGGTCGTCTACACCCACCCACATGCCGACCATATTCACGGCATCGACGATCTGCGCGGCTATGTGCTCGAGCAGCGCCACCTGATCGACATCTATGCCGACCAGCCGACGATGCTGCGCCTGCGGCAGGCGTTCGGCTATTGCTTCGAGACGCCGCCGGGCAGTTCTTATCCGCCGATCGTGCGGGCGCATATCATCGACCACGCAATGCCTGTCATGATCGAAGGCGAGGGCGGTGCCCTCGCCCTCGAACCGCTGCCGCAGATTCATGGCGACATCATCTCGCTCGGCTTCCGCATTGGAGGGCTGGCCTATTGCCCTGATATCAGCGACTTTCCCGACGCCACCGCCGAGCGGCTGCGCGGCCTGGAGATGCTGGTCATCGACGCGTTGCAGTACAACCCCCATCCCAGCCATCTGTCGCTGGGCCAGGCGCTCGGCTGGATCGAAAAGCTGACACCGAGGAAGGCCGTGCTGACCCACATGCACGTGCCGCTCGACTATGCCACGGTCAAGGGCGAACTGCCGGCCAACGTCACCCCGGCCTATGACGGCATGGTGATCGAAATTCCCTTTGAATCAGCTTGATACGAACGGGCTCTGATGAAGGTGCTCTGCGTTTTGGGGCGAACATCAGCAGCGTTCACATCCGTTCATAGCCCGTCATGCACGAACACTTCAATCGGCCAGTTCGATCTCCACGCTTTGCTATCATCATTCGCGCAGCGTCGGCCGTTAGCTCAAGGCAACACGCCCCGATCGAGCCAAATCCATGAAAATCAACGGCAATTTCCAGATGCTGGCCAACAGATAAGTTCCATAATCTATCTTATGCGACTTTCGGACATCGTAAACGCTGGACGTTGCGCTTGCCCCATGCGTGATCCTCAAACTCCTCCGCCCGCCGACATTGACGGCCTGTCGGCGCTGACCGTCGCGCGCCTTCTGGTCAATGTGATGGGCACCATCGCCCGGCAGGTTTGAAACCCCGGACCATCCTCGCAAGCTTTCCCGTCACGTAGCGCCGGCCGCTGAAATGCGCCGATGCACGCCGTCCAGGCTTTCCGCCAGCGCATCGAAGACGTTGCGGGCCGTAAGTTCGTTCAGGACCTGCTCGTTGATGCCGCCACGGGTCGCATAATCCTGCGCCAGATGCGTGAAGTCCGCATCGGGCGCCGTCTCCGGAGCGTGTCCGAGCGCCATGAAGAGCGCGGCGATATAGTCGCGCCCCTTGGTGTCCGGCACATCATGCGCTTTCAGCCAGCGATGGATCGTATCGAGGTACTTGAAATAGGTGGCATAGGTCGCGGTAACGACGCTCAACGCATCGAACTCGCTGGAGCTCTCGACCTCGATCACGGTCCCCAGCCCGCCGAACAAAGCGGTCATGTCCCGATCAGGCGGATAAATGATCGTCGCCCCCCGCCGCCGGGCGATCATCGGCATCGGCAGCGCTTTGGTCACGCGGCTCGCCGGTGCGGTCAGGCCGGTGATTTCCTCGCGCGACAACGTGGCGATCAGGCTGACGAGGTGATGGTCGCGCCGAAATTTCAATTCAGGCAGCACCTGGTGGGCATCTTGCGGTCGGACAGCCAGCATGACGGTATCGCAATCGTCGAGCACCGCCTGGTTGTCGGCGGCAACACGTACGTTCGGATAGCGGGAAGCGAGGTTGGCCGCGATCTCTTCGTTGCGTGGCGACAACACCACCGATACCGGATCGCCATCGAGGGATTTGAGCCCGGTGACAATGGCTGAAGTCAGCGCACCTGTGCCGATGAAGCCGAGTTTCATTGGGTACTCCCAGCTGTTCGCTCTGCAGCTCGGTCGGTCACCGCCGCCCCTGCTCCAGACCGATCCGGTAGCTTAGCGAACGCTTGGCCCCCGGCTCGATCAGCATCACGCCGGGCTTGTCGCTGAACTCGCCGTCGAAATCGGCCGGGCTCGCAATACCACGCCAGGGTTCGATGCACAGGAAGGGCGCGCCGCCGGGCTTGGACCAGATGCCCAACTCTTCGGCTCCCTGCCATGACATTTCGATTGCCGGACCGCGCTCGGCTGCATATCGCACACTGGTGCTGGCGGGCCGATCCAGGATGACGGCGTCGTCATCGAACAGCCGTTCGGACAGCGCAAGCGTTCTGCCATCGATGGGCGTCGTCCGCGTTTCCGAGACGAGAAGGCCATCCTTCAGGCGACGAACCGGCGCCGGCTCACTCGCGGCAAAGGTCAGCCGATAGGCCTCCTTGGGCAACTCCGGCAGCAACGGCCAGTTGAATGCAGGATGAGCACCGATCGAGGCCGGCAATTTCTCGTCGCCGGTGTTGGTCACTCGCAAGGTCACATCGAGCTGCTGTCGGTCCAGCGTATAGGTGACGGCAAGGCGAAAGGCGAAGGGATAATGCGCACGCGTGTCGGCGTCGTCGGTGAGCACCAGCGTGCAGGAGCGGGGTCCCCTCTCCTCCCAGGTGAACGGTTTGTCTCGAGCGAAGCCGTGCTGCGTCATCGGATAGGTTCGGCCGCGATGACGCAGTCGATCGCCCTTTAGCCGGCCAACGATCGGGAACAGCACCGGCGAATGGCGCCGCCACTCCGGCCCGGCCTGCCACAGAAACTCAAATCCCCGCCCATCCTGCAGCGAAACCAGTTCGGCACCCTGCCCTGTTATGACAGCCGAGATGCCGTCGCCATGAAGCGTTTGGCTGTCCTGTGCCACATGTCCTCGCGGGCCGGTGTTGAAGGCTGGTGCGGCGGCAGACTAGCAAAACCTCTTGGGGACTCAAGGTGCGGCCGGAACGATTTGTGGCCGGAGGATCTCTCCTCCGGCCACCTCTCCGCATCAAGGGCGAGAACCCCCGCCCTTGCCCATGGCGGACAGTCGCTACTCGCGCTCACCGGTGAAGTTTAGCAGCAGCTGGAAGATGTTGATGAAGTTCAGGTAGAGCGAGAAAGCACCGAAAACAGCCAGCTTCTGGCGCGATTCCGCGTCGAAATTCTCGGCATATTGTTCCTTGATCGTCTGCGTGTCCCAGGCGGTCAGGCCGATGAAGACGGCGATGCCGATCACCGAAATGGCGAACTGCAGCGCGGTCGAACCGAGGAAGATGTTGACGATGCTGGCGATCACCACGCCGATCAGGCCCATGATCAGGAAGGACGAGAACTGCGTCAGGTCGCGCCTGGTCGTGTAGCCGTAGAGGCTGGTGGCGCCGAACATGGTGGCGGCGATGAAGAAGGTGCGCGCGATGCTGGTGCCGGTGAAAACCAGGAACACGGAGGCGAGCGACAGGCCCATCACCGCGCAGAAGGCCCAGAACATCGCCTGGGCGCTGGCCGCCGACATGGTCTGCATCTTGAACGAAAACAGCATGACGAAGGCCAGCGGCGCCAGCATCACCACCCATTTCAACGGGCTGGAGAAGATTGGCACGTAGAGCGCCGGCGTCGATGACACTAGGAACGCGACCAGGCCGGTGACCACGAGGCCAAGGCCCATATAGTTGTAGACGCGCAGCATATGCTGGCGCAGGCCCTCGTCAAAGACGGCTCCGGCCTGGGCGCCGGCGCCGACGCGATATCCCAGATTGGGCGTGTTCATTTGCAGTCTCCTTTGTGGCTCGGTCAGTAAAGCGTTCTGGCGAGCGTCTCGGCGGCGCGGTCGAGATCATGAACCCCGCTCCGCGCGACCACCGCATAGGCGACCTCGCCGATCTGGAAATAGGCCGAGGAAATGTCGCCCGACGGCGCGACGGTCGGCTTGACCACGTCGAAGGTTCCCGGCCGGATCGCAAACAGCGACACCAGGCCCATATCCTTGGTGTCGACAGCCATCTCGACGCTCGGGCCGAAGCGCGACGGGTAGATCTGCACGTCGCGCACCTTCCAGTCCTTTGGCAGTGACGGCATGACGATCGCGGTCGCCGCACGGATCTCGCCGGCACTGTAGTTGGGCGCTTCCGGCTGCGAGGGCATGGTCTCGCGCACCAGCGTCGTCCGGTGCGCGCGCACCGCCTCGTCGACATAGGCGGGCGGCTGCGGCGACGCGACGACCTTGGTCACCGACATCGGCCCGATGATGCCGTTTGCCACCCAGCCGGCGGCAACGAAGGCGGCAACGGCTGCAGCACGCTGCAGCACGCCGAAGATGCGGCCACGGACAAGTCCCCTCTCCAGCCGCCGCGCCGCGTCAGCGGTGGCCGGCCGTGCCATGCCCTTGGAGCCGGCAAGCGCCACGCGCAGTTCATCGCGGGTCCGCAGATCCGACATGACGCGCGCGGCGGCCTCCGGGCGTGTCGACAGGAAGGCTTCGACCTCGATGCGGCGGGTGACATCCAGCTGGTCGTCGACATAGGCGTCGAGGTCAGTTTCCGTCACAGGGTCGACAAGAGCGCTCATGGCTCACCTCCCACGATGCTGAGATGATTTCTTCCGCGCGCCGGGGCGGCATCTTCCATCTGGCGCAGTGCCGCGCGCGCCCTGCCGATGCGCGACATCAGCGTGCCCAGCGGCACGCCGGTGGCATTGGCCGCCTGCTGGTAGGAAAGCCCTTCGATGGCGACCAGATGCAGCGCCGAGCGCTGCTCTTCCGGCAGGTTGAAAAAGGCGTCCCGCACCTGCGCCAGGCGCACCGAATGTTCCTGCGGCGCCGGCGTAGCGGCGTCGGCGAGGTATCCGGCCTGTTCGATGCGCATCGCTTCCGAGCGGCGCGAGCGCATGCGGTCGACAAATGCGTTGTGGACGATGGACAGCAGCCAGGCACGCAGGTTTGCGCCCGAGCGGAAGGTGCCGCGCCGCTCATAGGCGCGCACAAGCGCGTCATGCACGAGATCCTCGGCATCCGCGCTGTCGCGCGTCAGCGACCGCGCATAGCGCCGCAGCGACCCGAGCTGTCCTATGATGTCAAAGCGTGGCATCGACCGTTTCATGCCCTGTTTACGGAGCATGTGGGGATGTTAATCCCGACCCGTGCCATTTTTCCTTGGCGGTTTCCCCGGAGGATTGCGCTCGCAGCCCCTCCGCCCGCCCGGCTCTTAGGGGCGAAGTGGTTTTGCCGGTTTGGGTGTAGTCACACCGCAAGCGCGCAACACCCATCGGCCGCCGTCGCTGCGAAAATCGGTGATGCTCAGCGGCTCGATATCAATCTTCCGACAGGCGGCAAGCGGAGCACCCAGAACGTGCACGATCGCGGTGCGAATGACACTGGCATGGGTCAGCGCGATGGTGTGGCCAGGCTCTGCCATCAACCGGTCCATTAACTCGGAAGCCCGGCGGCCAACGTCGGCCAGCGACTCGCCGCCATGCGGCGCTGCGTTGGGGTCGGTCAGCCAGGCGGCGATGTCGCCGGGCTGTTGGGCCTGCACGTCCTCAAAACTCTTCCCGGCCCAGCCTCCATGATCCTGGTCCGCCAGGAGCGGTTCGACCGATGCGTCCAGCGATAGCGCCTCGGCGGTCTGGCGGGCGCGAAGCGCGGGCGCTGTCCATGCGCGGTCGGCGCGGCGCAGCGTCCCGCGCATCGCCTTCGCCTGCGTCAGCGAGCGCGGGTCCAGCGGCTCATCGAGCGGAAACGAACCCCGCCGGGTCGCGGCCGTGGCGCCGTTGCAGATCATCGTCAGCCGTACGAGCATGAGGCAGTCATTCCTTGAGCCGCTTTCGAAGCGAGGCATACGCTGCAATTAGAATAGCTGCTATCGTTTCGAAAGGCCGCGCCCCCTGGGGTGCCGCCCTCCGTTTTGCGCAATTAAAACCGCTGGCGAAGCGCCTTCGATTTGCGTATCACTCCGCCGCGCAAACGGAACCATAACGATGTTCGAAGACCTGCAGCCAGCTCCCGCCGACAAGATCCTGGCCCTTATCGGCCTCTATCGCGCCGATCCGCGTCCCAACAAGGTCGACCTCGGCGTCGGCGTCTACAAGGATCGCGACGGCAAGACGCCGGTGATGCGCGCGGTGCGTGAGGCTGAAAAGCGGCTGCTGAACAGCCAGGACACCAAGACCTATCTCGGGCTCGCCGGCGACACCGGCTTCAACGCGGTGATGGCCAAGCTCGCCTTCGGGCCGGGCGCGGACATGACGCGCATCCGGGCGGCACAGGCGCCCGGCGGCTCCGGTGCGCTTCGCCTTGTGGCGGAGCTGCTCAAGCGGACGCGTTCGGACGCCACGATCTGGCTGTCGGACCCGACATGGCCGAACCACATGCCGGTGATGCGCGCAGCCGGCCTGCAGATTCGCGAATATCCCTATTTCGACGCTGCCTCCGGTGCTGTTCGTTTCGACGACATGCTGGCGGCGTTGCGAACGGCCAAGAGCGGCGACGTGGTGCTGTTGCATGGCTGCTGCCACAACCCGACCGGCGCCAACCTCGATGCGGGGCAGTGGCAGGCCGTCACCGATCTGGTCGTCGAGCGCGGCCTGCTGCCGTTCGTCGACATCGCCTATCAGGGCTTTGGCGACGGCCTCGAGGCCGACGCTCTCGGCCTGCGCCTGCTGGCGGCGAAAGTTCCGGAAATGGTCGTTGCCTCGAGCTGCTCGAAGAACTTCGCCGTCTATCGCGATCGTGTCGGCGCGGCGATGGTCTTGGCCAGGGACAGCGCGCAGGCCGACGTGGCGATGAGCCAGATGCTGTCGGCCGCACGCGCCATGTATTCAATGCCGCCCGACCATGGCGCGGCGGCGGTGCGCATCGTGCTGGAAGACGCAAGCCTGCGCGCCGACTGGGAAGCCGAGTTGGAAGAGATGCGCCTGCGCATGCTGAGGCTTCGCATGGCTTTCGCCGACGCGCTGCGCCGGCAGTCCAACTCCGACCGCTTCGACTTCGTCGCCAGCCATCGCGGCATGTTCTCGCGGCTTGGTCTCACGGAAGCGCAGGTCGAGCGGTTGCGTACCGAGCACGGCGTCTACATGGTCGGCGACAGCCGCATCAACGTCGCTGGATTGCCGGAGGACGGCATGGACGACCTCGCCAAGGCGATCGTCTCCGTGCTCGACTGAAGCGGCTCAGCTGTGGACAAGGCCCCCTCGCCGGCTGACAGTGTTGGCCGTGCGTCGGGTCGCAGGATAGCATCCGCCGCATGACGCCATCCAAAGACATTTCGCGCCTGATCGAGATCATGGCCGCGCTGCGCGCGCCGAGGACCGGCTGCCCCTGGGACATCGAGCAGGATTTCTCGACCATCGCGCCCTATACGATCGAGGAAGCCTACGAGGTGGCGGATGCCATCGCGCGCGGTGACCTCAACGATCTGCGCGATGAGCTCGGCGACCTCCTGCTGCAGGTCGTCTACCACGCGCAAATGGCCGAGGAAGCGGGCGAATTCGCCTTCCCGGATGTCGTCCAGGCCATCACCACCAAAATGATCCGGCGCCACCCGCATGTCTTCGGCGACGAGGAAGCCCGCGGCGCCGGCATGGCCAAGGGCATGTGGGAGAAGATCAAGGCCGAGGAGAAGGCGGAGAAACGGCAAGGCCGTCTCGCGCGCGGCCTCGACCCCGAAGACAATGGCAAGGGATTTCTGGACAGTGTTCCGGTCGCCCTGCCCGCTTTGACGCGAGCGCTAAAACTTCAGGAGAAGGCTGCCCGTGTCGGCTTCGACTGGAGCGAGGCAGCCCCCATCCTCGACAAGATCGAGGAGGAGATCGGCGAGTTGCGCGAGGCTCTGGCAAAGGGCGAGACGGCCTCGATCAAGGACGAGTTCGGCGACATGCTGTTCGCCGTCGTCAATCTCGGCCGTCATCTCAAGCTCGATTCGGAAGCCGCTTTGAGCGGCACCAACGAAAAATTCCGGACGCGCTTCCACTATGTCGAGCAGGCTCTCGAGAAGTCCGGCAACACACTGGAGAAGGCCACCCTGGACGAGATGGAAGCGCTCTGGCAGGAAGCGAAGAGCGCGAAGTAGGCCTGTAGATCGGCAATCCGGGACGGAAACGCGTTTAGACTTTTCCTATAGTTGCTCCGGCCTAGCCGTTGTTTTTGCGACGCAATCGGCTTTCGATCTCTTCGCGAGCGCTTTGTGTAGCCTTGAGCGAGATGGTGGCGCTGCCGTCTTCATTGTCGGTGCGCGAAACGATATCGCCATTGCGATACAGCCAATCGACAAAGCCAAATTGTGCCGGCTCGATCGTCACCGTCAGATCTTCGAGCTCGCCGGCCATGCGCGTCTCGATGAGCGCCTTAAGCGCATCGATGCCCTCGCCGGTCACCGCCGATATGGCGATCGGCGGACCCTTGCTGCCGTCCGCGGCATCGGCAAGCAGGCGGCTCCTGTTGCCTTCGTCCAGCAGATCGATCTTGTTCCAGACTTCGATCACACGCTTGGTGTCACCGGCGTCAACACCGAGGTCGGCCAGGATGCGCTCGACATCCTCGGCCTGTGCCGCCGTGTCGGGATCGGAAATGTCGCGCAGATGGATGACGAGATCGGCCTCGACCACCTCTTCCAGCGTGGCGCGAAAAGCCGCGATCAAATGCGTCGGCAGGTCGGAGATGAAGCCGACCGTGTCCGACAGGATGATCGGCGTGCCATGCGGCAGGCGCACGCGGCGCAGCGTCGGATCGAGCGTGGCGAACAGCATGTCCTGCGCCAGCACGTCCGCCCCGGTCAGCCGGTTGAACAGCGTCGACTTGCCGGCATTGGTGTAGCCGACGATCGCCACCACCGGGAACGGCACCTTCTTGCGCTTGGCGCGATGCAGGTCGCGGGTGCGACGCACCGTTTCCAGCTCGTGCTTCAGCTTGATGATCTTTTCCTGCAACTGCCGCCGGTCGGATTCGATCTGGGTTTCGCCGGGACCGCCGAGGAAGCCGGCGCCACCGCGCTGGCGTTCAAGGTGGGTCCAGCTGCGGACCAGGCGGCCCTTCTGATAGTTGAGATGGGCAAGCTCGACCTGCAGCGTGCCTTCCTTGGTGCGGGCGCGCTCGCCAAAGATTTCTAGGATCAGCCCGGTTCGGTCCAGAACCTTGGCATGCAGTTCCTTCTCGAGATTGCGTTGCTGCACCGGGGTCAGCGGATGGTCGACGATGACCAGCTCGGCGTCGTTGTCCTTGACGATTTGGGCGAACTCTTCGACCTTGCCGCTGCCGAGCAAGGTTGCTGGACGCGGATCGTTGACCGTCACGACAGCCGTGTGGACAGGGTCGAGATTGATGGCGCGCGCAAGGCCGATCGCCTCGTCATGGCGAGCGTCGGCCGAACGCGTCAGCCGCGGGCGGTTGGTGTCGTCGTCGCCGCGCGGCTGACGAGTAAGTACAGGCACAATGACGACAGCCCGGGTCGGCCCCTTGGCTTCCGTCCCGGGATGATGCGCTGGTTTTCCGCGAACCGTGCCGTCCGCGTCCTTCTCACGTGCCAATCAGGCGCCCTGGCTTTCCTCGCCATCGAACATCTGAACCGGCTGGCTCGGCATGATCGTGGAAATGGCGTGCTTGTAGACGAGCTGGGAGTGACCGTCGCGGCGCAGCAGCACACAGAAATTGTCGAACGAAGTGACCACGCCGGTCAGCTTCACGCCGTTGATGAGGAAGATGGTGAGCGGGTTCTTGCTCTTGCGAACTGAATTCAGGAACAGGTCCTGAAGATTTTGCGATCGTTCCGCCATTGTTCTTGTCTTTCGCCGATCCCCTTCGGTTTGCAAGCCAATGCGCCAAATTGTCGGGCACATGTCAAGCGCGCAAACACCGTCTTGTCGTCAGTAACGACAAGCAGAACGAGATATATTGATGTTCATTCCACCTGTGCGGTTATCAGGCTGGACTTTTTTCCGCAATGTCAAAAAAGGCCTGCCGTAACGAAAGTGTCACTGAGCCGGGGTGCCCGTTGGCCACAGGATCGCCGTCAATGGCCACGACCGGCATGGCGATCGTCGTGGCGGAACTGATGAACGCCTCGCGCGCCGCCTTGGCCTCGGCGACGGAAAAACCGCGCTCTTCGATCTTCAGGCCGAGCTTCGCCGCAACCTCGAACATGGTCGTGCGGGTGATGCCGCGCAGGATGCCGTGATCGGCCGGTCTGGTAACCAGGACGCCGTCCCTGGTGACGATCCAGGCGTTAGACGAGCCGCCTTCCTTGACGTTGCCTTCGGGGTCGACGAACCATGCCTCCTGCGCGCCGGCCTCCTTGGCTTTTTGCTTGGCCAATACATTGGGCAGCAGTCCGACGGTCTTGATATCGACCCGGTCCCAGCGATTCTCTGGCACGGTAATGATCGAGATCCCGGTCTCGGCTCGCTTTGCTCCAGCCGCCGGATCGGCCTTTTTGGCAGTGACCACCAAAGACGGCTTGGTGTCCGCCGACGGGAACACAAACTCGCGGCTGGCGACACCGCGCGTTACCTGCACATAGACCAGGCCGTTGACGACATGGTTGCGGTTGACCACTTCGCGCAGGATGAGCGGCAGCACGTTGCGCGCGACCGGCCATGCAATCGACAGTTCGGTCAGCGAGCGGTTGAGCCGGGCAAGATGGCGCGGCATGTCGACGATGAAGCCGCGCGCCACCTCGCAGACCTCATAGACGCCATCGGCGAACTGATAACCGCGATCCTCGATATGCACGGAAGCGTTCGCGTGAGCGACATAGCGCCCGTTGACATAGGCAATGCGCGGCATTGGCGACCCCTGAAAAATCTCGGGCCTTCTTATGCGATTCCGCCGCCGCCGTAACCGGCAAATGCTTGGACCACGCGCTGTTCAGCACAGGTCCCGCGCGTCAGACGCCCAGCGACTTCAGTTTGCGGTGCAGCGCCGAGCGCTCCATCCCGATGAACTCGGCGGTCTTCGAGATGTTGCCGCCAAAGCGGTTGATCTGGGCGATCAGATAGTCCTTCTCGAACTGTTCGCGCGCCTCGCGCAGCGGCAGCGCCATGATGTGCTGGTCGGACTGATTCGGCGTGCGCGGCATGACATCGCCGATCTCGGACGGCAGAAGGTCCGCGGTGATCGGCGCATCGACGTCGTCGCCGCGCGCCAGGATCATCAGGCGCTCGACATTGTTGCGCAGCTGACGCACGTTGCCCGGCCAATTGTGCGCCTGCAGCACGGCAAGCGCATCGTCGCCGATACGGCGCGGCTTGATGCCGGCCTGGCGGGCGATCTGCTTCATGAAATTGTCGACGAGATAGGGAATATCCTCGCGCCGTTCGGCCAGCCCCGGCACCATCACCGGAACCACCGCCAGGCGATGATAGAGATCCTCGCGGAAACGCCCGTCGGCGATCATGGCTTCCAGGTTCTGCGAGGTCGAGGAGATGATGCGGACATCGACCTTGACCCGTTTGGTGCCCCCTACCCGCTCGAACTGCTGCTCGACCAGCACACGCAGGATCTTGTTCTGCGTCTCGCGCGGCATGTCGGCCACTTCATCGATGTAGAGGATGCCGCGATGGGCTTCTTCCAGCGCGCCGACCTTGCGCTCGACACCGTTCGATTCGGTACCGAACAGTTCGATCTCCATGCGCTCGGGCGTGATGTTGGCAGCGCTCAGGGTCACGAACGGCCCGCCCTTGCGGGCCGACAGCGTGTGGATGGCGCGCGCCGCCAGTTCCTTGC
The DNA here is from genome assembly GCF_002294875.1 of Mesorhizobium sp. WSM4312. NCBI lineage: Bacteria > Pseudomonadati > Pseudomonadota > Alphaproteobacteria > Hyphomicrobiales > Phyllobacteriaceae > Mesorhizobium > Mesorhizobium sp. WSM4312. The sequence continues at coordinate 76,865 of NZ_NSFU01000010.1, read as the reverse complement.
CTGATCCGGACGGGCCGATGATCATCACACGGCTGTTGGTCGGCGCGACGCGCTCGATGGTCTGGCGCAGTTGGCTCATCGCCGACGACATGCCGATCAGGTCGAAGGTTTCGCCGCTGCGCTGCTTGAGGTCGGAAACCTCGCGCCGCAACTTCGAGGTTTCGAGCGCACGCTCGGCGATGAGGATCAGCCTGTCGGCCTTGAACGGCTTCTCGATAAAATCGTAGGCGCCACGGCGGATGGCCGAGACCGCCGTTTCGATGTTGCCGTGACCGGAGATCATCACCACCGGCAGAGTGGGATGCATGGTCTTGATCTCGTCGAGCAGCGCCAGGCCGTCCAGGCGCGAGCCCTGCAGCCAGATGTCGAGGAAAATCAACCTCGGCGCCCGATCGGCTATGGCCGCCAACGCGCTGTCGGCGTCAAATGCCGTACGGGTTTCGTGACCTTCGTCGCTCAGTATGCCTGCGACGAGCTCGCGGATGTCTTCCTCGTCATCGACGATGAGAATATCAGACGCCATTACCGACCTTTTCAGTTTCTCTTTCGTGTTCCGTCTTGCCTTCGCCGCGCAACGGCGTGACGGCCGCGGGCGGCAGGATGATGCTGATCATCGCCCCGCGGCCACCATGGAAGTCTGCAGGCGCATCATGAAGTTCCAGCCTGCCGCCATGGTCCTCCACGATCTTCTTGACGATAGCGAGACCAAGCCCGGTGCCCTTCTCGCGCGTGGTCATATAGGGCTCGAGCAACCGTTGGCGATTCTCCCGCGGCAGGCCTTTGCCATTGTCGATGACGTCGATTCGAATCGCGCCATTCTGACGGCCGGCTTGAATCCGGATTATGCCGTGCGAGCCGTCCTTTTGTTCCAGTCCGTCGATCGCCTCGGCGGCGTTCTTGATCACATTGCCGAAAGCCTGCGCCAAAAGGCGGCTGTCGAACGTGCCCTTGAGCGGTTCGTTGCCGAAAATCCGCTCGAAGGTGATGTCGGCGCGGCTGACTTCGACCAGGAAGGACGCCTCACGCAGCGATTCGCGCAGATCGATGGCTTTCATCTCGGGCTTGGGCATGCGCGCGAAGGCGGAGAATTCGTCGACCATCCGGCCGATGTCCTCGACCTGCCGGATGATGGTGTCGGTGCATTGGTCGAAAACCTCACGGTCTTCGGTGATGACCTTGCCATAGCGGCGCTTGATGCGCTCGGCCGAAAGCTGGATCGGCGTCAGCGGGTTCTTGATCTCGTGGGCGATGCGCCGCGCCACATCGGCCCAGGCGGAAGAACGCTGCGCCTGGACCAGATCGGTGATGTCGTCGACGGTCACGACGTAGGATTTCTCCTCCGAGCCGTCATCGCCCGCCTCGACGGTGATCTGCACGTTGAAAGTACGCTCGGTCCCGGCGCGGAAAAACGTCACCTGCTCTCGGTAGACGGGCTTGCCCGACTGGCGACCGATCTCGAAGACACGGCCAACATGCGGCAGAATGGCGGAAAGGTTCTGCCCGAGTGCGGCACTGGCGGAGACGGCCAGCATCGATTCGGCTGAACGGTTGACGATGGTGACGATGCCGTAGGGATCGACGCCGATGACGCCGGCGGTGACACCGGCAAGCACGGCTTCGGAAAAGCGCCGCCGTTCGTCGATCAGGTCCTTTGCCGACAGGATCTCGTTGCGTTGCGATTTGAGCTCCAGCAGCATCTTGTTGAAGGTGTCGCCCAGCGAGGCGACGTCGCCGTCGGAAGGCCTGACCGGAACCGCGACGTCCAGATTGCCTGTCGCCACCTCGTCGGCGGCGCCGATAAGCTGGCGAATCGGCCGCACGAGACGGTCGGCGACCGCGATGCCGGTCCAGATTGCCGACAAGATGATGATCAGCGTCAGCGACAGATAGGGCAGCGCGAAGGCCACTTGCGAGGTGCGCCTGTTGTCTTCGAGATTGCGATACTCGTCGGTGTTGGACCTGACGATCTGCCGCGCCTTGATCACCTCGGGATCGACAAGGCGGATGGTGTAGAGGTAGAGGCCCTCGATCTCGCGCAGCTTGACGATGGCGCCCATGATGTTGCGGGTGCGCGGCTCTATCAGCACCGGTTTGCCGTCGGTGGCGCTGCTGACCGCGCCTTCCGGCGGTTCCGGCATGGCGAAATCGGCATCGGTCTGCGCGCTCATGACGAACGAACCGTCGGGCTTGATCAGCGCCGCATGGGCCAGCGACCGGCCCACCGCCTCCTTGTTCAGGAGGTCGAGAAAGCCTGTGCGATCAAGGCCGTAGAGTGTTCGCGACGCGTCGAGATCATAGGCCATCGACAGCGTCGTGCCCTGCAAGTTGCGGGCATTTTCCTGAACATAGGCATCGGCGATCGATAACGAGGAATTGACGATCGTCTTGGTGCGAATCTCGAACCAGCGATCGAGGCCGATATCGAGCGTGATCGAGGCGATAATGGCCACCATGATGGCGGGAATGGCGGCAACCAGCGCGAACATGGCAACGATGCGCACATGCAGCCGCGAGGCCGCCTTGCCATGCCGGCGCGCCATGACGATGCGATGCACCTCGCGCCCGACCAGCGCCATGAGGAACAGCACGAAAGCGGCGTTAAGCGCGATCAGCGCCCAGGTCGTCCTGGCGTCAGGCGCGATCGGCGTCGCGCCGACCAGGATAGTGAATGAAATGGCCGCCATGACCAGCGCGCCGACGACCGCCACCACGCCGGGCAGCGCCAGCAAGCGGCGTCCGTCGCGCGCGCCGGGTTCGCTGAATAGCGGTTGGTTGAGTACAGGTGCCTGCGGAGCCATGTCGCCGTCTGGGAGCCAATGATTGCGTCCGATCTATGCAACGCATTGTGGCGATTATGCAACAAGTGTGACAATGGCGGAAATCTTTCGCCGCTCAGTCCCCTGAAAAGAGTGCGTCAGACCAGCACTCAGCCCGGCCGCGACGATTTATAGACGTTGACGCCCAGTTCGCGAATCTTCTTGCGCAGCGTGTTGCGGTTCAGCCCCAGCAGTTCCGCAGCCTTGATCTGATTGCCGCGGGTTGCCGTCATCGAGGCCAGGACCAGCGGATATTCGACTTCGGACAGGATGCGCTGGTAGAGCCCGGCTGGCGGCAATTCGCCGGCAAACGAGGCGAAATAGCGCTGCAGGAAATGCTCCACCGCCTGGCCGATGGAAAGGTCGTCGGGAATGAGGTTGCCGCCGCCGGGGACCACGGGGCGCTCGCCGGTCTTCAGCTCCGCCTCGATGATTTCGGCGGAGATCTCATCCTGTGAATAGAGCGCGGCCAGCCGGCGAACCAGGTTTTCCAGTTCGCGCACATTGCCTGGCCACGGGTAGCGCTTCATCAGTTCGATGCCGCCGGATGAAATACGCTTGGTCTGCAGCCCTTCCATTTCGCCGAGCTTGAAGAAGTGGCGCACGAGATCGGGCACGTCCTCGGAGCGCTCGCGCAGCGCCGGCAACCTCAGCGGAACGACATTGAGACGATAGAACAGATCCTCGCGGAACAATCCCTGGTTGATTAGGGTACGCAGATCCTTGTTGGTGGCGGCGACGATGCGCACATCCGTCTTGATCGGCGTGCGGCCGCCGACCGTCGTGTATTCGCCCTGCTGCAGGACACGCAGCAGGCGCGTCTGCGCCTCCATCGGCATGTCACCGATCTCGTCGAGGAACAGCGTGCCGCCCTCGGCCTGCTCGAAGCGGCCGGTGGAGCGGTTCTGGGCGCCGGTGAAAGCGCCCTTCTCGTGGCCGAACAGTTCCGATTCGATCAGGTCGCGCGGGATCGCCGCCATGTTGATGGCAACGAACGGTCCGCCGCGACGGCGGCCATATTCATGCAGCGCGCGCGCCACCAGTTCCTTGCCGGTGCCGGATTCGCCCGAGATCATCACCGTCAGGTCGGTCTGCATCATGCGCGCCAGCATGCGATAGATGTCCTGCATGGCCGCCGACCGGCCGACCAGCGGCATCGTTTCGGGCTGCTCGTCGGGCCGCGCATCGATTTTCGGCCGGCGGGGCTCCGACAGCGCCCGGTTGACGATATTGAGCAGTTCGGTCAGATCGAACGGTTTCGGCAGATATTCATAGGCACCGGTCTCGGATGCACGGATCGCCGTCATGAACGTGTTCTGGGCGCTCATGACGATCACGGGCAGCTCTGGCCGCGCCTTCTTGATGCGCGGCAGCATGTCGAAGGCGTTCTCGTCCGGCATGACGACGTCGGTGATGACAAGGTCGCCTTCGCCCGCCGCCACCCAGCGCCACAAGGTCGAGGCGTTGGACGTGACGCGCACCTCGTGGCCGACGCGAGAGAGAGCCTGGTTGAGCACGGTGCGGATCGCCGCATCGTCATCGGCGACGAGAATATTGCCGCGAGCGGTCATTTGCGGTCTCCTTCACCGTCTTCTTCAGGGCCGAACGGCGTTTCCTTCCAGGCCGGCATCAGGATGCGGAAGGTGGTCCCGCGCGGGGTCGATTCGCATTCGATGATGCCGCCATGCTCGCCGACGATCTTGGCGACCAGCGCCAAGCCCAGCCCCGAGCCGTTCGGCTTGGTGGTGATGAAGGGATCGAACAGGATCGGCAGTATATCCTCCGAGACACCGGAGCCATTGTCGCGCACGCAGAATTCGAGCGGCAGCGACACGCGGTCCTGCGTGCCTGGAACCGAAACGCGGATGCCAGGCCGGAAGGCGGTCGACAGCACGATCTCGCCATGCGGGTCGCTGCCGATAGCCTCGGCGGCGTTCTTGACCAGGTTCAGGAACACCTGGATCAGCTGGTCGCGATTGGCGAATACCGGAGGCAATGATGGATCATAGTCCTCCAATATCTTGATTTTCTTCGCAAAACCGTTCTTTGCGATCGCCTTCACATGGTCGAGTACGACATGGATGTTGACGGGGTAGCGATCGATCGGCCGCTCGTCGGAAAACACCTCCATGCGATCGACCAGCGAGACGATGCGGTCCGTCTCGTCGGTGATCAGCCGGGTCAGAGCGCGGTCTTCATCGGAGGCGGACAGCTCGAGCAGTTGCGCGGCGCCGCGGATGCCGGAGAGCGGGTTCTTGATCTCGTGGGCGAGCATCGCTGCCAGGCCGGTCACAGAGCGTGCGGCACCGCGATGCGTCATCTGCCGGTCGATCTTGTCGGCCATCGACCGTTCCTGGAACATGACCACGACGGAGCCCGGGAATTCCGACACTGGCGCGACATAGAGATCGACGACCTTCTCGATGCCGAGGCGTGGCGACGACACATCGACCCGATACTCGTTGACCGGAGCCCGACGCTCGCGCACCTGATCGACCAGGGTCAGCAGCGGACTGCCGAAGGGGACGAGCTTGGCCAGCGTGTTGCGCGCCAGCATGGTCGCGCTGGAGCGAAAGAAATCCTCGGCATCGGCATTGGCGAAGGTGATGAACCCGTCCTCGCTGATCATGATCACCGGGCGGCGGATGGTGTTGAGGACGATCTGGGCGGCATCCACCATTTCAGTTCCCTGGCCAGCGGTGGCGTTCATGCGGCGCTCCGCAGGCTCAAGGGTTGCGGATCGCGCGAAAACACATTGCGCAGCAAGGCAATGACGCGAGCCGGATCGAACGTCGTCAGGATAGCCTTTCGGTCTTCGTCGGCGACGCCAACGGCATGGTGATCGAGATACCAGCCCAGATGCTTGCGCGCCTGGCGCAAACCGCTCTCGACGCCATAAAGCGCCAGCATGTCCTCGTAGTGACCGACGACATAGTCGGCCAGAGCCGCGGGAGTCTGCGGCACGTTGGCCGCCGTTTGGCCCGCCGCAGCTGCCGCGATGCCACCGGCGATCCAGGGCGCGCCGTAATGCGCGCGGCCGACCATCACAGCATCGGCGCCCGATTGGTCGAGAATGGCGGCTGCCTCGGCCGGGGAACAGACATCGCCATTGGCAACGACCGGAATGGACACGGCTTCCTTGACACGGGCGATGGCACGCCAGTCGGCCTTGCCCTGGTAGAACTGGCAGCGCGTGCGGCCGTGCACCGTCACCATCTTGACGCCCGCCTGCTCGGCACGGCGCGCGAGGATGGGCGCATTGAACGCGCCTTCGTCCCAGCCGAGCCGCATCTTGACCGTCACCGGCACCTTGACCGCGCCGACCACAGCCTCGATCAGCGACAGCGCATGGTCAAGATCCAGCATCAATGCCGAGCCGGCATAACCACCGGTGACCTTCTTGGCCGGGCAGCCCATGTTGATGTCGATGATGTCGGCGCCCTCGCCTGCGGCAATCCGTGCGCCTTCGGCCATGTGGATCGCTTCGCGGCCGGCTAGCTGCACCATATGGACCGGCAGGCCGGAATGCCGTATGCGCAGGTCGAAGCCGGCCCTACCCTTGGCGAGTTCGCCGCTTGCCACCATTTCGGACACGACCAGGCCCGCGCCATGCGCATGGGCGCGCTGCCGGAAGGGCTCGTCGGTGATTCCCGACATCGGCGCGAGGAATACGCGGTTGCGGATTTCCACGCCGCCGACGTTCAAAGGCGCGGCCAATCTGGTTGAGTTAACCATGCACAAAAACCAAGCATGTCCATTCGTTGCACATTCTCTAGCCATATCAGCGGCAATGTGCAACGCGGAATGACGTCACATTGAGGCGCAATTGGGAAAATTCCAGAGCCTTGGGGATTTGCCGTGGCCAAGGCGCCGCGCGTCCTTCATGCCGTGTGAAGGAGGCTTTGAGTTCATATTTGACGCACGATCTTTTCGGAAAACCAATTACACTTTTGGGGATCGTGCGCTAAGCCAATCGCCATGACTGACGGAAGTGAAAACTCGAGCGCGACAGGTGGGGTTGCGGTGGTGATCGTCGCCGCCGGCCGCGGCGCTCGTGCCGGGCAGGCCAACGGACCCAAGCAGTACCAGAACATTGGCGGCCGCGCTGTCATTGCGCACACGCTGGAGATGTTTCTGACCCATCCGCGAACTGGCCGGATCGTTGTCGCCATTCATGCCGACGACCACGAATTGTTCCGGCAAGCAGCGGGCGCACAGGCACAGCGCGTCACTGCCATCATTGGCGGACCGACCAGGCAGGAGTCCGTTCGGCTCGGGCTGCTGGCGCTGAAGGAACACGCGCCGGGCCAGGTTCTGATTCACGACGCCGTCCGCCCGTTCGTCGATGCGGAGTTGATCGACCGCACCATCGCCGCCATCGGCGAGAACGAGGGGGCGTTGCCCGCCCTGCCCGTCGCCGACACGCTGAAGCGCGAGTCGGCCGCCGGCGTGGTCGCGGAGACCGTTTCCCGCAGCGGGCTGCACGCGGCGCAAACGCCGCAAGGTTTTCCCTACGGGCCGATCCTTGCCGCGCACGACAGGGCCTACCAACTGGGCAGGCTGGATTTCACCGATGACGCGGCCATCGCCGAATGGGCGCAGATTCCAGTCAATCTCGTTCCGGGCTCGCCGGACAATGTCAAACTCACCTGGGCACGGGACATCGCCATGGCGCACCAGCGGCTTTCCAGCGAACGCACGCATTTCCCCGACATCCGCACCGGCAACGGCTACGATGTCCACGCCTTTGAGCCCGGCGATCACGTCACACTGTGCGGCGTCGCCATTCCACATGACAAGAAACTGTCCGGTCATTCCGATGCCGATGTCGGCCTGCACGCCTTGACCGACGCCCTGCTGGCAACCTGCGGCGCCGGCGACATCGGCACGCATTTTCCGCCATCCGATCCGCAGTGGAAAGGTGCGGCGTCGCGGATCTTCGTCGAACACGCGGCGAAGCTGGTGCGCGAGCGCGGCGGACGCATCGCCAATGCCGACGTCACATTGATCTGCGAGGCGCCGCGCGTCGGGCCGCATCGCGAGGCGATGACGGCAGCCCTGTCGCGGATGCTGGGGATTTCCGCCGACCGTATCTCGATCAAGGCGACAACCAACGAAAAATTGGGCTTTGTCGGTCGTGAAGAAGGCATTGCGGCGATCGCCACCGCCAGCGTGGTGTTCCCCGGCGAGGTGCCGGAATGAGCAACGCCGAACTGGCCATTGCCCTGTTCGAGGCCTGCCGCGAACGCGGCATCATGGTGGCGACGGCGGAAAGCTGCACCGGCGGCATGATCATCGCCGCGCTGACCGACATTGCCGGTTCCTCGGCCGTGGTCGATCGCGGCTTCATCACCTATTCCAACGACGCCAAGATGGACATGCTTGGCGTTTCAGCGGCGACGCTCGAGGCGCATGGCGCGGTGTCCCGCGAGACGGCGATCGAGATGGCGGCCGGAGCACTTGCCCGTTCGCGAGCGGGACTAACCCTTGCGGTCACCGGCATCGCCGGGCCAGGCGGCGGTTCGTCGCAGAAGCCTGTCGGCCTGGTGTGGTTCGGCGTCGGACTGGAAGGCCAAACCGTGACGGCCGAACACAGGCAGTTTGCAGATAAGGGCCGCGATTTCATCCGCCGTGAGACGGTCGGGCACGCCCTGGAGCTTGGGCTGCGAGCGCTTGGCCGGATTTAGGTCGACGACGCGACGCCATAGATGACGTCGGCACGCTTTTCGAAAGCCTCGGCGAACATGCGGAAGGCACGGTCGAACATGGTGCCCATCAGCGCGCCCAGGATACGGCTCTTGAACTCATAGTCGATGAAGAAGCGAACGGCACAGCCGGCGCCATCGGGCTCGAAACGCCAGACATTGCTCAGATATTTGAACGGACCATCGATATACTTCACGTCGATGGCGTTCTCGTCGGGCTTCAAAAGCACCTGCGTGGTGAAGGTCTCGCGGATCGCCTTGTAGCCGATGCTCATGTCGGCCAGCAGAACGGTACGTCCGTCACGCTCCTTGCGCGAGCGTACCGTCAGCGCTTCGCAAAGCGGCAGGAATTGCGGATAGGCCTCGACATCGGCTACCAGCGCAAACATCTGTTGCGGCGTATGGGCGACGCGGCGGGTGGCTTCGAATTTCGGCATTCAACCAGCGCTAGACCGACTTCTGAAGCTGTGCTTCCCGCGCCGCGCGCAGCCGGGCGAAATCGTCGCCGGCATGGTGCGATGAGCGCGTCAGCGGGCTCGATGCCACCAGCAGGAAACCCTTGGTCCGGCCGATCGTCTCGAAGGACTTGAACTCTTCGGGCGTGATGAAGCGGATCACCGGATGGTGCTTCTTCGACGGCTGCAGATACTGGCCGATGGTCATGAAGTCGACATTGGCCGTGCGCAGATCGTCCATCAGCTGCAGGATTTCATTCCGCTCCTCGCCCAGGCCGACCATGATGCCGGACTTGGTGAAGATCGACGGATCGAGTTCCTTGACCCGTTGCAACAGCCGGATCGAGTGGAAATAGCGGGCACCCGGCCGAACCTTCAGATAATTCGACGGCACGGTTTCGAGATTGTGGTTGAAGACGTCGGGCTTGGCCGCCACCACAATCTCCAGCGCGCCGTCCTTGCGCAGGAAATCAGGCGTCAGGATTTCGATCGTCGTCGACGGCGTTGCCGCGCGGATCGCGCGGATGACATCGGCAAAGTGCTGCGCACCGCCATCGGCAAGATCGTCGCGGTCGACGGAGGTGATGACGACGTGGTTCAGCCCCATCTGCCTGACGGCATGCGCGACGCGGGCCGGCTCGTCGGGGTCGAGTGCGGTCGGAATGCCGGTGGCGACATTGCAGAAGGCGCAGGCGCGCGTGCAGATCTCGCCCATGATCATGAAGGTGGCGTGCTTCTTGTCCCAGCACTCGCCGATGTTGGGGCAACCAGCCTCTTCGCAGACCGTCACCAGCTTGTGCGATTTGACGATCTCGCGTGTCTCGGCATAGCCCTTGGAGACCGGCGCCTTGACGCGAATCCAGTCCGGCTTGCGCAACACCTCCTGGTCGGGCTTGTGCGCCTTCTCGGGGTGCCGCAGCCGTGGCGCGTTGGCGATCGTGTCGAGGACAGTAACCATCTGGACCCTGGCTTTTCTCGCGACCGCCCGTCGGCGATCGTCACTTCATCGTCATCTAGGACTTTTCGGCGCAAAGAAAAAGGCAGCGGCGGCGCATGCCGCTACAACCGTTTTCGCATAGCCGGGAACGGTACCGACTAGCGGCGCACCAGGCGACCGACCCAGATCAGCAGGCAGGCACCGATGAAGCCGGTGATCAGATAGGCGGTCCAGCCGACTCCGAACGGGCCGAAATTGAGCGCCTGCAGGATGGCGTTCAACACGATCGCTCCAACGATGCCCATGATAATGTTCATGAAAATGCCAGTGTTGCTCTTCATGACCATTTCGGCGAACCAGCCTGCCAGGCCGCCGATAATGATGGCTGCGATCCAGCCCACGCCGTTCAAGTGCATATGCCTTCTCCTTGCGCGCGTAAAAATGCATGCGGAAACGAGCTGCCTTGCCGTCGAACTCCTGCGGCTTTCGCGGCTGAGTCTCTTGCGGCGAATCTATCATGCGTTCAGCGCGCGGCCATAGGCGTCGAGCACGCTCTCCTTCATCATCTCCGACAGCGTCGGATGCGGGAAGATGGTGTGCATCAGCTCTTCCTCGGTCGTCTCCAAGTTCATCGCGACGACAAAGCCCTGGATCAGTTCGGTCACCTCGGCGCCGACCATATGGGCGCCGAGCAGCTGACCGGTCTTCTTGTCGAAGATGGTCTTGATGAAGCCCTGATCCTCGCCAAGCGCGATCGCCTTGCCGTTGGCGGCGAACTGGAAGCGGCCGACGCGGATATCCTTGCCTTCGGCCTTGGCCTTGGCTTCCGTCAGGCCGACGGAGGCGACCTGCGGATTGCAGTAGGTGCAGCCGGGGATCTTGAGCTTGTCGATGGCGTGCACGCCGGGGAAGTTGGCGATCTTTTCCACGCACACGACGCCCTCATGCTCGGCCTTGTGGGCAAGCATGGGCGGGCCGGCGACATCGCCAATGGCGTAGATGCCGGGTACGTTCGTCTTGCCGTAGCCGTCGACGACGACGCAGCCGCGGTCGGTCTTCACGCCGAGCGCTTCAAGGCCGAGATTCTCGATATTGCCCTGGACGCCGACGGCCGAGATCATGCGGTCGGCGGTGATCTTCTCGACCTTGCCGTCCTTCATCTCGACATGCGCGGTGACCGAGTTGGCGCCCTTCTCGACCTTGGTCACCTTGGCTTCGAGAATGATCTTCATGCCTTGCTTCTCGAACTGTTTTTGCGCGAATTTCGAGACTTCGGCGTCCTCGACCGGCATCACCGCCGGCAACAGCTCGACCACCGTCACCTCGGCGCCCATGGTGCGGTAGAAGGAAGCAAATTCGATGCCGATGGCGCCCGAGCCCATCACCAGCAGCGATTTCGGCATCTCCTTTGGCACCATGGCCTCGAAATAGGTCCAGATGAGCTTGCCGTCCGGCTCGATGCCGGGCAGCGCGCGCGGCCGCGCGCCGGTCGCCAGGATGATGTGCTTGGCGGTGTAGGTGCCCTCGCCCTTGACGCCCTTCGGCACCGGCGGCTGCGGTTCCATCGGCTTCTTGGCCGTCTTGGAGACGACGACCTCGCCGGGTTTCGACAGCTTGGCTTCGCCCCAAATGACGTCGACCTTGTTCTTCTTCATCAGGAAGGCAACGCCGCCATTGAGCCGCAGCGAGACTTTGCGCGAGCGATCAACGACGGCCGAGGTGTCGACGCTGACCTTGCCGTCGAGCTTCAGGCCATAGTCCTTCAGATGGTCGGAATAGTGCATGATCTCGGCCGAGCGGAGCAGCGCCTTGGTCGGAATGCAGCCCCAGTTGAGGCAGATGCCGCCAAGATGCTCGCGCTCGACGATCGCCGTCTTGAAGCCGAGCTGGGCGGAACGCACCGCCGTGACATAGCCGCCGGGGCCGGAGCCGATGATGATGACGTCGTAGTTCTCAGCCACGGATTTTCTCCTTCAGTCACAATTCCAGCATGACGCGCACGACCGATGTCAGCGTCTTGCCGATGTTTCGCGTGTTTTCGGCATCGAGATGGACGCCGTCGAGCGGTGTGGTTTGCGCCACCGTGCCGGCATCGAAGAAGCCGCAGCCGACTTCGTCGGCGAGCGCCGCATATTGCGGGGCAAGCTGCTTCGACGCCTCATCGCCGCCGGCAAACATGTCCCTGAAATCGGCATTTTCGGTGCGGCTTACAACGGGCGGCGACACAATGAGTATCTGTGGCGCCGGCCAGTCGAACGGATAGTCATGACCACGCACGATGTCGATCAACCGTTGGATGCCTTGCTTGGCCGCGACCGGATTGCCGTGGATCCAAGGCTTCATGTCGTTGGCGCCGAGCATGATGATGATCAGATCGATCGGTGCATGCGTCGTCAGCACCGTCGGCAACAGCCGCGCGCCGTTGCGATCGGCACCTGCCAGATGGTCGTCGAAGGCCGTGGTGCGGCCATTGAGTCCGTCGGCGATAACCTGGACGCCACTGCCAAGGCCGGCCTGCAGGACGCTTGGCCAGCGGTCTTCCAGCGCATGACGCCCGCCTTCGGCGTTGTAACCCCAGGTCAGCGAGTCGCCGTAGCAAAGCACCGTCTTCATGCGTTCACCTGTGCATTCATCAAACCGCGCCCCAACCGCCAGCGTACGAACAGCCAGTGAACCAGCACCGTGGCCAAGCTTGGCAAGACCAGGCCGGCGACGAGTCGATGATCGCGGGTGCATTCGAAAAAAACTTCGCAACGAAAAACACAATCGTCACGACAATGGTGACAAGCGCGGACGCCATGAACACCAGAATGTATTCTTCCCGGGCTTCCGTTGCGGTGGCCAGTCCCAGCGCCGTCAGACCGCCGGCAAACCAGGAAATGAAAAAGGCGAAAAGGCTGGTGAAGAACTTCCGCACAGCCTTTTCCTTTCCTAGACCAGCATGCCCATCGGGTTCTCGATCAGCCGCTTGAAGGCGACGAGCAGTTCCGCGCCGAGCGCCCCGTCAACCGCGCGATGGTCGGTCGACAGCGTCACCGACATCACGGTGGCGATTTTGATCTCGCCATTCTTGACCACCGCCCGCTCCTCGCCGGCGCCGACCGCCAGGATCGTCGCATGCGGCGGGTTGATGACAGCGGCAAAATCCTTGATGCCGAACATGCCGAGATTGGAGACGGCCGTCGTGCCGCCCTGATACTCTTCCGGCTTCAGCTTGCGGCTGCGGGCGCGGCTGGCCAGGTCCTTCATCTCGTTGGAGATGGTGGACAGCGTCTTTTCATCCGCATGCCGAATGATCGGCGTGATCAGGCCGCCGGGGATCGACACGGCGACGCCGACATCGGCATGCTTGTGCTTGACCATGGCGCTTTCGGTCCATGAGGCATTGGCATCCGGCACCGCCTTCAGCGCCATCGCCATTGCCTTGATGACCATGTCGTTGACCGACAGCTTGTAGGCGGGCACCTCGCCCTTCTCCGTCTTCTTCATCGGGGCCGCGGCATTGATCTGCGTGCGCAATGCCAGCAGCGCATCGAGTTCGCAGTCGAGCGTGAGATAAAAATGCGGGATGGTGGACTTGGCCTCGACCAGCCGGCGCGCAATGGTCTTGCGCATGTTGTCGTGCGGGACGAGTTCGTAGGAGCCGGGTTCAAACAGCTTCAGCACCTGGTCGTCCGACATCGCTTTCACCGCCGGAGCAGCGGCGGCAGGTGCACCGGCAGGAGCCTTGGCGGCGGGCTCAGCCCTGGCCCCGCCACCGGCAATCGCGGCATCGACATCGGCCTTCACCACGCGGCCATGCGGGCCGGTGCCGGTCACGGCTGACACATCGACGCCGGCTTCCTTGGCGATACGGCGTGCGAGCGGCGATGCGAAGGTGCGCTCGCCAGTCGCATGGCCATTGGCGACCGGAGCCGGCTCTGCCTTCGGAGCGGCTGCGGCAGCAGGTTCAGCCTTTGGTGCCTCAGCCTTTGGTGCCTCAGCCTGGGGAGCGTCCGCTTTCGGCGCTTCGGCTTTCGCCGGTGCGGTACCGCCACCGCTTTTCGCGGCGGCGCCCGCATCCTCGCCCTCAGCGGCAAGCACGGCGATCAGCGCGTTGACCTTGACGCCTTCGGTGCCGGCGGGAACGACGAGCTTGGCGACCGTGCCCTCGTCGACAGCCTCGACCTCCATCGTCGCCTTGTCGGTCTCGATCTCGGCGATGACATCGCCCGGCGAAACCTTATCGCCTTCCTTGACCAGCCACTTCGACAGATTGCCCTCTTCCATCGTGGGCGAGAGCGCCGGCATGGTGATGTTGATTGGCATTTTGTCCTCCCGGCCGGTTCAGCGATACGTGACGGCTTTGACTGCCTCGATGACCTCGCCGACATTCGGCAAGGCCAGCTTTTCGAGGTTGGCCGCATAAGGCATCGGCACATCCTTGCCGGCAATGGTGATGACCGGTGCGTCGAGAAAATCGAAGGCGCGCTGCGACACCTGGTTGGCGATATGGTCGCCGACCGAGCTCTGCGGATAGCCTTCTTCGACCACGACAAGCCGGTTGGTCTTCTTGACCGAAGCGATGATGGTGTCGAGGTCGAGCGGGCGGACGGTGCGCAGATCGATGATCTCGGCGTCGATGCCCATGCCGCGCAGTTCGGCTTCGGCCTTGACCGCGTAGGTCATGCCGATGCCGAAGGAAACGATGGTGACATCCTTGCCTTGCTTGTGGATGCGGGCCTTGCCGATCGGCAGCACGAAATCATCAAGCTTCGGCACGTCGAAGGATTGGCCGTAGAGGATTTCGTTCTCGAGGAAGATGACCGGGTTCGGGTCGCGGATGGCTGCCTTGAGCAGACCCTTGGCGTCGGCGGCCGTATACGGCATCACCACCTTCAGGCCAGGAATGTGGCTGTACCACGCGGCGTAACACTGCGAGTGCTGGGCTGCGACGCGGGCAGCAGCCCCGTTCGGTCCGCGGAACACGATCGGCGCGCCCATCTGGCCGCCGGACATGTAGAGCGTCTTGGCGGCCGAATTGATGATCTGATCGATCGCCTGCATGGCGAAGTTGAAGGTCATGAACTCGACGATCGGCTTCAACCCGGCCATCGCCGCACCGACGCCGACGCCTGCAAACCCATGCTCGGTAATCGGCGTGTCGACGACGCGACGCGGCCCGAACTCCTGCAGCAACCCTTGGGTGATCTTGTAGGCGCCCTGGTATTCGGCGACCTCCTCGCCCATGACGAAGACATCGCCGTCGCGGCGCATTTCCTCGGCCATGGCATCGCGCAGTGCTTCGCGCACCGTGGTCGAGACCATCTCGGTGCCCGCGGGGACATCCGGGTCAGCGGCAATCTCGGTCTTCGGCGCCGCCGCGACAGGTGCCGCGGCCTCGTTCTTCGCCGCAGTTGGCGCCGGCGCAGCCGTTTCAGCCTTGGCGGGCTCGTCGCCAATACCTTCGCCGGCCTTGTCGGTGTCTTCGCCGTCAACCGCAAGCACGGCGATCACCGCGTTGACCTTGACGCCTTCGGTGCCGGCGGGAACCACGATCTTGGCAAGCGTGCCTTCGTCGACGGCTTCGACTTCCATCGTCGCCTTGTCGGTCTCGATCTCGGCGATGACGTCGCCGGCGACGACCTTGTCGCCCTCGTTCTTCAACCACTTGGAAAGATTGCCCTCTTCCATGGTCGGCGAGAGCGCGGGCATGAGAATTTCGATCGGCATGTCCTGGCCCTCCCTTACAATACGATATCGGTCCAGAGCTCGGACGGATCCGGCTCCGCATCGTTCTGGGCAAATTCGGCGGCGTCGGCGACGATGTCGCGAACCTCCTTGTCGATGGCCTTGAGTTGGTCCTCGGTCGCCCATTTCTTCTCGGTCAACCGCGCCTTGACCTGTTCGATCGGGTCATGCTCGGAGCGCATCTTCTGCACTTCTTCCTTCGAGCGGTATTTCGCCGGGTCGGACATCGAGTGACCACGATAGCGATAGGTCTGCATTTCGAGAATGATCGGCCCGTTGCCGCCGCGGCACCATTCGGTCGCCTGATCGCCGGCGGATTTGACCGCGCGCACATCCATGCCGTCGACCTGAATGCCGGGAATCTTGAACGAGGCGCCACGATGCGAAAAATTGGTTTCGGCCGACGAGCGCGACACCGAGGTGCCCATGGCGTAGCGATTGTTCTCGATGATGTAGATCACCGGCAGCTTCCACAGCGAGGCCATGTTGAAGCTTTCATAGACCTGGCCCTGGTTGGCGGCGCCGTCGCCGAAATAGGTCAGCGAAACGTTGTTGTTGTCGCGGTAGCGGTTGGCGAACGCCAAGCCCGTGCCGAGCGACACCTGCGCGCCGACAATGCCGTGGCCGCCGTAAAAATGCTTTTCCTTGGAGAACATGTGCATCGAGCCGCCCTTGCCCCTGGATAGGCCGCCACGGCGTCCGGTCAGTTCGGCCATGACGCCGCGCGGGGAAAGCTCCATGGCCAGCATGTGGCCGTGGTCACGATAGGCCGTGATCATCTGGTCGCCATCGATCAGCGCCATCTTCATGCCGGTGACGACAGCTTCCTGGCCGATATAGAGATGGCAGAAGCCGCCGATGAAGCCCATGCCGTAGAGCTGGCCGGCCTTTTCCTCGAAGCGGCGGATGAGCAGCATGTGCCGATACGCGGCAAGCTCCTCATCCTTGGTGAATTCGGCAGGTTTGGGCGCGGAAAGCCCTGATTTGGCTTCGGATTTGGATTTGGCAGGCGCTTTTCTGGCTGCGGTGGCCATGCATCACTCCCTGTTGGCGTCTCTTTGCGGACATTAGGGCAGGATGAAATCCGCCCTGGGAAGATCAGCTCTCCCCACCGATTTATGCAAGGCTAACACGCGTTAGAGCGTTGCGCCATGACGAATTTGCATAGCTGGCATGCGCCTAAGCGATTAAAATCATTGAAAATATTGCCGATTAACTGAAATTCAGTTATTTCGACGAAGCCGGCAGCATGATGGTGATTTCATCGGCCTGGGACAGATTGAGCGCCCTGCGCGCCTGTTCGTCAAGCATGTCCTTCTCCAGCGTGCCGTCATGCATCAGCCGAACGCGCCGTTCGAGTTCCATCCGGCGCGCCTTGATCGCATCAAGCTGAGCCTGCAGAGCAACGGTCTGGGCTTCCAGCTGATATTTCGAATTGATGCCGAACTCGCCGTGATAGGCATGGAAGCCGAAATAGGCGAGAAACACCACGCAAAGCGAGGGGATGATCAGCCGGCCGGTATTTCTCTGCTTGTGCTGACGCGTCCACATGATCCGAATCCCCGCGGCCGCGAACTCATGCGGCTCGCATCTTTTTCGCCCGATTGTGCTTAACGGACGGTTACGTGCCGTGGGGTTTGGCGAGCGGGGCATGACCTGGCCCGGCAAGTTGCATCCGGCCGTCGTTTTTTTTCAATCCTTTGCAGTCGTGCAGCTTGCATGCGGAAAAGCGGTTGACGTTCTGCCGAAATAACATATGCATACGCTATGCACTTATTGGACGCCAACAAACTCGGCGCGCTCGGCGCCATGATTCGCGACAGGACGGAAGCCTCGTTGAGAGAGCTTTCACCAAGTGCTGCGGCGGTGCTGTCGATGCTGCATTTCAAACCCGGGTTGACGACGACAGAACTCGCCGAGGTCGTCGGCGTCAGTCAACCGACAGCCGTGCGTTTGATCGACGGCCTGGAACGGCAGGCGCTGATAGTGCGTGGCAGCCCGGTGGGTCGCGTCACTCCGCTGTCGCTGACGGAGACTGGCCACGCCCAGGTAAGGGAAATGCAAGCTCTTCGGCTCGCCGCGCTCGACGGATTGCTGTCTGCGCTGCGGCCGGACAAGCGGCGGCACTTTGCTTCCATGCTGGACGAGATCCTTGCCGGCGCGACGACTTCCCGCGCTTTCGCGAGAACAACGTGTCGCCTCTGCGAGCATGACCTTTGCGGGCATGAGATTTGCCCGATCGGCTGCCGCGCGGCTGAGATCGAGAGAGAGGAGAGCGAGCGATGATCGTTTCTTATGCAGGGCATTCGCCTGCGATCGACACCGATGCTTGGGTCGCCCCGGATGCCACAGTATGTGGCGATGTCGTCATTGGCGCTGGCAGCCGGATCATGCACGGCGCCCGCCTTGTGGCGGAGGCGGGCGGCTCAATTCGCATTGGCCGCGACTGTATCGTGTTGGAAAATGCAGTGATCCGGGCCACAGCGAGTCATCCTTGCACCATGGGGAACCATTGCCTTGTAGGCCCTAACAGCCACGTGGTTGGCGCGGAAATCGGCGATGACGTTTTTGTCGCTACAGGCGCGGCGGTGTTCCATGGTGCGCACGTAGGCCGCGGATCGGAAGTCCGCATCAATGGCATCGTTCACCTGCGTACCCGCCTCGAACCTGGTACGGTCGTACCGATCGGCTGGATTGCCGTCGGCAATCCAGCTCAGATTCTGCCTCCGGACCAGCATGAAGCGATCTGGTCTCACCAGAAACCGCTCGATTTCCCAGGCTTCGTCTACGGTGTCGAGCGAGACTCGCCGGATATGATGCAGAAAATCACTGCAGACCTCTCGTTGGCGCTAGGCGTGCATCGCACGGAAAGCGCTTGAGCGCTTCCCGCCACAGCAGAAGCGTTCCAGTTCGAGCTCGGCAGTGCATGTCGCCCAAAGCTTGCTCATGGGGCCAGGACCGAGGGTGCGCAGCGCGTCACACGAGGCCGTGTGACGCGCGTTGGCGGCAGCGAATGACCCGCCTACACATTCCCTGGAATTCCCGGATCAGGCCTTCAACACCGACTTGCCGGCGTAACTCGCCTGCTTGCCAAGCTCTTCCTCGATGCGGATCAGTTGGTTGTATTTGGCCATGCGGTCCGAGCGAGAGAGCGAACCGGTCTTGATCTGCCCGCAATTGGTGGCGACGGCGAGATCGGCAATGGTCGAATCCTCGGTTTCGCCCGAACGGTGCGACATGACAGCGGTGTAGCCGGCCTTGTGCGCGGTCTCGACGGCATCGAGCGTTTCCGTCAGCGAGCCGATCTGGTTGACCTTGACCAGGATCGAATTGGCAACGCCCATGCGGATACCGTCGCGTAGACGCGCCGTGTTGGTGACGAAGAGGTCGTCGCCGACCAGCTGCGTCTTCTTGCCGATCAGGTCGGTCAAATACTTCCAGCCTTCCCAGTCGTCCTCGGCAAGGCCGTCCTCGATCGAGATGATCGGATAGTCGGCGGCGAGCTTGGCGAGGTACTTGGCCTGGGCCTTGGGATCGCGCGTCTTCTTCTCGCCTTCATAGACGTAATTGCCGTCCTTGAAGAACTCGGTGGCGGCGCAATCGAGGCCAAGCGCGATTTCCTCGCCCGGCTTGAAGCCTGCCTTTTCGATCGATTCCATGATGAAATCGAGCGCCACCGGCGCGCTCTTCAGGTTCGGGGCAAAGCCGCCCTCATCGCCGACATTGGTGTTGTGGCCGGCATCCTTCAACTTCTTGCGCAGTGTGTGGAAGATTTCCGAGCCCCAGCGCACGCCTTCGCGCAAAGTCGGCGCGCCGACCGGTAGGATCATGAATTCCTGGAAGTCGATCGGATTGTCGGCATGGGCGCCGCCATTGATGATGTTCATCATCGGCACAGGCAGGATATGCGCCTTGGTGCCGCCGACATAGCGATAGAGCGGCAGGCCGGCCGTGTCGGCAGCAGCCTTCGCCACCGCCAGCGAAACGCCGAGAATGGCATTGGCGCCGAGCCGGCTCTTGTTGGGCGTGCCGTCGAGCTCGATCATGGTC
The DNA here is from genome assembly GCF_002294875.1 of Mesorhizobium sp. WSM4312. NCBI lineage: Bacteria > Pseudomonadati > Pseudomonadota > Alphaproteobacteria > Hyphomicrobiales > Phyllobacteriaceae > Mesorhizobium > Mesorhizobium sp. WSM4312. The sequence continues at coordinate 57,172 of NZ_NSFU01000010.1, read as the reverse complement.
TGGTCGATATGGATCTGGTTCTCGGCTTCCATGCCGCCGATCGCCTCGAACAGCTCGCCATTGACCGCCTCTACGGCCTTGAGCACGCCCTTGCCGAGATAGCGGGCGCCGCCGTCGCGAAGCTCGACGGCTTCGTGGGCGCCGGTCGAGGCGCCCGACGGCACCGCGGCGCGGCCCATCGAACCGTCTTCGAGTACGACATCGACCTCGACGGTCGGGTTTCCACGGCTGTCCAGGATTTCACGTCCGACAATGTCGATGATGGCGGTCATTGCGATGTCCCCGATTGATCTGACGAAAGGTCGCGCCCGTCTTAGCCAAAGCGACGCAAAAGGCAATCCGGCCATGGCCGAATAGTGCCACCAGCCCGATTCACGAAGCGCAAATTTCTGTCATGATAAGTCATGCGCCCGGACATCCATTTCGGGTTATGGCTGTTGTCGCGCGGGGCGAAACAGGAGGAGTTTCGCCATGTCCGAGTTAAGCGGTATCGTCAGTTTGTTCCTGATCGCGGCGGCGTTGCTGACGTCGTGCGACACACAGCAATCGCCGCCAAAGGCCCTTGCGCCTTTGTCGGCGTTGAGCACCAGCGAATAGGCGTTCGTGTTGAATAAAAAAGGACCCCGTCGAGACGGGGCCCTTTTTGATCGTGGCTGCATCAGTGCCAGTAGGGCGTGACCTTGTAATATTCATAGGATGCGTCTCGCGCCGCCTCGCCATCCGCGCCGGCCAGTTCGTTGATCGAATAGGCGGGTGCTGCTTTCAGCTGCTCCTTCGAGAAGGGCACGACATAACCGCCCCTGTTCTCGTCGTAGTCGAGGCTGGCCCAGGGAATGGCGTGGTACTTCTCGCCGATGCCGAGAAAACCGCCAAAGCCGATCACCGCGAACATGATGCCGTTCGACGTCTTGTCGAGCATGATGTCCTCGATGCTGCCGATGCTCCTGCCTTCAGTATTGTAGACCGACGTGCCGATGACGCGCGAAGCGGCTATGGCTTCGGTGTGGCCTGTCTGTGTTGTCATAATCTGCTCCTCGTTGTCGTTGAACTCTGCTTTGACAATGAGGGGCGCGGGTGAAAGTTCCCGACTTTTTCGGCGTCGGCCAATCACTCCGCGAGGATGAAAGTCACCTTCATGTTGACGCGATAGGCAACGATCTTGCCGTCCTCGACGACGATCTTCTGATCCTGGATCCAGGCGCCTTCCACGTTCTTCAGGGTTTTCGCAGCGCGGGCGATTCCCTTCTCGATGGCGTCCTGAAAGCTCTTCTTCGACGACGAGGTGATTTCGGTGACGCGGGCGACGGACACGGCTTCCTCCTGGCAACACGCATTTGCCGGCCAAGCGTACAACCGGCCCCTCCCGACCACAAGCACGGCAGGAAGCGCAGGGCTCAGCGGCCCTTCGCGATCCGGTCGAAAGCCATCAGCCTTTCCAGGAGGGCCGGCATATCCTTCAGCGGCAGCATGTTGGGCCCATCGGAAGAGGTCGAATTGTCAGGATCCTGATGGGTCTCGATGAAGACGCCGGCGACACCGACGGCTACGGCCGCACGGGCCAGCGTCTCGACAAAGCGGCGCTCGCCACCGGACGAGCCGCCCTGCCCGCCTGGCTGCTGGACCGAATGCGTGGCGTCGAAGATCACCGGCGCGCCGATCTCGGCCATGACAGGCAGCGCGCGCATGTCAGACACCAGCGTGTTGTAGCCGAAGGACGCGCCACGCTCGGTAGTGAGCACATTGGCGTTGCCGGAACCGGTGATCTTGGCGACCACATTCTTCATATCCCAGGGCGCGAGGAACTGCCCCTTCTTCACGTTGATGACCTTGCCCGTTTTCGCGGCGGCGACCAGCATGTCGGTCTGGCGCGACAGAAAGGCTGGGATCTGCAGCACATCGACATGCGGCGCGACGATCGCGCACTGTTCCTCGGTGTGGACATCGGTCAGCACGGGGAGCGAAAATTCCTTGCGCAACTCGTCGAAGACCGGAAGTGCGGCGTCCATGCCGGCGCCGCGCGTTGCCGACAGCGAGGTGCGGTTGGCCTTGTCGTAGCTGGTCTTGTAGACGAGGCCGATGCCGAGCTTGGCAGTCAGTTCCTTCAGCGCGCCGGCCATGTCGAAGGCATGCTGGCGCGACTCGAACTGGCATGGGCCGGCGATCAGCGCCAAAGCCGCCTTGTTGTCGAACACGACATTACCGACCGTTACCGACGAATTGGGTGCCATCGAATTGGGCACTTGGGGCTTGTTCATTGTATCTCCCGGAAGATGAAAGCCGCGCCCTGTCCGGATGCCGGCCGCACGACAATATCAGTGCCCGCTATATCGTGCTGGACAGCATTGGCTGCAAGCAGGCTCGACGTGGCATCGATGCTGCGGACAGCAAAGACGATCGCGGCGAAGCGCAGCTTCGTGGACGAACCCGCCGGAATGCCAAAGCGAGCGGTGAAGAATTTGGGGTCGAGCACGCTCAAGGTTGCGTTTGGCAGGAAAAACGCCCCGCCCTCGCCGCTGGCAGCAGGATCGTTCGCCGCGATGGACACCAGCCTATGCTGTTCGGCGGGCTGGTCGCTGATCGCCACCACCTCCAAAATGCCGGTGGCGCCATTGGCGTGGGCCTGCAAAGCCGTACGGTCCAAGTCAGGCGCATTGATCCGCTGACAGGCAAACAGGAACGCGTCGGTTGCTCCGCGGGTCGCAGCAAAGGCGAGCTTGAACGATGCGATATCGCTCTTGCCCGACGTATCGGCGAAAGCGCGCGAAAAGCTCAGAATGTCTCCCGCCGACAGACCGGCGCCGACAAAGCGTGCATGGTCGGCATCGGCATTGTCGGTCGCCAGGACCACAGCCGAAAACCCCTCATCGCCACGGCTGTCGCGATAGAGGCGATCGCGCGCGACGAAGACGTTACCGGCGGCCGTCGCATCGATCGCTGCCTGCTCATCGCCAATCGCGAGCGGCTCCAGATAGGTGCCGTCGGCGAGGAAGACGCAGCAGTTTACCGTTCCAAAGGGATGGACACCGGTCGGCGCAACGACGAAGCCCAGCGCAGTGAGCCGGGCTCGCGCCACCTCGAGGTTCTGCGTCGGCAGAACGAGATGGTCAAGCGGATGCGTGCCGGTGGTTGGTCTGTCGGTCATCGGGCGCGGTGTGCATCATTCGGGAGCGCGGTTCAAGGCCGTTTCCGGTCGGCGGCCGCAGGCACTTGTCGAGATCCAGAACCGCGCCCGGGATCAGCTGCCGGCGACGACATCGGCGGAATAGCGCAGTTCGCGTAACGGTTTGACCTTGGCTGTGGTCTGCGCATAGAGCGGATGCGCCTTGTAGGCGGCCAGCGCCGCGTCGTCGGCGAACTCGGCGTAGACGACGACATCAATTTCATCCGACAGCGGGTCGACCTTGGTGTTCAAAGTGACCTCGAAGAAACTGGAATGCGGAATTTTGCCGAGCGCCAGCAGGCCGGTGCGCACCGCCTCCACAACCTCCTTGCGCCGCGCGCTGAAGAAAACGATATGCCGGATCAATCCCGCCTCCTCGATCTGAATGCCGGGGTCTTTTGTGACGGCGGTTTCGTCGCGTCAACCGTTCATGGCGCCACGCGTCCTTGCGACGCGCCCCAAACGATGCGGGTGCCAATCCCGCGGCGCCGGGCACGTCGTGCGACGCGCCAGGCTGCGCTCTTCGGGAGGGAAATTCAGGCCTTGCCGGTCACGTAACGCACGACGTGGTTGAGCTCCCTGACCGAGATGTCGAGATACCGGCCCTGGTTGTAGAGACCGTCCCAGATCAGGAAAAACGCGATTGCCGCAATGACGATTACATAACGCATGGCTAAAGCTATCGCACATGCGCTGCGACGGCCATAGACGTTTTGGATCGTGGACAGCAGCAACTTGACGCAAGGCGCCGATGCCAGACGCCACGTGGCACAGCCCAGCCAGTGGCCTGCCTCTTGAAGTTCCCCCTCATCACGTGGAAGATTGTGGCAGGCATTCACTGGGAAGCACTGGGAGCTACCTGGACAGGCAAGGCTTTCGAACCTGGCGAATGATCCAAGAGAACCGTGACCCGGCAATTTGCGCCGGCACCACGGAAATCCAGGGGCGTGAAATGGCAGACGGGGACCATCAAAGCGTAGCGCCGGGCGAAGCGGTCAGGCTCGACGAGTTCAATTTCGCCGAGATCGTCAAGGGCCTGCCCGCCAAGGCGCGCATGGTGCTGTCGGCGGCAATGAACCTGCCGCGCGGTTCGCTCAAGGTCAGGATGCCGGATGGCCGCGCCGTTCTGGTTGGCGGCAAGGGGCCCGGCCCGGACGCCGAGCTGGTGCTCAAGAACTGGCGCCTGCCAGGCCGCGCCTTTTCCGGCGGTACGATCGGCGTTGCCGAATCCTACATGGACGGCGATTGGGAAAGCCCCGACGTCACCAGCTTCCTGGAATTGTTCGTGGTCAATTCGGCGATCGGCGAACGCGTCGCTGGCGGCGCCAGCTGGCTCATCAACACCGTCCAGCGCATCCGCCACTGGTTCAACGAGAACACACGCACCGGTTCGAAGCGCAACATCTCGGCGCATTACGATCTCGGCAACGCCTTCTACAAGGAGTGGCTCGATCCGAGCATGACCTATTCCTCGGCGCTCTACGCGAATGGCGCCAACGACCTGGAGAGCGCCCAGGCCGCCAAATATCGGGCGCTGGCCAGGGACACGGGTATCGGCGGAAAGGACCATGTGCTGGAGATCGGCTGCGGCTGGGGCGGTTTTGCCGAATTCGCGGCACGCGAAATCGGCTGCCGCGTAACCGGGCTGACGATCAGCAGCGAACAGCACGATTTCGCCAAGGCACGCATCGCCAAGGCCGGGCTTGCCGACAAGGTCGACATCAAGTTGCAGGATTACCGCGACGAAACAGGGACTTACGACCGAATCGCCTCGATCGAGATGTTCGAAGCGGTCGGCGAGAAATACTGGCCGGTGTTCTTCTCGAAGATGAAGTCCTGCCTGAGGCCCGGCGGCACCGCGGGCCTGCAGATCATCACCATCAACGAGGCCTCCTACGACACCTATCGCGCCAGGCCGGATTTCATCCAGCGCTATGTGTTCCCGGGCGGCATGCTGCCAACACCGTCGATCCTGAAGGCGCTCGGCAAGGACCATGGCCTCGCGCATCTGTGTGAGCGCGTGTTTCCCAACGACTATGCGCGCACGCTCGCCGAATGGCGCAACCGCTTCTGGGGATCCTGGGAGAAGATCGTGCCTCTCGGCTTCGACGACCGCTTCAAGAAGCTCTGGGAGTTCTACCTGCACTATTGCGAAGCCGGTTTCCGCGCCAGCTACATCGACGTGCGGCAGGTGGTCTACAAGGCGTAGGCTTTACACGCGTCGGTATCATTTGCCTGCGGCAGACGCCGATACCCCGCAACCAACGGAAGCCGCCGTTTCGCGACCAAGCCCACGCTTGTATGGCGTGGGCCTGTCTCCAAGGGATCGCCGATACCCTCAAAGAAGGATGCGATATTTCGCAAACCCTGCTTCGCCCTCGCCCGCCGGTTCGATCTTCAGCGCCTTCACATCGGCAATGAAATCCTTTGCCTTTACGCCTGTCTCGAACACGACGCTGGTTCCCGGCAGTGGTGCGAACGACCAGTTGCCGTCGGCCGACGGGTTGATCGTGCCCTGGCTCACAATGTAGCGAACGATGACGTCGCGGTTGGTGTCCGGCGCCTCGTAGATGATCTTCGAGGCATTGATGTCGGGGAAATTGCCGCCGCCGCCGGCACGGTAATTGTTGGTCGCAACGACGAATTTCTGATTGGAATCAATTGGTTTGCCGGCGAACATCAAGTCGACGATGCGATTGGCGCCGGCATTTGCCACTCCGCCCTTGGTGTCATATTTCGGCGGCTGCGCGAGATCGATCTTGTAGGAGACGCCATCGATGACATCGAAATTGTAGGACGGGAAATCGGTGTTTATGAGAGCCTGGTCGGCCTTCCCCACCTCTATCCTGTTGAAAATGCCGGCCGACATCTCCAGCCATTCCTTCACCTGGGCCCCCGTGATCTCCACGGCCCGCACGGTGTTCGGGTAGAGATAGAGGTCGGCGACGTTCTTGATGGCGATGTCGCCGGCCGGCACGTCGGTATAGTAGTCGGCGCCGTTGCGCCCGCCCGCCTTGAAGGGAGCAGCGGCCGACAGCAGCGGCACGTCCTTCCACTGCGTACTTTTGAGAATATCCTTCAAGTACCAGGTCTGCGCCTGGCTGACGACCTGCACCGACGGATCGTCGGCGACCAGCGCGAAATAGGAATAGAGCGGCGCGGAGGTCTTGCCGACCGGACGGCGCACATAGGTCAATGTCGCCTGGTGGTCCTGTTCGAGGGCGGCGATGATGCGCTTGTCGTCGGGGACAGTCGGCTTGTTCTTGTTGTCGACGCGCTCGAAGATCGGCCGCGCTTCGGAGGTCGCGGAGACAACCTTCCATTTCGATCCGTCACGCTCCAGCATCAGGTCGATCAGACCCATATGCGAGCCCCAGAAACCGCCCATCACAGCGGGCTTGCCCTGCAGCGTGCCTTTCTGCGTGTCGACGCCTTCGAGCGACTGGAAGTCCTTCTTGCCGGGGAACACCAGATGCTGGTGGCCGGTGAACACGGCATCGATGCCATCGACGCCGGCAACGAAGAACGAGGCGTTCTCCATCATGTCGCCCTGCTTCACGTCGATGCCGGAATGCGAGAGCGCGATGACGATGTCGGCGCCCTCTTCCTTCATCTGAGGCACCCAGGCCTTGGCCGCCTCGACGATGTCTCGCGTCTTGACGTTGCCTTCGAGATTCTTGAGATCCCAGACCATGATCTGTGGCGGCACGAAGCCGATGATGCCGATCCTGATCGGCTGTTCGGCGCCCGAACCGTCCTTGATCTTCTTGTCGAGGATCACATAGGGCTTGAGATAGAGCTTGTCGTCGCGCGGGTTGGCGGCAAGCTCGGTGCCGCGGATCAGATTGGCGCAGACGAAGGGGAAATTGGCGCCCGCCAGCACCTTGTCCAGGAAGGAGAGGCCGTAGTTGAACTCGTGGTTGCCGAGCGTCGAGCACTCGTAGCCCAGCAGGTTCATGCCTTTCATGATCGGATGCAGATCGCCGTCCTTCAGGCCCTTCTCGTAAGCGATGTAGTCGCCCATCGGGTTGCCTTGCAGCAGGTCGCCATTGTCGATCAGCATCGAATTGACGGCTTCCTTGCGCACCGCGTCGATCAGCGACGCCGTGCGCGAGAGACCCATCGTGTCGTTGGCTTTGTCGGCGTAGTAATCATAAGGCAGCACGTTCACGTGGATGTCGGTGGTCTCCATGATCCGAAGATGCGCCTGGTTGGCTTGAGCGCGGGCGGAGAAGGGATGAAGCACGATCAGCGCCGCTGTGGCTGCGGCGCCGGCGAGGAAACCGCGGCGGGAGACTGGATGGAGCAGTTGCGACATGTTTTCTCCTCATTGACGACGTGACACGCCCTGCCCCAAGCGAACTTCGCGCCGAAATCAGCTCAAGTCCATTCAAGAAGTCGCGCGCATCCGCACGTCAATCCATCAGCACCAGATGACGGGCGGATGAATGGGACAGCAAAGAAGAGTCAGGTCTTGTCGTTGTCACCCTGGGTGATCAGCCGGGCGCTGCGCTGGCCCGTCACGTAGATCCATAGCCAGCTCAGGGAAACCGCAAGTCGGTTGCGGAAACCGATCAGGAAATAGATGTGCGCGATGCCCCACAGCCACCAGGCGAGCCAGCCCGTGAGCTTGATCCAGCCGAAGTCGATCGCGGCGGCGCGTTTGCCGATCGTCGCCAGATCGCCGGCATGTTTGTATTGAAATGGCCGCGTGGTGTCGTCACCGCCGAGCCTGGACTTGATGGTCGCGGCGACGTGGCGACCCTCCTGCTTGGCGGAAGGCGCCACGCCGGGTACCGGCCGTCCATCGGGCCGCAGCACAAGGGCGGCGTCGCCGATGACGAAAATCTCCGGGCTGCCCGGCACGCTGAGGTCAGGCTCGACGAGCACCCTGCCCGCGCGGTCCGCCTTCGCTCCCAGCCATTCGGCGGCGGGCGAAGCGGCAACGCCAGCTGCCCACAGGATCGTTCGGGCTGCCAGCTGCTTGTCGCCAAACACGACACCTTCGGCGTCGCAGCGTGTGACGGCCCGGCCGAGCTCGACCGTCACGCCGAGCCGCTCGAGCGCCTTGCTAGCATAATCTGAGAGTTCTGGCGCGAAATTGGCCAGGATGCGGTCACCGGCCTCGATCAGCACCACGCGCGTTTGCCGCGTGTCGATGTTGCGGAACTCGCCGCGCAGCGTGTCGTGCGCCAGCTCGACGATGGTGCCGGCCAGTTCGACGCCAGTCGGCCCGCCGCCGACGATCGCAATGGTCAGCAGCGCCTGGCGTCTGGCGGGATCGGTTTCCCGCTCCGCCTGCTCGAAGGCCGTGAGAATGCGCCGGCGAATGGTGGTGGCGTCCTCCAGCGTCTTCAGGCCTGGCGCGAAAGGCTCCCATTCGTCGTGGCCGAAATAGGCGTGACGGGCGCCGGTGGCGAGCACCAGCGTGTCATAGGCGACTGTGCTGCCGTCGTCGAGCAATACGCGTTTGCCGGTACGGTCGACGCCGGTGACATTGCCCAGCAGCGTCGTCACGTCCTTGCGTTTGCGCAGAAGATGGCGGATCGGCCAGGCAACCTCGGAGGTCGCCAGCGCGGTCGTCGCCACCTGGTAGAGCAGCGGCTGGAAAAGATGGTGGTTGCGCTTGTCGATCATGGTGATGCGCACGGGCTGTCCAGCCAGCGCGTGGGTGAGTTCGAGGCCGCCGAACCCCGCGCCGACGACGACAACATGGTGGCTGACCTGGTTCATCTCGTTCACCCCAATGGCAAGATGCCTGTCCCGGATGTAGGTATTTTTGTGCAATGCAACAACAGAAGGATAGTGCCCGGGACTCGCCGTCCCATGTCGTGAATGCACAAGTTGTATCGTGTCGCGAGGTATAGCGTCACCGAATACGCTATGAGGTGACGCATGGCCAACAATCATGACGACCAGGGTCCGGCACAGTATGCCTCGCCGCCCTGTTTCATGCATGAACTCGATCCGGAATTCCGGGCGCCGCTGTCCGACTGGACCGATGTGCGGCGCTGGCGCAAGGCCGAACGCGAGCGACTGATCGCAGCCCGCCTTGGAGTTTCGGCCGACGCGCGAACGGCAATGTCCCGGCGCATCGCCGAAGGGCTCGACACGATCATAGGCGAGATCCGCGGTCGCATGGTCAGCCTTTACTGGCCGTTTCGCGGTGAACCGGATCTGCGGCCATGGATGGCGTCCGTCAACGAGCGCGGCGGCAGCACGGCGTTGCCCATCGTCGTCGAGAAAGGGCACCCCCTGATCTTCCGTGCCTACAAACCGGGCGACCGATTGGAAAAGGGCGTCTGGAATATCCCGATCCCGGCCGAGGGCGATCCGGTGCTGCCTGACATCGTCATCGCGCCGATCGTCGGCATTGATCCGGCAAATTATCGCCTGGGTTATGGCGGCGGCTTCTTCGACCGCACGTTGGCCGCCATACTGTCCAAGCCGCTGGTCATCGGCGTCGGCTACGAACTGCAGCGCATCGCCACCATCTATCCGCAGCCGCACGACATTCCGATGAATCGGATCGTCACTGAAGCCTGAAGCCTGTTTAGAGCAAGGTCAGGCCGGCAAGCTCAAGCCATCTCCGGCTTCATGCCCATGGCGGTGCGGTCGACGATTTCGCGCAAAGCGAAGGACGAGTTGATCTTGGTCACATGCGGCATCGCCGACAGCCATTCCTTGTGGATGCGCTCATAGTCGACCAGGTCTTTCGCTGCGATGCGCAGGATGTAGTCGTACTCGCCCGACATCAGGTGGCAGGACAAGACATTGGGGCAACGCTTGATGGCTGCTTCGAAATCCGACAGCGTCTTCTCGAACTGGCCCGACAGCGATATATGCACGATCGCCGTCATCCGATGGCCGAGCGCGGCATTGGACAGCCGGGCGTGGTAGCCACGAATGGTTCCGGATTTTTCCAAATTATCGAGCCGGCGCGAACAGGCCGACTGCGACAGGCCAACCTTCTCCGCGAGCGCCGCATTGGGTATCCTCCCGTCCTTCTGCAAAGTCTCAAGAATGGCGATATCGATCCTGTCGAGCGGCATTTTTCGTGAATCCTGCGAATATCCTGCTATTTCGCGCAAGGATTAGCGAAACCTGCCTGTCCGCGCAAGCGCATTCGCAAACACTTGCGAGCCGATTCATGGTTCACTCCGACAATACAGGGAGTGAGCCCAAAAGGGCCTGGATCAGGAGAAGAAAATGCGCGTCGGCTGCCCCAAGGAAATCAAGAACCACGAATATCGTGTCGGCCTCACACCAGGCTCGGTCCGCGAATATGTGGCGCACGGCCACGAAGTTCTGGTCGAAGCCGGCGCCGGCGCCGGCATCGGTGCCGATGACAACGCCTATCGCGCCGCCGGCGCCAGCATCGCCAAGACCGCCGCCGACGTGTTCGCCAAGTCGGACATGATCGTCAAGGTCAAGGAGCCGCAGCCCAATGAGTGGGTTCAGCTGCGCGACGGCCAGATCCTCTACACCTACCTGCATCTGGCTCCGGATCCGGAGCAGACCAAGGGCCTGCTCGCTTCGGGCGTCACGGCGATCGCCTACGAAACCGTGACCGACGATCGTGGCGGCCTGCCGCTGCTCGCGCCGATGTCGGAAGTCGCCGGCCGCCTGTCGATCCAGGCCGGCGCCACGGCGCTGCAGAAGGCCAATGGTGGCCGCGGCGTGCTGCTCGGCGGCGTGCCCGGCGTGCTGCCCGGCAAGGTCACCGTGCTCGGCGGCGGCGTCGTCGGTCTGCACGCGGCCCGCATGGCCGCCGGCCTTGGCGCCGATGTCACCATCATCGACCGCTCCATCCCGCGCCTGCGCCAGCTCGACGACCTCTTCGCCGGCCGTGTGCACACCCGCTACTCCACCGTCGAGGCGCTCGAGGAAGAATGCTTCTCGGCCGACATCGTCGTCGGCGCCGTGCTGATTCCCGGTGCCGCAGCACCGAAGCTCGTCACCCGCGAAATGCTGTCGGGCATGAAGAAGGGCTCGGTGCTGGTCGACGTCGCCATCGACCAGGGCGGCTGCTTCGAGACCTCGCATGCGACGACTCACGCCGAGCCGACCTACGAGGTCGATGGCGTCATTCACTATTGCGTCGCCAACATGCCAGGTGCGGTGCCGGTCACTTCGGCCCACGCCCTCAACAATGCGACGCTGCACTACGGCTTGCAGCTCGCCGACAAGGGCCTGAAGGCGCTGGTCGACGACCATCACCTGCGCAACGGCCTCAATGTCCACAAGGGCAAGATCACCAACCGGGCGGTCGCCGAAGCGCTCGGCTACGAGTTGGTCGAGCCGAAAGCTGTTCTGGCCGCCTGATACACCCAGAAAAAGTCAACTTGCTATTGTTGCCCGCCGGTCCACGCCGGCGGGCTTATTATTGGCCGATCTAGGGCGGTGGCCTGTTTACTGGGCAGAACAGTGTCAGCCGCAGGTTTTGGTTTGCCCAAAACTGTTGCACATTTGTCATTCCTAATCTGACCGACTCCCTGCTAGAGACGCGGCGGGTTTATTGATTAGGGGTTTGGGCTATGTTTCTTCGCGTTTCCGCGAAATCTTTCCTTTTAAGCGCAGTTTCTGCAGTGGCTTTGATGTCTGCCGCGCATGCTGCCGATGTGGTGCAGCCGGTCGAGGCGTCCGGTCTCAACTGGAGTGGGCTGTATGTCGGCTTCGGTGTGGGTGCAGGTGCCAACGTTCATAAACTCAGCAGCGACTTTATTCCGATTTCACTGAACGGCATTGGCGGTGAGGGTGTTTACGGCGAGCTGACCGCTGGTTACGACTATATGGTGTCTCCCCGCTTCCTGCTCGGCGGATTGCTGGACGTCCACGTGGGCGATATCAAAACCAAGATCGATGCCGCCGGTTTCAACGCCTCGATCCAGGAGACATACGGTTTCGACGCTGGCCTGCGCGTCGGCTATCTGTTTACCCCGAACACACTGGGCTACGTGCTCGGCGGCTATTCCTGGCAGAAGTACAAGCTCGATACCAATGCTGGCTTCGGCTTTGATTGGGACCAGAGCGGCTACTTCGTCGGCGGCGGCATTGAAACGGCCATCAACAGCAACTGGACGATCAAGACAGAGTACCGTTATACGCGCTTCGGCACCAAGGAGGATCTCCTCTCGGAGGCCGGCCTTATCGGAGCTCCGGATGGCCTTCTCAACCTCGATACGTCGCGGCATACGTTCCAGATTGCGGCCAACTATCGTTTTGGCGCCCGGAATGGCGGCGGTGCCACTTTTGAAACCCCTGCATACAACTGGACCGGCTTCTATATCGGCGGCGCGGCTGGCGCGGGTGCGTCCGTGCACCAGATTGAAATCCCGCCGCTCGGCGGCGCCAAGTTCAATGGCCTCGGTGGCGAAGGCGCGTTTGGCGAGTTGAACGTTGGTTACGACCAAGACTTTGGCAACTGGGTTGCAGGCGTTATGGTCGACGCCCGCTACTCCGGCATGACCTCGAAGCTGGACCTTGGCGGCGGATCGATCAATGTCGACACCGACTACGGTTTCGACGTGCTCGGCCGCGTCGGCATGAAGATGAACGAATCGACGCTTGCCTACGCACTGGCTGGCTACAGCTGGCAGCATTTCGACATAAATGCTTCCGACCCGATCGGCGATATCCTCGACTGGGGTTCCAGCGGTTTCTCGGTTGGTGGCGGTCTGGAAACGGCAGTGTCCAGCAACGTCACGGTCGGTGTCGAGTATCGCTATTCGCAGTTTGCCAAGAAGGATTTCTCGTCGGAGTCGGGGCTGCCCGACGACTCCATCACATCCACTTCTTCTTTCCATACCGTGCGTCTCGGCGCGAAGTACAAGTTCAACTAAAGCCCTCCAGGTAAAAGTTGCGGCCCGCCGGCCTAGCCGGCGGGCTTTTTTTTGCGCTGAAGGCTTTTGCGCTGGACCCAAGCAACAAAAAAGCGGAGCCAAAGCCCCGCTTCCTCGGTATCGAGATTGCCGCCGGTTCATCCGCGGTCGGCCAATCTATCGACAATCGGGTTCTATCGCATCTATGCGACGGGAGTACGACAGGCTTCCCGAGCGCAGTCCTTTGCGTTTCAGGCCCGCTCAATCCGGCACTGGTAGCAGTTGTTACGCGCCGAGCGGACATGCACATAGGCGATGTCGTCGCGCTCGAACAAAGTCTCGGCCCGTGCCGCAATCGCTTCGGTAGGAATGACCCCGCCACTGCCGTAGACGATTCGATCATCCCTGCCATAGCCGCGCACGATGTAGTCCGGGCTTTCGAGGACCTCGGGAAGCAATTCGGTCTCGGCCGCACGCTCGCACTCTTCCGCATGCAGAAAGATCGGCCCGGTTTCAGCATAGGGCTGAAGCTCCGGAAAGGGGCGGTAGGCAAGGATGAGATAGGCATCGCCGGCTGCGATGTTCTTCAGGCAATGCCGGCAAGGCATGCCGTCGCCGTCGGAAATCCTCCGCTCTGGCCTCTGGCCGTAAGCGTCGAGACCGCCGCGTTGCAGCGTCCTGACTTGTTCGCTGGGTAGCGCCTTGAACTGAATGGCCATGATGAAAACCTCCGGTTTGCTGACCGGAAATTATGTGCTCGGGCCAATGTTTCCCACCCGATTCTTGCCAAGGGATCGAGGGACCGATCCGATGTCGGTCCCTCCCATAGATCAAAAAGCATCATCGATAGGGCCGACCGATTAAAACAAGCCAGCTAATTAAAGTTGATCGAACCCTGGTTCACCGAATGAAATCGTCGAAGCGTCGCAATGTCACCCTGCGATTCTGCCAGTTTTCGTTCTGCGTCGGCACGAGCAGGAACTCCTCGCCGTAGCCCACGGTTTCCAGGACATAGCCGGGCACGCCGAATTCGCGCACCAGCGTACGTTTCAACGAAGCGGCCCGTCGTTCGGAAAGGATCTGGTTCGACTGGAAGGAACCGACGGCATCGGTATGCCCTTCGATCAGCACGCGGGCGCCGGGATCGCGGCGCAGGATGCGCCGCAGCGCGTCGGCGATATTCTCGATCTTGTCGTATTGCGAGCTGGAAATAGCCGCCGAGCCGAAGGCGAAATTGATCGACTGGATGTCGATCGAGCGCGCCATGCGGCGCAAATCCGGCCGGCGCTTGAATTCGCGGATGGTGACACGCTCGTTGGGCCGCAGCTTCACCCGGGGCGCCGCCTCGAGCTTGCGCTCGATCGTCGCGGCCGAAGGCGTCGTCGCCTGGGCGGCGGCAAGGCTCGGCATGGCGATCGCTGCGATCAGCGCGGCGACGAGTGTGCGGCGTGTCAGCATATCTATTTCTCCTTCGGCCTCGGCCGCATTGATGATGCGGGCAAGATGCCAAAGGCAGGCTGAAGCGCCGATGAACGGCCGGTTCAGGTTCCGGCCAATGTCACGGGCGCATGACGCTGGCCGAGCGCTCGGCGAAAGGCAGCGGATGCACGACCTCGTTCTTCTGCGCGACCGGCTTGAAGCCGAGCTTCTGGTAAAGCGGCAGAGCTGCCGGATGGTCCAGCGTGCAGGTCTGCACCGTTACCCGTTTTGGCCCATGCGACCAGGCGGCTGAAATCGCCGAACCCAGGAACCAGCGGCCAATGCCTTGCCCGGTGGCATGTTCCATCATGCCGAAATAGGCGAGTTCGACTTCATCAGGCAGATGCGGCTTGAGGTCAAAGAAGCCGGCTGGCGCGCCGTCGAGGTAGAGCACCCTAATGTCGCGGTCCTCGCGGTGGATGCCGGCCGAAAGCTCCTCATCGTCCAGCCTGAGAACATTCACCCAATGCCATTTGCGGCCGACCCGGTCCATCAGATAGCGATAGAAATGCAAGGGGATGTCCCTGGTCTTCAGCAGCGCGATCTGGCGGTTGTAGGGCACTGGCGGGGAGACCGCAGGAGGGGCATGCATTTCGAGAAAAGTCACCGTGACTTCAATGTCCTGCAGCACACCGTTTTCCATCGCGTTCATTCCTTGCCGCCCTTGGCGGGGCCGGTCTTGGCGGGGCCAACCGTCGCGGGGCCGGTCACGACAGGCGTATCGGAGAGCCCGCCCCATTCCGTCCATGAGCCGTCATAAAGCCTGTTGTCGGTGTGGCCAAGCGTCTCCAGCGCGAGCGTAACCACCGCGGCGGTGACACCGGAGCCGCAAGACGTGACGACGGGCTTCGACAGGTCGATGCCGGCGTCCTCGATCACCTTGCGCAAACGGTCCTTCGACAACAGCATGCCGTTTTCCGACAGTGCGGAGTACGGCACGTTGCGTGCGCCCGGCATATGGCCGGAGCGGACACCCGCGCGCGGCTCGGGCTCGACGCCGGTGAAGCGGCCGGGTCCACGGGCATCGGCAATCTGGCTGGCGCCGGTCTCGACGATCCCTCGCATGTCGGCAAGGCTGGCGACGCGGCCGGCGTCGAAATCGGCATGGAACACGCTTGGCGCGATCTTCGTCGGCTCAGACGTTACCGGGCGGCCGGCCGCCTTCCAAGCGTCGAAACCGCCATCCAGGATATAGGTCTGGAAAACACCCATGATGCGGAACATCCACCATGCCCGGGGTGCCGAGAAGAAACCCGGACCATCATAGACGACAATGGTGTCGTCGGCGGACACGCCCATCGCACCGACATATTGCGCGAAATGCTGAGGCGAAGGCAGCGTGTGCGGCAAGGCAGCGTCGGGATCCGACACCGCGTCCTGGTCCAGGAAGCGGGCGCCTGGAATATGGGCGGCATTGTATTCGGCGCGCGCGTCGCGCTTTTGCGCCGGCAGGTACCAGGACGCGTCCACGATGGTCAGGCCGGGCTCGCCCAGGCGCGCCTGCAGCCAGTCCGCGTCGACGGTGAAAGGACTGTCTTCGGCCATTCTGGTTCTCTCTATTGCGGGTAGGGCAAGGGTTAAGTGTCAGGCGGCCGGCATCGGGCCGAAACGGATGCGGAAGCGCCTGTTCTCGCGACCCTTCTTTTCGATCTTGCCGATGTGGATTTCACCGATTTCGCCGGTGCTTTTCACGTGTGTGCCACCACAGGGCTGGCTATCGACCGCGCCATTCTCACCAATGCAGACCAGGCGGATCCTGCCGGTGCCGACCGGCGGCCGGACGTTCTTCGACTTGACCAGGCCGGGGTTAGCGGCGAGTTCCTCGTCGCTGATCAGCCTGGTGAAAATCGGATGATCGGCGCGCACCAGATCCATCAGGCTGGCGGTGACCTCTTCCTTCGAGAAACTGGCGTCCGGAATGTCGAAATCGACCCGGCTATCGTCCTCGGAAACCGCGGCACCGGTGATTGGAAACGGACAAACGACGGTAAGCAGATGGCAAGCCGCGTGCATGCGCATCAACAGGTGCCGACGTTCCCAGTCTATCGCGAGGTTGACCTTCTCGCCAACCACCAGATCCGCCTGCTCCGGCGCCGGCACATGGATGATCTCGTCCTTGGTCTCACCTGTGATGGTGGCGGCAATGGCGATGCGGCTGCCATCGGCACGTACGAGATAGCCGGTATCACCCGGCTGGCCGCCCGAGGTGGCATAGAAGATCGTCCGGTCGAGGATGATGCCGCCACGATCATTGACTGCGGCAACCGCCGCATCCGCCGTACGCAGATAGGCGTCGTCGCGAAACAGCGCTTCCGTCTTGTGCGCCATCATGCGACCTTTTCGAAAGGCACCGAAATCTTGCTCTGCAGTTCCATCCAGCCCGGCACCGGGAGATTCTTCTCACGCAGGAATTCCGGATTGAACAGCTTCGACTGGTAGCGTGTGCCGTAGTCGCAAAGAATGGTCACGATGGTGTGGCCCGGGCCCAATTCCCTGGCGAGCCGGATAGCGCCGGCAATGTTGATGCCGGTCGAGCCGCCGACGCACAGGCCTTCTTCCTGGATCAGGTCGAAGACGATCGGCAGCGCGTCCTCGTCCTTGATCTGGAACGAGAAATCCGGCGTGAACCCTTCGAGATTGGCGGTAATACGCCCTTGCCCGATGCCTTCGGTGATCGAACTGCCTTCGGACTTCAATTCGCCGCTGGTATAGAAACTGTGAAGCGCGGCGCCAAGCGGGTCGGCAAGCGCGATTTTCACATCCTTGCTCTTGGCCTTCAGCCCGAAAGCGACGCCGGCCAGCGTGCCGCCTGAACCCACCGCCGAGACGAAACCGTCAACCTTGCCGCCGGTCTGGGTCCAGATTTCCTCCGCCGTGGTGCGGATATGCCCATCGCGGTTGGCGACATTGTCGAACTGGTTGGCCCAAATTGCGCCGTTGGGCTGGGTCCTAGCCATCTGCTCGGCCAGCCGCCCCGACAGTTTCACGTAATTGTTGGGGTTCTTGTAGGGCACGGCCGGCACCTCGATCAGCTCGGCGCCGAGCAACCGGATCGTGTCCTTCTTCTCCTGGCTCTGCGTATCGGGAATGACGATGACGGTGCGATAACCCAATGCCTTGGCGACCAGCGTCAGCCCGATGCCCGTATTGCCTGCCGTGCCCTCGACGATGACGCCGCCCGGCTTCAACAGGCCGCGCTGTTCGGCGTCGCGGATGATGAAAAGGCCGGCGCGATCCTTGACCGATTGCCCCGGATTCATGAATTCGGCCTTGCCCAGGATCTCGCAGCCGGTTTCTTCGGACGCTTTGTTAAGGCGGATCAGAGGCGTGTTGCCGATCGCGTCGATCACAGAACGGGGCATTCAGGATTCCTTGTGTGCGTGCGCCGAAACCCTAGAAACCCGAAGCTTCGGTTTCAAGGCAAGAATTCGCCTGGTCCAGTCGCATTTCCGGCACTGCTGTGCGTCTACACCCTTTGCAGCCTGCTCGATATCCCACAGTTCATTTGCATCCGTGGTCGAAAAGCACTCTTTTCATTCGATTCCCTGACCGCTAGAGCAAGGCACCAACAACTCGGCAGGGCGCAGCATGACACTCTATCGGGCAGATCCGAAACACGGCGTCGCCTGGGTCACGGGCGGCAGCAGCGGCATTGGCCGCTCGCTGGCCAGGGATCTGGCGTCCCAGGGCTATGCGGTGGCGGTAACGGCTCTGGATGACGATCCGATCGACACGCTCATCGTCGAGACCGCGCAGATGCCGGGCAGCGTCACGGCCTTTCCCTGCGACGTCACGGACGAGCCGCGCATGGCAAGAACGGTGGCCGCGATCGAGAAGGAGCTCGGCCCCATCGTGCTCGCCGTCTTCAATGCCGGAAACTACATTTCGACGCCTGGAGAGGCTCTCGTCGTCAAGGACTTTCGCCGGTCCTTCGAGGTCAACTATTTCGGCATCATCAACGGCTTGGTGCCGGTCGTGGAGTATATGCGCGTGCGGTCGCGCGGCCACGTCGTACTGGTCGGATCGGTCACCGCCTATTTCGGCTGGCCAACGACGGCCGCCTATGGCGGCACCAAGGCGGCGATCAATATCCTGGCCGAGTCGCTGAAGTATGATTTCGACAAGATGAACATCCGCGTCCAGGTGATAAACCCCGGCTTTGTCGACACGCCGCTGACCGAAAAGAACATGCTGCCAATGCCAGGCCTGATGCCGGTCACCCGGGCGACGCGCCGCATGGTGAAGGCAATCAAATCCGGCGGCTTCGAAGTCACTTTTCCGTACCGCACGAGCTGGCCGCTGAAATTTCTCGCTTTGTTGCCCAGGCCGATAAGCCGATGGGTGATCAGCTTGATGACCAGCTGGAAGGCACGGCCGCTGCATTACGAGCGCAAGTCACCCAACGAATAGGAAGCCCACAGGATTTGGTGGTGCGACGGCCTGAACGGTCGTTGCCTGTTCATGGCCACCGCCATAGGCTTGTTGTTGTTGCGTGGAGTCTGCGATGGGGCGACGGATCGTGCTTGCTGTGCTGACCCTGGTCGCCGTCCTCGCATTGGCCTTCGTCTTCGGCCCGCGCGTTCCCGTCGACACCACGATCCGCTTCGATCCTTCCGTCATCGGTGACGATCCGCAGGCCTATGTGGCGAAGGTGGAAGCCGCCGTGCCCGGTATCCGCGACGGGCTCGAGAAGGAGATCGTCTGGGCCAACCCCATGGTGCATGCCAAGACGCCGCTGTCGATCGTCTACATCCACGGTTTCTCGGCTTCGAAGGGCGAGGTCCGCCCCCTGCCCGACGACGTGGCCGACCTGCTGGACGCCAATCTCTTCTACACCCGCCTGACCGGTCACGGGGGGGACGGCGCGGCGATGACGCAAGGCAGCGTCAACGCCTGGATCAACGACTATGAGGAAGCGCTCGCCATCGGCCGGGCGATCGGCGACAAGGTGATCGTCATCTCGACCTCGACCGGCGGCTCGCTGGCGGCATGGGCGGCAACGCAGCCGGGTGCATCGGATGGGGTGGCGGCGATTGCATTCATCTCGCCCAATTTCGGCGTGAAGGCATCCGGCGCCGAGATCCTGACCATGCCCTGGGGCAAGCAGATCGCCGAACTCGTCACCGGCAAGGAGCGCAGTTTCCTTGCGCGCAACGCGCTGCACGAGAAATTCTGGACCACCAAATATCCGGTTGCCGCGACGCTGCCGATGCAGGCGTTGACGGAACTCGCCTATAGGGCGCCGGTGGAGAAGGCCGATATCCCTGCCCTGTTCATCTTCTCGGATTCGGACAGGGTGGTGCGGCCAGACCGCACCCGCGAAATCGCCGGGCGCTGGGGGGCACCGCACGAACTGGTGCCGGTCGACGACACCGGTGACCCAGACAACCATGTCATTGCCGGCGATGCGCTGTCGCCATCGACCACGGCATTTCTGGCGCAACGGATTGCCGTCTGGATCGAGGCGGTGGCGAAGTAAGGTGCGCAGACGAAAAAGGCGGCTGAAGCATCGCTTCGGCCGCCTTTTTCTGTGTCAATCAGGCAACCAGCCAAGCGCCAAGGCTTGGCCGGCCTTCATGAGGCTGGTCAGGCAGCCCGCGCTGCCGGACGCTTGCCGCCGAAACGGCGCTTGTTGTTGCCCTTGAAAGGCTTAGCGCCTTCCGGCTTGCGCTCACCGGCAAAGGCCGGCTTGTCGCTGAAGCGCTTCTTGCCAAAGCCGTTGCCCTTGTTCTCGCCGCCCGGCCGCCGGCCGTCACGACGGCCATTGCGGTCGTTGCGATCATTGGCGGGCTCGAAGCGTTCGTGCTTTTCAGCCGGATTGCGCTGCGGATCGGGGCTGCCGAGATGGTCGGCGACGATCGGCAGTTTGGTGCGGATGATGCGCTCGACCTGGCGCAGCTTGCTGTTTTCCGAAGGATCGCAAAGCGTGATCGCAATGCCGTCCATGCCGTTGCGGCCGGTGCGGCCGATGCGGTGGACATAGCTTTCAGCCTCGTCCGGCAGGTCGAAATTCACGACATGGCTGATACCGGGGACGTCGATGCCGCGCGCCGCGATATCGGTCGCGACCAGAATGCGGACCGATCCATCGCGAAAATCGTTCAACGCCTTCTGACGGGCATTCTGCGACTTGTTGCCATGGATGACGGCGGCCTTGAAGCCATCGCGCTCGAGATCCTTGGTCACCCGGTCGGCGCCATGCTTGGTGCGCGAAAAGATGATGACGGACTTCATCGCCTCGTCGGCAAGCATCGTCGACAGCACCTGGCGCTTCTGCTTGGTGCGGGCGAAGACGACGCCCTGGACGATCTCGGCCGCCGCGGTGCTTTGCGGCGAGACTTCGATACGGACCGGGTTCTTCAGAAGACCCTTGGCCAGTTCGGCGATCTCGTCCGGCATGGTGGCCGAGAACAGCGCCGTCTGGCGGTCAGGCGCGGTCGCCTTGGCGATGCGCTTGACGTCGTTGATGAAGCCCATGTCGAGCATGCGGTCGCCCTCGTCCAGCACCAGCCATTTGGTGTCGGAGAGGATGAGGTCGCCCTCGCGCACCAGGTCGGTCAAGCGGCCGGGCGTGGCAATCAGGATGTCGACGCCGGGAGCAACCTTCTTCACCTGGCTGAAGCGCGAGACGCCGCCCAGCACGAGTGCCGTCGAGACATGCGCGCCCTTGGCGAGGATCTTGATCGTGTCCTCGATCTGCACGGCGAGCTCGCGGGTCGGCGCCAGGATGAGCGCACGGGTCGTCTTGGCGCGCCGCTTGGTGCCGAGCGCGATGATCTTCGACAGGATGGGCAGCGCAAAGGCCGCGGTCTTGCCGGAGCCGGTCTGCGCGATGCCAAAAATGTCACGGCCTTCCAGCTGCGGCGGGATGGCCTGCATCTGGATCGGCTTCGGCTCCGTGAAGCCGGCATTGTGGGTGGCCTTGAGCAGCGCACCCGTGATTCCCAGCGCTGCGAAGCCGGAGAGTTCCACGGTTTCGTTGCTGGGCAATGTGTTTTCGTTGGTCAAAATATTCTTCTTTCACGCGGCTTCTTGGCCGCAAACATCAATGGCGGCAGGGCGCAACCTGCCGTCGAAAAACTGATATGAAACGACAAGGCGGGCGGACGCGTGCGTCCGCTCGGCTGCGCTGTCGTGCCCGCAGGCATCATGCCACGGGGCTTTTTCGCCGCCTTACCGATTTGCCGGAAAGAGGGAAAACAGACGCAACCAGTCTCATTTGTCGAGAAGGCCGGAATCTCCCGGCCCAAGCGCCTATGGGCTGCATATGGCTGAGTTCGCCCCGGAATGCAAGGGGCGTCATGTTGCAGCGCAGCAAAACCAGCTGGGAAAGCCGACGCTTGCACTCCCCGACGGGCATCATTACCACAAATGCAGCTTCTATTTTGGGGACCGAGCGATGAAGGACGTGCTGAAGGAACTCGAGCGCCGGCGCGACATCGCCCGTATGGGTGGCGGACAGGCGCGCATCGATGCCCAGCACAAGAAGGGCAAGCTCACCGCGCGCGAACGCATCGAGGTGTTCCTCGACGAAGGCTCCTTCGAAGAGTTCGACATGTATGTCGAGCACCGCTCGACCGATTTCGGCATGGAGAAGACCAAGATCGCCGGCGATGGCGTCGTCACCGGCTGGGGCACGGTCAACGGCCGTCCGGTCTACCTCTTCGCCAAGGACTTCACCGTATTCGGTGGCTCGCTGTCGGAAGCGCATGCCGAAAAGGTCATCAAGGTGCAGGAGATGGCGCTCCGCAACCGCGCGCCGATCATCGGGCTCTACGATGCCGGCGGCGCGCGCATCCAGGAGGGCGTAGCGGCGCTCGGCGGCTATGCCGAGATTTTCCAGCGCAACGTGCTGGCCTCCGGCGTCATTCCGCAGATTTCGGTGATCATGGGTCCGTGCGCCGGCGGCGACGTCTATTCACCCGCCATGACCGACTTCATCTTCATGGTGCGCGACACCTCCTACATGTTCGTCACCGGCCCGGATGTGGTGAAGACCGTCACCAACGAGACGGTGACGGCCGAAAGCCTCGGCGGCGCTTCGGTGCACACGACGAAGTCCTCCATCGCCGACGGCGCCTATGACAATGACGTCGAGGCGCTTTTGCAGATGCGCCGGTTGGTTGACCTGCTGCCGGCCTCGAACACATCTGACATTCCCGAGATCGAATGCTACCAGTCCGTCACTGACCACGATTTGTCGCTCGACCGGCTGATCCCCGACAACGCCAACAAACCCTACGACATCAAGGAGCTGATCCTGAAGGTCGCCGACGAGGGTGACTTCTTCGAAATCCAGCAGAGTTTCGCCAAGAACATCGTCACCGGCTTCGGGCGCGTCGAGGGCCGCACGGTCGGCTTCGTCGCCAATCAGCCGATGGTGCTGGCCGGCGTGCTCGATTCCGACGCCAGCCGCAAGGCGGCGCGCTTCGTGCGCTTCTGCGACTGTTTTTCGATCCCGATCGTCACCTTCGTCGATGTGCCGGGCTTCCTGCCCGGCACCGCGCAGGAATATGGCGGGCTGATCAAGCATGGCGCCAAGCTGTTGTTCGCCTATGCCGAAGCAACCGTGCCGAAGATCACTGTCATCACCCGCAAAGCCTATGGCGGCGCCTATGACGTGATGGCGTCAAAGCATTTGCGCGGCGACATGAACTATGCCTGGCCGACGGCGCAGATCGCCGTGATGGGCGCCAGGGGCGCGGTCGAGATCATCTACCGCAAGGACATTGGCGATGCGGAAAAGATCGCAGCCCATACAAAGACTTACGAGGATCGCTTCCTGTCACCCTTCGTCGCCGCCGAACGCGGCTATGTCGACGAGGTGATCATGCCGCACTCGACGCGCCGCCGCGTGGCACGGGCGCTGCGGATGCTGCGCAACAAGGACATGCAGAACCCCTGGAAGAAGCACGACAACATCCCGTTGTGAGGCGACGGCCTTCAGCGCCCGCCTCGATCCGCAACCAGTTCGCGCAGCACCGGCACCAGCGCCAGCGGCAGATCCTCGGCAATCAGCCCCGCACCGAACCGGCTGCCGGCCTCGGCATGGATCCAGACCGCGGCGCAGGCCGCTTCGAACGCCGGCATGGCTTGCGCCAGCAGACCGGCTGATATGCCGGACAGCACGTCGCCAGACCCGGCAGTGGCAAGCCAGGCCGCGCCATTGGAATTGATCGCCGCCCGGCCGTCGGGAGCAGCGATCACCGTGTCGGCGCCCTTGTAGACGATAACGGCATTGGCTCGTGCGGCCGCCGCGCGTGCCTTGTCGAGTTTGGACGAGGCATTGTCAGAGGCGATGTCAGGAAACAGCCTGGCGAACTCACCGTCATGCGGCGTCATTACCAGGGCTGGCGCATGTGGCCTGCGCGCCGCTTCGAACAGGACGTCCGGCGCGTCGCGAAACGCGGTGATCGCGTCGGCGTCGAACACGAGGCCATCAACCTGTGTGGCAGCAGCTTGAGCCTGTCCGGAGGCGAGGAGTGCCAGCCCAAAGGTCCGCGTTTTGTCACCAACGCCGAAGCCGGGGCCAAGAACGAAGGCCGAAGGCCGGCGTTCGCCGACAAATTCCCTGATATCGGCGACATCATCGGTTTTGCGCAGCATGATCGAGGTCAGATGGCCGGCATTGACCCGCATGGCATTGCCCGGCGACAGCACGGTCACCGCCCCTGCTCCGCTTCGAGCCGCGGCAAGCGCCGACAGCCGCGCGGCCCCGGTAGCGCTCGGCCCGCCGGAAAAGACGCCCACATGGCCGCGCTTGTACTTGTGTGTGTCGACAGCCGGCACCGGGAAATCGCGCAGCCAATGCGCCGGCCTGTTCTCGAATATCCGGGACTGGAGCCGTGCAATGATGTCGTCGCCGATGCCGATATCGGCGAGCACGATGTCGCCGCATCGCTCTCGGCCCGGCAGAAGCAGATGGCCTGGCTTCTTGCGCGCGAAGGTCACAGTGGCGGCTGCGGCAAACGCCAAGCCCAAAACTCTGCCGCTGTCGCCGGAAACGCCCGAGGGCAGATCGACCGCGACAACCGGCAAACGCCGATCAGTGGCGACCCCCACCGCCCTGACGGCATCGCCCGACAGCGGCTTGGACAGCCCTGCCCCGTAAAGCGCATCGACCACGATCGAGCCGGGCTCCGCTTCAAACCTGGACAGCGGCCGGGGCGCGATTGGGCACTCCGCCGCCGCAAGTGCTGCGTCGCTTTGCGGCCTCGGTGCACCGGACGCCCAGATCGTGGTGGTGACGCCGCTGCCGGCCAGGATGCGGGCGACGACATAGCCGTCGCCACCATTGTTGCCGGGCCCGCACAACACGTGGACGTGCATCGCTGAGGGGTAACGCCTGAAAACTTCGCCCGCGACCGCTTCGCCCGCACGCTGCATCAGGCCATAGCCATCGATTGGACCGGCGGCAATCGTCAGCCGGTCCGCCTCGCCCATTTCGGCGGAAGTAAGAAGTTCATCGCTCATGGATTGCCGATCCGCATTCGATCAAGCATTGTCCAGTTTTCGAGCCGACGCAAACAAAGAGGAGCGCATCACCAACTGCGGCCATGCCACCAAGGCGGGTATCAAGGCAAAATCGCACACCAGATGAGCATCCTGCCTAATTGTTAGGCGGACGCAATCATGGGGACTGTGTCGCTTCAGCAGGCCATGCCGCATCCGATACTGCGAATGACGCGAATTTGCATCTCGGCGCGGCATAGGTTGGAAATCGTATGAAACCGCTTCGAATCCAGCTATCTGGCACAGTTCGTGCTTGATGGAGGCGCAAGCGGGGGTTCACAACCCGTTTTTTTGGCAGTGGAGGCCACTTTTTACATGAAAAAGATCGAAGCGATCATCAAGCCATTCAAGCTGGACGAAGTGAAGGAAGCGCTTCAGGAGGCCGGACTGCAAGGCATCACCGTGACCGAGGCCAAAGGCTTCGGGCGTCAGAAAGGCCATACCGAACTCTATCGTGGCGCCGAATATGTCGTCGATTTCCTGCCCAAGGTGAAGATCGAGGTCGTGCTCGGCGACGACGCGGTCGAAGGCGCCATCGAGGCCATCCGCAAGGCGGCCCAGACCGGCCGCATCGGCGACGGCAAGATCTTCGTCTCCAATATCGAGGAAGTCGTGCGCATCCGCACCGGTGAGACCGGAATGGACGCGGTCTGACGCGACCAGCCTTCCAAGAAACGTCATCCATCAAAAAACGTCATCAAACAGGGATACATGACATGACGACAGCCAAAGACATCATGAAGCAGATCAAGGACAACGACGTGAAATTCGTCGACCTGCGCTTCACCGACCCGAAGGGCAAACTGCAGCACGTAACGATGGATGTCGTCGAGGTCGAGGAAGACATGTTTGCCGATGGCGTCATGTTCGACGGCTCCTCGATTGCCGGCTGGAAGGCCATCAACGAGTCCGACATGGTGCTGATGCCCGATCCGGACACGGTCCACATGGACCCGTTCTTCGCCCAGTCGACCATGGCCATCCTGTGCGACATCCTCGACCCGGTCTCGGGCGAATCCTACAACCGCGACCCGCGCGGCACGGCCAAGAAGGCCGAAGCCTACATGAAGTCGGAAGGCATCGGCGACCAGATCTTCGTCGGCCCGGAAGCCGAGTTCTTCGTGTTCGATGACGTCAAGTACAAGGCCGATCCCTACAACACCGGCTTCAAGCTCGACTCCACCGAACTGCCGTCCAACGACGACACCGACTACGAGACCGGCAATCTCGGCCACCGCCCGCGCATCAAGGGCGGCTATTTCCCGGTGCCGCCGATCGACAGCGCGCAGGACATGCGCTCCGAGATGCTGACCGTGCTCGCAGAAATGGGCGTACGCGTCGAAAAGCATCACCACGAGGTCGCGGCTGCGCAGCACGAACTCGGCATCAAGTTCGACACGCTGGTCCGCAACGCCGACAAGATGCTGATCTACAAGTATGTCGTGCATCAAGTCGCCAACGCCTATGGCAAGACGGCCACCTTCATGCCGAAGCCCATCTTCGGCGACAATGGCTCGGGCATGCACGTCCACCAGTCGATCTGGAAGGGCGGCAAGCCGACCTTCGCCGGCAATGAATATGCCGGCCTGTCCGAAAGCTGCCTGTTCTACATCGGCGGCATCATCAAGCACGCCAAGGCGATCAACGCGTTCACCAACCCGCTGACCAACTCCTACAAGCGTCTGGTGCCCGGCTATGAAGCGCCGGTGCTGCTCGCCTACTCGGCGCGCAACCGTTCGGCCTCCTGCCGCATCCCGTTCGGCTCGTCGCCGAAGGCCAAGCGCGTCGAGGTCCGCTTCCCCGATCCGGGCGCGAACCCCTACCTCGCCTTCGCCGCCATGCTGATGGCCGGCCTCGACGGCATCAAGAACAAGATCCACCCGGGCCAGCCGATGGACAAGGACCTCTACGACCTGCCGCCGAAAGAGCTGAAGAAGATCCCGACCGTCTGCGGTTCGCTGCGTGAAGCCCTCCAGAGCCTCGACAAGGACCGCGGCTTCCTGAAGGCCGGCGGCGTCTTCGACGACGATCAGATCGACAGCTACATCGAGCTGAAGATGGCCGAGGTGATGCGCTTCGAAATGACCCCGCATCCGGTCGAATACGACATGTACTATTCGGTGTAAGAACCCGTACCGGTAGCGTTGAAAAGGCCTTTGAAGGATATCCGCCTTCAAGGGCCTTTTGCTGTTCGTCAATGCTCATCGACCAATGCTCACCGATGGGCGCGCACGTCGCCAGCCACGCAAGCGCTGCTATTTCGTTCCAAAGGATCGTTTGATGTCCCGTGCCAGGGCCGTGACCACCGGCGGAAATCACAAATGAAGGCTTGTGGGTGGCAGTTTCGAGCGCGCGATCGAACGCCAGGAGCGAGCGGCGCACTGCCTCAGGCTGCAATGCCCGCTCGTCCGGCGCCCCCGCCAATGCCGTCGTTCAAGAAACCCCGCCCCGTTCGAACAGCATCGCTTTGGCGTAACCACATGGCCACGAATACGCATGCCGCAGCGTGATCTGTCAACGTCGCCGGACGAAGGCATAAATCGCCGATTTCAATGTATGAACAGAGGCTTATAGAAAGGATCGTTGGACTACGGATGAGATGAAACAGGCCGTTTTCCGGGCTTTTCCGGCGAAGTGGAAAGCGCACCACACCGGTGGCGGCAAGTAGTATCAGCCAAAAGCCTCTCCGTCCGGCAAATTTGCCCGGTCTTTTTCAACCTGACTTTTTTTGGGGGTATTCGCTCCGCCAGGCGACATTGACCTCGATCTCGCGCAGCAACTGCCTTTCCGAGCGCACGCCGAACAGGTAGCCCACAAACAGCGCCTTGAACATCAAAGTCGGATCAAGCGGCGGCCGGCCATTGTCGGCGCAGTAGAGCGGGTGCCGTCAGATCGTGGATGAGGGAAAAGTCGACTGCGCGGTCGATCTTGCGTAACAGGTGGTCAGCAGGATCCAACTGATCCAACGTTACCATCTCAAGCGCGGTTCGGGGGCGGGTCGCTTCAACATGACCCATTGAATCAAAAACCCCCGGCAATTGCCAGGGGTTTGTCAGAAACCTGAGCCCTGGCGTTTCCGCCAGGGCTTTTTGTTATCGAGTTCTGGTCGAGGCGAAGACCTTGCGTTCGGCGCCGCGAACAATCAGGCGGCGGCCGAAACCTTCGCGTCGGTCGCGACCTGCGAGATCGTCTTCAGCACCTGCGAAGCGATCTGGTAGGGGTCGCCCTGGGAGTTCGGACGACGGTCTTCCAGATAGCCCTTGTAGTCGTTCTTGACGAAGGAGTGTGGCACGCGGATCGACGCGCCACGGTCGGCGACGCCATAGCTGAACTTGTTCCACGGCGCGGTCTCGTGCTTGCCGGTCAGGCGCTTGTCGTTGTCCGGACCGTAGACGGCAATGTGGTCCATCAGGTTCTTGTCGAACTGCGCCATCAGGGCCTCGAAATAGGCCTTGCCGCCGACTTCGCGCATGAACTTGGTCGAGAAGTTGCAATGCATGCCGGAGCCGTTCCAGTCCGTGTCGCCGAGCGGCTTGCAGTGGAACTCGATGTCGATGCCGTAAGCCTCGGTCAGACGCAGCAGTAGGTAGCGCGCCATCCAGATCTGGTCGGCGGCCTTCTTGGAGCCCTTGCCGAAAATCTGGAATTCCCACTGGCCCTTGGCCACTTCGGCGTTGATGCCTTCATGGTTGATGCCGGCCGCAAGGCACTGGTCGAGATGCTCTTCGACGATCTTGCGCGCGACGTCGCCGACATTCTTGTAGCCGACGCCGGTGTAGTACGGGCCCTGCGGCGCGGGATAACCGCTCTCGGGGAAGCCGAGCGGGCGGCCGTCCTTGTAGAAGAAGTATTCCTGCTCGAAGCCGAACCAGGCGTCCTCGTCGTCGAGGATGGTCGCGCGGCTGTTCGATTCATGCGGGGTGACGCCATCGGGCATCATGACCTCGCACATGACGAGAATGCCATTGGTGCGGGCCGGATCCGGGTAAAGCGCCACAGGCTTCAACACGCAATCGGAGCTGCGGCCTTCGGCCTGCATGGTCGAGGAACCGTCGAAGCCCCACAGCGGCAGCTGTTCGAGCGTCGGGAATTCGGCGAATTCCTTGATCTGCGTCTTGCCGCGAAGGTTGGGGACCGGGGTGTAACCATCGAGCCAAATGTACTCGAGCTTGTATTTCGTCATTCTAGCCTCTCGTTGCTTGTTCATGGAACACCAAACGGCCTCGACACACGTCTGCCGTCGGCAGCCGGCGCTGCCGATCCCTAAAACGCAATTCATGTGCCACTCCGACTTCGGCGGGTGCGGCAAAATGGCAGGGGTATCGCGTCGAATTTGCTGAGCCGCCTCAACACTGGGCCCAAATCAATCAAGCGCGAATTATGCATAAATATTCGGCAATTGCTGATCTTTTCATAGGCATATTGCCTAAAGGAATCGCAGGACCTATCTTGTGGGAAAGCTGAATCGACAAGCTCCTGAAAACTAAGGAAACCGCCCATGGAAGTCGTCCCCTCCCGTCCGTCGGCAAAAATTCTGATGTTCCCTCTTGCAGCGCGAAGATCTGCCTCAAATTTAGGCGCAAAGGCGAAATTCGCGGCAGAGATCGCTTCGTTGCGCTACACGTACGCCGATTTTGACGGCTGGTATCACGAAGCGGCGATCGAGGAAGAAAATCAGCCAAAGAGCTGATCAGCTTCTTCGGAGTCCCAGACACGGAAAAGCCCGGCGTGAGCGATCACGCCGGGCTTTCTGTTGGCCGAGGCCAGCTACTCCTTGCCGTGCAGGTCGGTGCCAAGCGTATCCTTAACGAAGATCATGCCGATGATCAGCGTCATCGCCGCGATCACCACCGGATACCACAGACCATAGTAGATATCGCCCTTGTAGGCGCTGAGCGCGAAGACTGTTGCCGGCAACAGGCCACCGAACCAGCCATTGCCGATATGATAGGGCAGCGACATGCCGGTGTAACGAATGCGGGTCGGGAACATCTCGACCAGGATCGCCGCGATCGGCCCGTAGACCATGGTCACGAACAGGACCAGGATGAACAGGATGCCGATCGTCATCGGCCAGTTTACGGCGGCCGGATCGGCGAACATGGCGAAGGCACCGCCGCCCGGTATGTTGTAGACGGTGACCTCTGGCGCGCCGGCGGCCTCGTCGGTGGTCAGGAGCTTGTCCTTGACCGCCTGATCGGTCGGCACCGCGGTTTTTTCGCCACCGCGAATGGCGGCGGCATCGAGCTTCAGTTCCGGATTGGCGGCGACAAATGCATCGAGCTTCTGGTCCGGTATCTTGATCGCCGCACGCTTCAGTGGATAGCCGCCGTCCCGAAGCGAGATATTGACGGCCTTCATGAAGGCTGCCTCTTTGGCTTTTGACTGGTCGCCGGCGGCGACGACGTCGTAGGACTCAACCGTCTCGCTACCGATTTTGACCGATGCCGCTGTTCCAGGGGCCGCCGTAGTGATCACGTCATAGGGAACTGAGTTCCTGGTTAGGAATGCCGTTGCCACATCACACGATGTGGTGAATTTCGCATTCCCCACCGGGTTGAACTGGAACCTGCAGTCGCCGGGTGCTGCCGTGACCGTTGCCTTTGTGTCCAGCTGCGCCTTGGCGAGTGCCGGATTGGCGGCCCAGGTCAATGCCTTGAACAGCGGGAAGGTGCAGACGATGGCGAGCGCAAGGCCAGCCATGATGATCGGCTTGCGGCCGATCTTGTCGGAAAGCCAGCCGAACACGACGAAGAAGATCGAGCCGAGTGCCAGCGCGATCGCGATCATGATGTTGACCGACTGCGCATCGACTTTCAGCACGTTCTGCAGGAAGAACAGCGCATAGAATTGGCCATTATACCAGACGACGGCCTGGCCAGCAGTCAGGCCAAGCAGCGCCAGCAATGCGATCTTGGCATTCTTCCACTGACCGAAGGCTTCCGAAAGCGGTGCCTTCGAGCCCTTACCTTCGTCCTTCATCTTCTGGAAGGTCGGAGACTCCGAGAGAGACAGTCGAATCCAGATCGAGACGGCGAGCAGCACGAAGGAAACGATAAACGGAATACGCCAGCCCCAAGCGGCGTAGGTTTCCTTGCTCAGGGAGCTCTGAACAGTCAGAATGACGATCAACGACAGGAACAGGCCAAGTGTCGCCGTCGTCTGAATCCACGACGTGTAGAAACCGCGGCGGTCATCAGGCGCGTGCTCAGCGACATAGGTCGCCGCACCGCCATATTCGCCGCCGAGGGCTAGGCCCTGCAGCATGCGCAGCCCGATCAGGATCACCGGAGCCGCGATACCCAAGGTCGCATAACCGGGCAGCAAGCCGACCAGGAAGGTCGACAGACCCATGATCGTCATGGTGACGAGAAAGGTATACTTGCGGCCGACGAGGTCACCGATACGGCCAAACACCAGGGCGCCGAACGGGCGGACGAGAAAACCGGCGGCAAAGGCCAGCAGCGCGAAGATGTTGCGCGTCGCCTCCGGAATGGTCGGGCTGAAAAAGGTCGAGCCAATGAAGGCCGCCAATGAACCGTAGAGATAGAAATCGTACCATTCGAAAACGGTGCCGAGTGAGGAAGCGAAGATGACCTTCTTCTCTTCCCGAGTCATGCCGCGGCTCGTTTTGCCGGCGGTCGATGCCATTGCCATAGAGTTGTCCTCCCGTGAGACCCTTGTCCTCGATGCCGGCCGCCAGTGTCAGCGCTCTCCTCCGAACGCGGACTCGGAAAGTGCCGGGCCATCACGGGAAAAATGACAGAAAGCGCCCGCCGACGGCAGAGCGACGATGGGATTATGACTTTGGTATTAGGTGCGGTGCGGCAATCGCCGCATAGTCAGCCCTTGAGTGCTTCGAGAAGGCTGACGGCAGCCATCATATCGCGTTTGCGGGAGGCACGGCGCGCAACCGCTTCGGCATCCTGCCCCCAATGCTCGATCTGCCAGTCCTCGTCGACATGGCTGGCGGCCCAGGCAGTCTCGGCATCGAGCTTGCCGAAATCGACCGCCAGCGCCAGCAGCGCCGAACCCGTCAGCGAGGTCATGAGGTGGATGGCGGCCAGCCGCAGCGGCTCGGCGCGCTGATTGAGATGACTGCCCAGAACGGCGATCGTCTCGCGCGGCTGCTCGACATGGATGATCCCCTCGGCAAGGTTGAAGCGAGCCCCCAATGTCGTGCGCGCCCAATCGATGACCGGATCCCACTGCTCGTTCTGCCGCTCGACCAGCCCCTGGGGGGCGTCGGCGCGGTAACAGAGCAGATCCGATGAGGCAAACCGCAGTATGTCTTCCAGCACCGCCTGCGGATCGCTGGCAACGCCGTCGATGGCGGTGTTGACCAGGCGCATCACCGGCATCGTCACCGGATTGATCGTCTCGCCCTGTTCCGCGAATTCGCCTGCAACCAGCACTGCCGCCGCCTCGGTCGGCAGCGCCAGCAGCGCCTTGCCCGGCGTGCGCACCGGCTTGCCGTCGAGATGCACGGCGAAACCTCCCGCTATCGGCGCAACCGAAGCGGTTTTGTAGAAGCGCTTGGGCAGCGGCGTCTTCATCTGGATCTGGGCGCGGCGCACCGGATCCGGATCGGAAAGATACTTGCCCGCTTCGAGGTCGTTGAGGATGTCACGCATGAAAAGCCTCTCTCACACCGGTGTCAGCTTGCGCGCCGGCCGGTTAACGATGATCAGGCCCGCCGCAATCAAGCCAAGTGCCAGGAAAATGCGAATGGTCAGCGGCTCGTTCAAGATGATCGCGCCGCACAGGACACCAAAAACCGGCGACAGGAAGGTAAAGCTGGACAGGCCGGAGGCCGGATAGCGACGCAGCAGCCAGAACCACAGGACATAGGTGAAGGCGACGATATAGATCGCCTGGAAAAGCAGTGCCAAAGTCGGCAACAAGGACGGATCGCGCACCGGCGGGCCGGCGAGAGGCAGCACCAATATGCCGACGATCGCCGCACCGGCGAGTTGGTAGAGCAGCAGCTTCTCGGCGCTCGCCTCAACCAGTTTCGAGCGCTTGATGAGGATATTGGTCAAAGCCCAGAAAAATCCGGAGCCAAGACTGAGCAGATCGCCGAACAGCATGTCGCCGCCGCCAAGCTTGTCGGAAAAGACGGCGGTGAGGCCGGCAAAAGCCAGCAGCAGGCCGAGGAACTTGCGCATGGTGATCTGTTCGCCAAGCAGGAAGTGACCGCCAATCAGCATCCAGAACGGCATCGAGTTGACCAGCAGCGTGTTGCGGGCAACGGTCGTATGCTCCAGGCCGACATAGAGGCAGAGGAACTCGATGCCGAAAAGCACGCCCACGGCAATGCCGGCGAGCAATGTGCCATCGCGCCTGAACAGAGCGATGCCGCGCCAGCGGCACCAGAGGAAGACGCAGACGCCGCCGATGATCGAGCGTGCGATCGACAGGAAGACGGGGTCGTAGCCGGCATAGGAGATTTTGGCGGCGACGTAGTTCAAGCCCCAGGAAAAGGTCAGACCGACCATGATGGCGGCGGCGGCCATGTCGACCGTGTCGCGCCGATCGAGCGCGTCAGTGGCGCCGCTCAAGATCAATCCTCCGCGCTGGCGTCGTCGAAGCCGATCAGATTCCAGCTCTGGCGCATATGCGGCGGCATCGGCGCGGTGACGTCGATGACGCCTTTGTCGGGATGCGGAATGATGATGCGGCGCGCATGCAGATGCAGGCGATTCTGAATACCGCCGGGGAAGTCCCAGTTGGTGTCGGCCTCGAAATATTTCGGGTCGCCGATGATCGGGCAGCCGATATAGGCGGCATGGACGCGAAGCTGGTGGGTGCGGCCCGTATAAGGTTCCATCTCCAGCCAGGTCATGGTCTGCGCCGCCTGCTCGATGATACGGTAGTAGGACACGGCATGGTCGGCGCCTTTTTCACCATGCGCGGCGACCCGGACACGGTCGCCATCCTCGGTCGGCTCCTTGATCAGCCAGGTCGAGATCTTGTCCTCGCGCTTCGGCGGCACGCCCCTGACCAAGGCCCAGTAGGTCTTCTTCGTTTCGCGGGCGCGGAACGCCTCCGACAGCTTCATGGCGGCCAGTCTCGTGCGGGCGACGACCAGCACGCCCGACGTGTCGCGATCGAGCCGGTGGACCAGCCGCGGCTTCTCGCCCTTCTGGTTGCGCCAGGCCTCCAGCATGTCGTCGACATTGCGGGTGACGCCCGAGCCGCCCTGCACCGCCAGGCCCGCCGGTTTGTTGAAGACGAAAACCTTTGGGTCCTCGTGGATCAGCATTTTCGCCAGGACGTCGGCATCGCCCTGGTTGCGGATCGAATGGCCAGTCAGCGCGCTCTCGCCCTTCTTGTCGACCTCGAGCGGCGGGATACGCACCACCTGGCCGGGCTCGACACGGCTGTCGGCCTTGACGCGGCCGCCATCGACGCGGATCTGGCCGGAGCGCAGCAGCTTCTGCAAATGGCCGAAACCTAGGCCCGGGAAATGCGTCTTGAACCAGCGATCGAGCCGCATGCCCGCCTCGCCGGCCTCCACCGTGATCTGTTCAACGCCTGCCATTTTTTCTTCGCTTATCCGTTTCCAAAGCAGGGCTCGGCCTGCGCTTGGCGCGGCAATAGCATTAAGGCAGGCTTCTTGCGAGCCAAAGACCTAAAAACAGGGCGATGATCGCGCCAATGACACTGGCCAGCGCATATCCAAATGCCGGCAGCGTGGCTCCCCGTTCCCACAGCGTCGCGAAATCGAGCGAAAACGCGGAAAA
Source organism: Mesorhizobium sp. WSM4312 (assembly GCF_002294875.1). Lineage (NCBI taxonomy): Bacteria > Pseudomonadati > Pseudomonadota > Alphaproteobacteria > Hyphomicrobiales > Phyllobacteriaceae > Mesorhizobium > Mesorhizobium sp. WSM4312. The sequence goes on along the minus strand of NZ_NSFU01000010.1, from coordinate 22,454 downwards.
GGTAGTGAAACCGCCAAGAATGCCGGTGGCGACGAACAGCCTGACTTCGTTCGACCCGCCACGCCGCACCAGGATGGCGATGAACAGGCCCATGGCAAAGGAGCCTACGATGTTGATGGCCATCGTGCCCCAGGGATAATTGGGGCCGACAAGACGCAGCGCGCCCATACTGGTGAGATGGCGAATGCCGGCGCCGATGCCGCCGCCGACGACCACGAGAAGCAGATTGAACATTATGGTCTACTGCCCGTGTCGAGGCGGTGGCGTCAATCCCTTCACCGTCACCATTCAGGCGCTGCCCAGTCCGGATACTTCTTCCTGAATTCAGCGTAGAGGGCGTCGACCTCGGCTTTGCTGACCGGGCGCACCTGTTCGTAAAGATAGCCGGCGACGCCGCCTGACAATTGGTACTGCGCAATGCGCCCGTACGCGGCACCGATACCCTTGCCTTCAAGAATATACTGGTTCGGGAGCGTGACGCAGATCTGCGCGCTCGGTTGCAGATAAGTAACCGGCCGGTCGGTCACGACAACGTATCTGGATTTCAATGCGTCCGGTTGGAACCGGTCACGACTGTCCACCTGGCAAATCCATCCGACATGGGCAACAAGATCCCGTTTCATGCCGAACAACAGGGCGTCGCTCATCACAGGACCCGACGCAAATACCGAAAAGCGGTCCTTCGGTTCCATCCTGTCGACGAGGTCATCGATCAGGCGGCTGTATTCGGCGAGATTGTCGAGGTGAAGGGGAAGCGTGGCTTCCCTGGCGAAGACGAAGCCAACCGGGGACAACAACTGACGGCCGGCTGGAAAAAACGTGCCCAAAAAAGCAAATCCGGCAACAGCGACCATAGCGACGGTCGGCCATCGTGATTTCAGGCCCGGCACGGAGACGATCGAAACAATTGCCTGGGCATAGGCGGGAAAGAGCCAAAGAAACATCGGCAAGGAATGATGACGTTCCGGGTCCTGCGTCCGGATGAAAGCCAGGAAGGCAAGCACCGAGGCCATGGCACAGAACACCGCAAATCTGTTGCGGCGCACAACCGAGATGTGGAGGCCCACCACAATCAACGCCCAGTTCAGATAGCTGAGCCGGGATCCGACGTCACCGAGCTGAGTGACAAAGGTCGTCTTGTATCCGCTGTAAAGGTCAGCGTAGCTGGTTTGCAGAATCTTGGCAATCAACGGCAGCTGGAAGTTCAACGCCGTCGCGGCAATAAGGAAAATCGCGCACGCGCCGCCCAGGGCCGCGTTGCGGAGGGCCGGCAAATCCCGCTCCCTTGCAATCTGCAGCAAACCCAGGAATGCCGCGGAAACGGTGATCCCTATGTCCGCATAGGCGTACCAGCGGCGCAGCATGAACGCCAACCACAGGCAGGCGCCGACGGATATTCCGCTCATCACCGGTTCGCGGGTCAGGAATTTGGATTTCCAGAGAAAATAGGTTGCCGCGGTCAAGGCGAGACAGCCGGCAATGTCAGGCATTCCCCGAAGCGTCGGCGCCCAGAATGGCGTGTACAGGAAGGCCGCGATCCATACGGCGATCCAACTACGGGAGGGCGTCTCGGAGACCGCCTCCTGATAGCTTATTCTGCCTATCAAAAGAACCGCCGGAACCAGGTAGACCGCGACTATTCCGGTAACGAAGGAAAGCCTTGAACCGCCAAAAACAAGGTGAAACGGCATCAGGGGCACCAGGATCGCCACGCCGTAATCTTCCGTGGCGATGGAGGTGCCCAATTGGCTCAGCCATTCGAAAGGGCTCTCGACAAGCAGAGCGCCCTGCTGGTTGAACATGTTGAAATAGGCCGCGAAGTCCCAGTAATAGACGGGCTCTTCGAGATTTATGTACGCGGCGCTCAGAGCGGCGCCAAGTAACACGGTGCAGATGTAAGCACCCCAGAATCCGAAGATTTTTTTCCCGATCACCTGAAGCCGCCAACAAAGGAAGAGACGGGTCTGCCGCAGTCTAATTTAAGCTATTTCTAATGCACTCGAAGTGCCGTTCCACCAATCGGGATTACCAAATTCGTATCACGAATTATTGATGACTTGATAAAGATGTATACTTAAACGCATGGACATCGCAAGCGTCGACGACGCACAGTAATACCGCCGAAGGGACCGCTTCTTCCAAACGGCCGTTCGATATATTATACATATGTGATATACAGAAGCCGTGCGCGAGAAAGTCGGCAGAGATAAAATGCATCTCACCCTGACGCTGCCAGCAGAGCCGGCAGCGTCGACGTTTTCAGGTCAGGTGGTTTCGACCTTCTTCGGCTTGGTCGAGCCGATCATCTTCCAGTTCTTGTAGAACATCGAATTGATGCGCTCGACGCTGACCGAGACAACCGCGAGCATGCCGGCAATGAGTCTCGGGAACGGGGACGGCCTGATGATGTCCATGAACACGCAGTAGCGGCGGCCGTCATATTCGTTGACCGAACGGTGCAGCAGCGTGTCGTCGAAAATGAACTGCGGATTGTCGTACCAGTAGTTCTTGACGTTGCCGCATTCGACGAAGATTTCCGCTTTCACGGGGATCAGGTTGTAGAGGATACGCAGGCTGAGCCGCAGCGGGCCGAAATGCCAGGAAGTCGATTCGCGCTTGCTGAAGACCGAAACGGCGATGGTCTTGATGTATTTGAAATCCTTGTTGAACTCGGCGACGTTGTCGATCCGGTGCTTGCCGTACCACTGGTAGACATACATGCCACGCCGGCCGGCGCCGAAATTGGCGTCGATGTCGGCGATGATCTCATCCTTGCGCGCCTTGAAGATGTCCAGGACCTCATTGACCTCGCGCTGATAATCCTCCGGAAACTGCTCCAGCTTCCACACGCCGGGATTCCGGTAGCAGAGCAGATCGACCAGCAGGTTGAACGGCGACAAGAGCCAGGTGAACAGGCCGTTGCCGAGGAAGTAGCCTGAGAACAGCGCCAGATCCTTCCTGTCGTTGCGCAGCACGTCGATCAGGCCGCAGACGATGAAGATCGTCGTCAGAATGGGGATAAAGTAGAAGCCAAGGGCGAGAAGCGGGATGGCGATGGCGAATTTGCGAAGGGATTTGCGAAGGGCTTTTGTCATTTTTCCACGCGCGGAGCGCGATCCTGTTGCGAATGAGTGTGCCAAATCTCGGCAACGACCACCGCCCGGTCGTGCGCCTTGATAAGGTTTTTTGGGTCGCCGCACAACGCCACGACATCGTGGCCCGGCAGTTGCCTGGTGGAATTTACCAGCCGTCGGTCAATGCACCGCTGGCAAGCTGAGCTCGTCCCATTTCTCCCTGGCCACGGGATCGCCGACCAGGAACTCAAAGCCGATGACGCTTTCGCCGTCCCGCGCGAGCTGGCATTTGAACTTCAGACCATACCAGTTTTTGCGACTGCGGAAAGCCGCGCCGTCCGCGGTGATCGCGGTGCCGCTGATCTTCTCCTCGGCCGTTGCATAAGGCACGACGCGTTCCGGCTCAAAGTCCGCGCGCCATCGCCGGATCTGGTCCATGGCCTCGAGATTGCACAATTGCACCATGCGTTCATCGGAAGCGAAGGTCGCGAGATCTGCGCGCGCCTGCCGGCTGCGCGGATCGGCGAGCGTCTTGGCCGACAGCATTTCGGTCGGCCGAATCATGGTCGGCGCGGTGGGTGGTGTAGATCGAGGAGCGCTCGGCGTTGGCGTTGGCGTTGGTGCGGGCGCTTGTGCCTCGGGTGCTGAAGGCGGTGCTGGCGCCGGCGGCGGCCTTGTCGAGGCCTCGAACTGCTGGGGTGTCAGAATGTCGACCGACACCCGTTCCTCGTCCAGCCGCTTCGGCCGCTTTGGCAGCGGCATGAGCGCCAACATCGCAGCCAGCAGGGCGTGGAGAGCAACCGAGGTTGAGATGCCCCATGGCGAGGCCTCGCTTCGAAGCGTGACGACCGCCGGGCCGCGCAATCCTATTATTCCCGTTCCTTGCGCAGCTTCGCCCAATAGTCGAGCCGCTTCCTGATGTCGCGCTCGAAACCACGCTCAGGCGGATCGTAGAAGGTCTGGCGGCCAATCTTCTCCGGAAAATAGTCCTGGCCCGAAAAGGCGTCAGGCTCATCATGATCGTAGCGATAGCCGGCGCCGTAATCCTCTTCCTTCATCAGCTTGGTCGGCGCGTTGAGGATATGCTTCGGCGGCAGCAGCGAGCCATGCTGCTTGGCTGCCTGCGTTGCCGCCTTGAAGGCGGTGTAGACGGCATTGGATTTGGGCGCGGTGGCGAGATAGACGGTGGCCTCGGCAAAGGCGAGCTCGCCTTCCGGAGAGCCCAGATAGTCGTAGGCGTCCTTGGCGGCATTGGCGACGACCAGCGCCTGCGGATCGGCTAGGCCGATGTCTTCCATCGCCATGCGCACCAGCCGGCGGCCGAGATAGAGCGGATCCTCGCCGGCGTCGAACATGCGGGCGAGATAGTAGAGTGCCGCGTCGGGATCGGAACCGCGCACCGATTTGTGCAGCGCCGAGATCAGATTGTAGTGCCCGTCCTGGCCCTTGTCGTAGATCGGCGCACGGCGCTGGACGACGCGCTGCAGCCCCTCGGGATCGAATATCTCGCCGGGCTTGGCGGCGCGCCAGACTTCCTCGGCGAGGGTCAGCGATGCGCGGCCGTCGCCGTCGCTCATGCGGATCAGCATGGCGCGGGCCTCGTCGTCGAGTGGAAGCGCCCTGCCCTCCGTCTCCTCCGCCCGCACCATCAGCTTGGCTATGCTCTCCTCGCCGAGCGAATGGAAAACCATGACGCGCGCGCGCGATAACAGAGCCGCGTTGAGCTCGAAGGACGGGTTTTCGGTCGTGGCGCCGACCAGGACCACTGTTCCATCCTCCATGACAGGAAGAAAGGAATCCTGCTGTGCGCGGTTGAAGCGATGGATCTCGTCGACGAAAAGCAGGGTCTGGCGGCCGTTGGCGCGGCGCAGCTTGGCCGTCTCGAACACTTTCTTCAGGTCGGCAACGCCGGAAAACACCGCCGAAATCTGCTCGAAGGCAAGGCTGGTCTCGCCGGCGAGCAGCCTTGCCACCGTGGTCTTGCCGGTGCCCGGCGGCCCCCAGAAAATCATCGAGCCGAGTGAGCCCGAGCCGATCAGCCGCGTCAGCGCGCCATCGGGGCCGGTCAGATGCTCCTGGCCGACGACCTCGCCTAGATTTCTCGGCCGCAGCTTGTCGGCCAGCGGCCGCCCGGGCGGCGCCTTTTCCGGTTCATCGACACTGAACAGATCGGCCATGTACTTCTTTTGGTTTGGAGCGCGATCCCTTCAGATCGAACTCAATAACGCAACACCTGGCGCAGTATCTGCCCGCCGCGCTCGACGGTAAAGCGCCACCAGCGCGTATCCTGCTGGGCGACCTGCGCCAGTGTCGCGGCGGTATCGATGGTGGTGCCGTTGACCTCGCGCACGATGTCGCCCGGCAGGAAGCCGAAATCGGCGGCCGGCGAATCGCGGTTGATATCGATCACCGTCACGCCCTTGAGATCGGTGCGCAGGCCAAGCTTCTGGGCAAGGCGCGGCGACAGTTCCGCAACCTTGGCGCCCGAGAACGGGCTGCGGCCATGCAGCGTCACTTCCGAGGCTTTCGCACCTTCGGGCGCGCGCTCCAGCGCGATGTCCATGGCTGCCTGCTGGCCCTTGGTCAGGATCGCGAAATTCGCCTTGGTGCCGATCGACAGCGTCGCCATGCGATAGTCCAGCGCCTCGATGCTCTCGACCGGCTTGCCGTTGATCTGCAGCACGACATCGCCCGCTTTCAGCCCGGCCTTTCCGGCAGGACCGGCGGCATCGACCGAAGACACCAACGCACCGGTCGGCTTTTCCATGCCGAGCGATTCGGCGATCTGCGGCGTTACCGCCTCGAACTCGGCGCCGATATAGGGGCGTTCGAAGAAATCGAGGCCGGCCTTGGCCGCATCGGCGAAAGCCCGCACCATGTTGGCGGGAATGGCAAAGCCGATGCCGATCGAACCGCCGCTGCGGCTGTAGATGGCGGTGTTGATGCCGACCAGCTGGCCGCCCATGTTGATCAGCGCGCCGCCGGAATTGCCGGGATTGATCGCCGCGTCGGTCTGGATGAAATAGCCCGAATCCGAGACGCCGATATGGCTGCGGGCAAGCGCCGAGACGATGCCGCTGGTGGTGGTCTGGCCGACGCCGAAGGGGTTGCCGATGGCCAGCACTAGGTCGCCGACCTCAAGCGCGTCGGAATCACCAATGGCGATGACGGGGAACGGCTTGTCGGATTCGATCTTGAGCACGGCAAGATCGAGCGTCTCGTCCTTGAGCATCACCTTGCTGGTGAATTCGCGCCCGTCGGCGGTCGCCACCTTGACCTCGTCGGCATCCTTGATGACGTGGAAATTGGTGACGATGACACCGCTCGGATCGACAAGCACGCCCGAGCCGAGCGAGGACTGCGCGCGCGGCTGGGCACGGCCGAAAAACTCCTCGAAGAACGGATCGCCTTCAAAAGGCGATGTGACCTTGGCCGTCTGCGAGGCATAGACATTGACCACGGCCGGCGCCGTCTGCTTGACCAGGGGCGCGAACGAAAGCTGCACCTCCTCGCGGCCGAACGGCACGCGCTTGTCAGGCCCCGAGGTGGCGTTCTCGCCTTCGACGCCATGCAACAGATCGGTCAACACATCGGATAGACCGGGATCGGCGGGCTTTGCGGCGTCTTCTGCCAGCGCCTGCCGGACTGCCGGTGCGGCTGCGAACACCATGAAGGCGCAGAGCAGAACAAGGGACAGTCTTTTGGCGCGCATTTCGCGAATCCTCCAAGGCAAGGTCGGGCGCATTGTCCCGACGATTGTGCAAAATGAAAGGCTAAGCCGCTGAAATCCGATTATTTTATGCAGCAAAAGCAGCTACAGCTGATTTCGAAACCGAAAACCTCCTCGGCGCTCATGAAAAAACAACTGATGTCATTCCGTGACTTTTTGAAGACCGGCAAACTGGGCGCAATCTCCCCCGACATGACAATGACCGAGATTGTCAAAGTGCTCGGTACGCCTGAGCATGCCGATCCAGATTACTGGACGTTCGGAAAGCTCGAAATTTCCTTTGATATCGAGGCGCCTCGCCAGATGAACTGGTTTCAAATTGAAGAGGCCGGCTACCTCAAAGGCGACCTTGAGGTTCTCACCAATCGCCTTTCGCTTTCGCTGGATGGGTTGAGCGGAAAGACAAAGCCATCGCAATTTCTGGATGCCGGCCTGTGGGCTCCAGATCAGGTCAAAATTTTCTATGCAGCTTCCGGGAATGACATCTTGCTGAACATATGCGCCGGACCAATACAGATGCACTTTCGCGTTGATGCCAACTTGACCGGCGGCCAAGACGCCGAAACATATTTGAGCAGTTCCCCCACGTCGCAACTAATCATGGAGATCGACTCTCGAGTCGTTCTCGACAGTATCTATTCCTATCCATACCCGAAGACCGAAGAGGTACCGGGAGCGTTCAATTGGAAGCTGTTGAGCGGAAGCCGCTACCTGATCTTGGCCGGCAGACGATAAGCACCGGCAAACCAAAGGGGCCCGCAGGCCCCTTCAATTCATTCCGGAAAGACGTGGCGTTATGCGGCCGCGGCTTCCGTGTCGGTGCCTTCGGCTTCGAGGCGAGCGCGGTCGGCGGCGCCCTTGGCATCCGTGTCGCGATCGACGAACTCGATGACGGCCATCGCGGCGTTGTCGCCGTGACGGAAGCCTGCCTTCATGATGCGCAGATAGCCACCGTTGCGGTTGGCGTAGCGCGGGGCAATGGTGTCGAACAGGCGCTTGACGACGCCTTCATTGCCGATCTGCGCGATCACCTGGCGGCGGGCGTGCAGGTCGCCGCGCTTGCCGAGCGTCACCAGCTTCTCGACGATCGGACGCAGGTCCTTCGCCTTCGGCAGGGTGGTGACGATCTGCTCGTGCTCGAGCAGCGACACGGCGAGGTTGGCGAACATCGACTTGCGATGGCTAATGCTTCGGGCGAAGCGGCGGCCTTTGAAACCGTGGCGCATGGCTCTTTTCCTTCTTCAGTTATTCAAGAGGCCAAGGCCTCTGATGGTTTTCCGCATGACCGTCGGATCGAGCGGCGTACGCCGCCGATCCTTGGAATTCATGCTCAATATTGATCTTCGTAACGCTTGGCGAGGTCTTCGATGTTTTCCGGCGGCCAGTCCGGCACTTCCATGCCGAGGTGCAGGCCCATCGCCGCGAGCACTTCTTTGATCTCGTTCAGCGACTTGCGGCCGAAGTTCGGGGTGCGCAGCATCTCGGCTTCGGTCTTCTGGATGAGATCGCCGATGTAGACGATGTTGTCGTTCTTCAGGCAGTTGGCCGAACGCACCGAAAGCTCGAGTTCGTCGACCTTCTTGAGCAGCGCCGGGTTGAAGGCGAGCTCGGTGACGGCTTCGGCGGCGACTTCCTTCTGCGGCTCGTCGAAGTTGACGAACAGGCCAAGCTGGTCCTGCAGGATGCGAGCGGCGAAAGCCACCGCGTCCTCGCCCGAGATCGAACCGTCGGTCTCGATGGTCATGGTCAGCTTGTCATAGTCGAGAACCTGGCCCTCGCGGGTGTTCTCGACCTTGTAGGAGACCTTCTTGACCGGCGAATAGAGGCTGTCGACCGGGATCAGGCCGATCGGCGCGTCCTCGGCGCGGTTGCGCTCCGCCGGCACGTAGCCCTTGCCGGTGTCGACGGTGAATTCCATGCGGATTTCAGCGCCTTCGTCCAGCGTGCAGATGACGTGATCGGGGTTGAGGATCTCGACATCGCCAACCGTCTGGATGTCGCCGGCGAGAACCGCACCCGGTCCCTGCTTGCGCACGACCATGCGCTTGGGGCCATCGCCTTCCATGCGGATGGCGATTTCCTTGATGTTCAAGACGATATCGGTCACGTCCTCGCGCACGCCGGCGATGGACGAGAATTCATGCAGAACGCCGTCGATCTGCACGGCGGTCACGGCCGCACCGCGCAGCGAAGACAGAAGCACGCGGCGCAGCGCGTTGCCGAGGGTGAGACCAAAGCCACGCTCGAGCGGCTCGGCGACCAGCGTGGTCAGCGTCTTCTTCTTCGACGAGAACTCGATCTTGTTCGGCTTGATCAGTTCCTGCCAATTTTTCTGGATCATGATGCTTTCCTTCCGTTGACCCGCCACCATCCAATCGTGGCGGGCGACCTGGAATACCACGGAGGAACGCCCCTATGAGCGTTCGCGCGGCGTTCGGTAATTTCTTAGACGCGGCGCTTCTTGCGCGGGCGGCAGCCATTGTGCGGGATCGGCGTCACATCACGGATCGAGGTGATGGTGAAGCCGGCCGCCTGCAGGGCGCGCAGCGCCGATTCGCGGCCCGAGCCAGGTCCGCAGACCTCGACTTCGAGCATGCGCATGCCGTGTTCCTGGGCCTTCTTGGCGACGTCCTCGGCAGCCATCTGGGCGGCGAAGGGGGTCGACTTGCGCGAACCCTTGAAGCCCTGGGCACCGGCCGACGACCAGGCAATCGAATTGCCCTGCGCGTCGGTGATGGTGATCATCGTGTTGTTGAAGGTCGAATTGACGTGGGCAACGCCCGACGAGATATTCTTGCGTTCGCGACGGCGAACACGAGCGGCTTCCTTGGCCATGGTATTCCTTTCAGTTGATCTCTACACCGCCGTAATGCCAGCGGCTCCACCTGGAAAGCGAGTAGTGAATTGGTGAGTAGTGACGAGACGCAGGCGTTGACGCTGCTTCTCACTACTCACCACCGACTACTCACTTCAAATTACTTCTTCTTGCCGGCGATCGACTTGGCCGGACCCTTGCGGGTGCGTGCATTGGTGTGCGTACGCTGGCCGCGGACCGGCAGCGAGCGACGGTGACGCAGGCCGCGGTAGCAGCCGAGGTCCATGAGACGCTTGATGTTCATCGACACTTCGCGGCGCAGGTCGCCTTCGACCTGATAGTCACGGTCGATGGTCTCGCGGATCTGCAAGACTTCCGCGTCGGTCAGCTGGTTGACGCGACGCTCGGCCGGGATGCCGACCTTTTCGACGATCTCCTGGGCGAACTTCTTGCCAATGCCGTGAATGTACTGAAGCGCGATGACGACGCGCTTGTTGGTCGGAATGTTGACGCCGGCTATACGAGCCATGTTCTTTCCTTCTCCATGTGGGCCGACCAACCTTTCAAACAAGGCAGGCCTGGCGCTGTCAAAGTTGCCCCGCGTCCGGTGGAGGCCGGCCCTTGCGGGAGTTTCCAGTTCAAAGCGACTGCCTTGCCCTTGCGGACAAGCAAAGTTCGCACCTGATAGGAAGACGGGCCGCCATACCGCAGCGGGCCGCCCCCGTCAAGCCTAATCTTTAAATTCCCTTACAGCGCCTCGGCGGCCGCCGTGAGCAGGGCCTCGATCTCGGCGGTCACCGCGTCGATGCTGGCCATGCCGTCGACCGTCTTGAGCTTGCCTTTGGCATAATAATAGCCGGTCAGCGGAGCGGTCTTCTTGTAGTATTCGCGCAGGCGTTCCTCGAACACCGCGGGATTGTCATCCTTGCGCACCGGTTGCCCGGCGGCCTTGGCGTCCTCGGCGCGCTTGACGATGCGGCCGACCAGGGCCCTGTCGTCGACGACCAGTTCGATGACCGTGTCGAGACCGATGCCACGCTGCGAAAGCATCGATTCAACCGCATCGGCCTGCACCAGTGTGCGCGGGTAGCCGTCGAGGATGAATCCCTTGGCGCAGTCGGCCTGGTCGATCCGCTCGGCGACGATGGCGTTGACGATGGCGTCGGACACCAGTTCGCCGGCATCCATCACCGCCTTGGCACGCTTGCCGACTTCGGAACCGGCCTGAACGGCGGCACGCAGCATGTCTCCCGTCGAGAGTTGGGGTATGCCGTGTTTTTCTACCAGTCTTTGTGCTTGTGTCCCCTTGCCCGCCCCTGGCGGCCCAAGCAAAATCAACCTCATCTGGCTTTCTTCCCCCCGCGCAGCTTCGACTTCTTGATCAGGCCTTCATACTGGTGCGCGATCAAGTGGCCCTGAATCTGCGCAACCGTATCGAGCGTGACACTGACCACGATCAGAAGCGATGTGCCACCAAGGTAGAATGGTACGCCAGTCGCCGAGATCAGGAACTCCGGCAGCAGGCACACCAGCACCAGATAGATGGCGCCGACGACGGTGATGCGGGTGAGAACGTAATCGATGTAATCGGCGGTGCGCTCGCCCGGACGATAGCCCGGGATGAAGCCCGAATGCTTCTTGAGCTGATCGGCGGTGTCCTTCGGGTTGAAGACAATCGCTGTGTAGAAGAAGGCGAAAAACACGATCATCGCCGCGTAGAACGCCATGTAGAGCGGCTGGCCATGGCCGAGCGAGGCCAGGATGGTGCTCGCCCAGGCGGGCATGTTTGTGGTCTGCGAGAAGCCGGCGACTGTGGCCGGCAGCAGGAGCAGCGACGAAGCGAAGATCGGCGGGATGACGCCCGACGTGTTGAGCTTCAGCGGCAGATGCGAGGTGTCGCCCTGGAACATGCGGTTGCCGACCTGGCGCTTCGGATACTGGATCAGCAGGCGGCGCTGCGCGCGCTCGAAGAACACGATGAGCGCAATGACGACGATGGCCAGGACGATGATCGCCAGGATGAGGCCGGTCGACAGGGCGCCAGTGCGGCCAAGCTCCAGCGTGCCGGAAATGGCGCGCGGCAGGCCGGCGACAATCCCGGAGAATATGATCAGCGAAATGCCGTTGCCGATGCCGCGGGCGGTGATCTGCTCACCGAGCCACATCAGGAACATGGTGCCACCGACCAGCGTGACCACGGTCGAGATGCGGAAGAACATGCCGGGATCATTGACGATGCCGTTCCCGTTCTCAAGCCCCACCGAAATGCCATAGGCCTGCACGAGTGCCAAAAGCACGGTGCCGTAGCGCGTGTACTGGTTGATGACCTTGCGGCCCTGTTCGCCTTCCTTCTTCAGCGCTTCCAGCGACGGGATGACCGAGGTCATCAGCTGCATGATGATGGAGGCGGAGATGTAAGGCATGATGCCAAGCGCGAAGATCGCCATGCGCTGCACGGCGCCGCCGGCGAACATGTTGAACATGCCAAGCACGCCCTTGCTCTGCGAGGAGAAGGCCTGGGCGAAGGCGTCGGGGTTGATTCCGGGAAGCGGAATGTAGGTGCCGAGGCGGTAGACGAGCAACGCGCCAATGGTGAACCAGATGCGTTTCTTCAGGTCCTCTGCCTTGGCGAAGGCCGAGAAATTCAGATTCGAGGCTAGTTGTTCAGCAGCCGAAGCCATGCCTGATTCTCCGCTTGGTAACGCTTGATGGCCCGTGAGGTCAGGCGGTGCGTTTCACCGAAGCTCACGAGATAAGCTCCGGGCTCTAAACATGCAAGCGGCCGCGTTGACGCGGCCGCTTAATTGAGCAGATCAAAGCGCAATCGTGAGCAAAAACGGGATCCCACTCTTGCCGATCGCGCTTCAAATTGCCGTTACTCGGCAGCTGCCTTTTCCGGCAACTTGACCGAGCCGCCGGCCTTTTCGATCTTCTCGATCGCCGCCTTGGAAGCGCCGGCGACGTCGAAGGCAAGCTTGGCCTTCAGTTCACCATCGGACAGTACGCGCACGCCATCCTTGACGCGGCGGATGACGCCGGCGGCGACAAGCGCCTCGGCCGTCACGGTTGCCTTGGCGTCGAGCTTCTTGGCGTCGACGGCTTCCTGGATACGGCCCAGCGACACGACGACGAAGCTCTTGGCGAAGATGTTGTTGAAGCCACGCTTCGGCAGGCGCCGGTAGAGCGGCATCTGGCCACCCTCGAAGCCGTTGACGGCGACGCCGGAGCGCGCCTTCTGACCCTTGACGCCGCGACCGGCGGTCTTGCCCGAGCCGGAACCGATGCCGCGGCCGAGACGCTTCTTGGAATGCGTCGCGCCGTCCTTGTCACGCAGATCGTTGAGTTTCATCTGAGTTCTCCTGCGCTTTGGCTCAGCCCTCGTCCACGACGCGGACGAGATGCTGAACGGCGGCGATCATGCCGCGCACGGAAGGCGTATCTTCCAGCGTGCGCTGCTTGTGCATCTTGTTGAGGCCGAGGCCGACCAGCGTCGCGCGCTGCTCCTTCGGACGGCGGATCGGCGAACCGATCTGCTCAACGGTGATGGTCTTGGTTGCTTTCTTGGCCATGGTCAAAATCCCTGGTCAGATCGACTATTCTTCAGCCGCAACGGCGGTGCCGCGGCGGGCCTGAAGGGTCGAATACTTGATGCCGCGAGCGGCAGCCACATCCTTGGGATGCATCTGGCTCTTCAGCGCGTCGAACGTGGCGCGAACCATGTTGTAGGGGTTCGACGAACCCATCGACTTGGCGACCACGTCATGCATGCCGAGCGTCTCGAAAACGGCGCGCATCGGGCCGCCGGCGATGATGCCGGTACCCTGCTTGGCGGCGCGCAGCAGAACGCGTCCGGCGCCCCAGCGTCCCTCGACGTCGTGATGCAGCGTACGGCCCGAGCGCAGCGGCACGAAGATCATGTCGCGCTTGGCCGATTCGGTTGCCTTGCGGATGGCTTCCGGCACTTCGCGTGCCTTGCCGTGACCAAAGCCGACGCGCCCTTTCTGGTCGCCGACAACGACGAGTGCGGCGAAGCCGAAGCGACGGCCACCCTTGACGACCTTGGCGACGCGATTGATGTGGACCAGCTTGTCCACCATGCCGTCGTCGCGCTCTTCGCGCTCGCGGCCGCGGCCGCCTTCCCTACGTTCCTGTGCCATATCCTGTTCCTTGTTCTTTTCCGGAAGCACGGGTTGCTGATTGCCGGCGCCGCTTTGGGTCGCCGACGGTGAAAGATTAGAAGCTCAGGCCGCCTTCGCGGGCAGCTTCAGCCAGCGCCTTGACGCGGCCGTGATAGATGTACGGGCCACGGTCGAAGACGACTTCCTTGACGCCGGCCTTGGTGGCGCGCTCGGCGATCAGCTTGCCGATCGCGGCGGCGGCTGCGGTGTCGGCGCCGGTCTTGAGCGAACCCTTGAGGTCCTTCTCGAGCGTCGAAGCGGCGGCGATGGTGTGGCCCTTGGCGTCGTCGATCACCTGGACGTAGATGTTCTTCGAGGTGCGGTGAACCGACAGACGCGGACGCTCGCCGGCGACCTTCCTGATCTGCCTGCGAACGCGCTGCGCACGGCGCTGCGTGGATTCCTTGGTACCCATGATGGTCTTCCTTGCCTTCAAAAAACGGGGGCCGCCCTGTGCGGTAGGCGAAAGCGCCTCCCGCGGCCGCTCCCCGCGGCGTTACACTTCCTTGGCTTGGTCCTTTCCGAAAAGCCTGCGACTTTTCAGGACCAGGTCCACTACTTCTTCTTGCCTTCCTTGCGGACGATCTTCTCGCCAGCATAGCGAACGCCCTTGCCCTTGTAGGGCTCCGGACCGCGATATTCGCGGATCTCGGCGGCGACCTGGCCAACCTGCTGCTTGTCGATGCCGGTCACGGTGATTTCCGTCGGCTTCGGCACAGCGATGGTGACACCGGCCGGCGTCTCATAGACGACGTCATGGCTGAAGCCAAGAGCCAGCTGCAGGTTCTTGCCCTGCATGGCGGCGCGATAGCCGACGCCGGTGATCTCGAGCTTCTTCTCGAAGCCGTCCTTGACGCCATGCAGGATGTTGACGATCTGCGTGCGCGACATGCCCCACTTGGAGCGGGCGGTCTTGGTCTGGTCGCGCGGCTGGACAGCGATCTCGCTGCCTTCCATCTTGACCAGGACTTCGTCGTTCACCACGAACTTCAGCTCGCCCTTGGGGCCCTTCGCCGTCACGGTCTGGCCGTTGACGGTCGCGGTCACGCCCTGCGGCAGCGAAACGGGTTTCTTTCCAATACGAGACATTTTGTTGTCCTCGTCACTTCTCTTGTTTCAGGTCTCTGTCTTCGGAACGATCCGAAGACCGGATTCCAATTTGCGGTCGCTGCCAGATCAGAAGATCTGGCAGAGGATCTCGCCGCCGACGTTCTGTTCGCGGGCTTCGTGATCGGCCATCACGCCCTTCGGCGTCGAAAGGATGGCGATGCCGAGGCCGTTGGCGACGTGCGGGATCGACTTGGCCGAGACGTAAACGCGGCGGCCCGGTTTCGAGACGCGGGCGATTTCGCGCACGACCGGCGCGCCGTCGAAATACTTCAACTCGATTTCGATCTCGGACTTGCCGTTATCGAAGTCGGTCTGGCTGTAGTCGCGGATATAGCCTTCAGCCTTCAGCACGTCGAGGACGCGGGTGCGCAGACGCGAGGCCGGCGTCGAGACGCTCGACTTCTTGCGGCCGTAGGCGTTGCGGATGCGGGTCAGCATATCGCCGAGAGGATCGCTCAATGACATGTTATGTCCTCCTTACCAGCTCGACTTGACCAGGCCCGGGATCTGGCCGTTGTTGCCGAGATCACGAAGCGCGATGCGCGATACTTTGAGCTTGCGATAGTAGGCACGCGGACGGCCGGTGACTTCGCAGCGGTTGCGGATGCGGATCTTGGCCGAGTTGCGCGGCAGGGCAGCAAGCTTGAGCTGAGCGCGGAAGCGCTCCTCCATCGGCTTGGACTGATCCATGATGATCGCCTTCAGGGCGGCGCGCTTGGGACCGTACTGGTCGGCAAGCTTGCGGCGCCTGTTGTTCTTCTCGACTGAGCTGGTCTTTGCCATTTCAGATTTTTCCTTTTCTCGCTGCCGTTACTGGCGGAAGGGGAAGTTGAAAGCCTTGAGCAATGCCCTGGCTTCGTCGTCCGTCTTCGCAGTCGTACAAACGATGACGTCCATGCCCCAGATCTGATCAACCTTGTCGTAGTTGATCTCCGGGAACACGATGTGCTCCTTGATGCCCATGGCGTAATTGCCACGGCCATCGAAGCTCTTGGGGTTCAGTCCGCGGAAGTCGCGGACGCGCGGCAGCGCGATGTTCACGAGGCGGTCGAGGAACTCGTACATGCGTTCCTTGCGCAGCGTGACCTTGGCGCCGATCGGCATGTTCTCGCGGACCTTGAAGCCGGCGATCGAATTGCGGGCGCGGGTGACGACGGCCTTCTGGCCGGCGATCAGCGCCAGGTCTTCGGCCGCGACCGAGGGCTTCTTCGAATCGGCGGTCGCTTCGCCGACACCCATGTTCAGGACGATCTTGTCGAGGCGCGGAACCTGCATGTCGTTGTCATAGCCGAACTGCTCCTGCAGCGCCTTGCGGATGGTCTCGTTGTAGACCTGCTTCAGACGCGGCGTGTTGGTGGCAGTCGCCTGCTTGCTTTGAGCCTTAGCCATTGATGACTTCTCCCGAGCGCTTGGCGACGCGCACCTTCTTGCCGTCCTTCTGGAAGATGAAACCGACGCGGGTCGGCTTGCCATCCTTGGGGTCGGCCAGCGCGATGTTCGACAGCTGGATCGGCGCTTCCTTGGTGATGATCCCGCCCTCTTGGGACTGGGTCTGCTTCTGGTGACGACGGATCATGTTGACGCCGCGCACCAGCGCGGTGTCATCCTTCGGCTGAACCGAGAGGACTTCGCCCGAACGGCCCTTGTCCTTGCCGGCCAGCACGACGACCTTGTCGCCTTTTCTAATCTTTTGCATTGGTCCGGCTCCTTACAGCACTTCAGGCGCGAGCGAGATGATCTTCATGTGGTTCTTGGCGCGGAGTTCGCGCGGAACCGGTCCGAAGATACGCGTGCCGATCGGCTCTTTCTTGTTGTCGACGAGAACGGCCGCGTTCTTGTCGAAACGGATCACGCTGCCGTCCGGGCGGCGGATGTCCTTGGCCGTGCGTACCACGACCGCCTTCATCACATCGCCCTTCTTAACGCGGCCGCGCGGAATGGCTTCCTTGATGGACACCACGATGATGTCGCCCACGGAAGCGTATTTCCGCTTCGAGCCGCCCAGCACCTTGATGCACATGACACGACGCGCGCCGGAATTATCCGCCACGTCGAGGTTTGTTTGCATCTGAATCATGACTGGCCGCCTTCTTCTTTTCTAACGGGACGGGCTCGAAGCCCCTCCCCGGTCTGTCCAAAATTCGTTGTTTACGCCCAGAGGTCAGGCTTGGTCCGAAGACACGACGATCCAGCGCTTGTCCTTGGAAATCGGCTTCGATTCCTGGATGAACACCTGATCGCCAACCTTGTGGGCGTTGTTCTCGTCGTGCGCCTTGTACTTCTTGGTCATGCGCACGGTCTTCTTCATCACGGGATGCGTGAAGCGCCGTTCGACCTTGACGACAACCGTCTTCTCGTTCTTGTCGCTGACGACGGTGCCCTGCAGAATGCGCTTTGGCATGGTTTTCGTCCTTAAGCCTTCTTGGCCGCGGACTTTTCCGCAGCGATGGTCTTGATACGCGCAATGTCCTTACGAACCTGCCTCACGCGCGCGGTCTTCTCGAGCTGGCCGGTGGCCTTCTGGAAGCGCAGGTTGAACTGCTCCTTCTTCAGGCTGGCCAAGTCGTCGGTCAGCTGGTCCTGGGTCTTGGTCCGGATGTCTTCGGCTTTCATGATCAGCCCGTCCTTATTCTGCGATGCGCTGTACGAAGCGCGTCCTGACCGAGAGCTTGGCCGCGCCGAGACGCAGCGCCTCACGGGCGGTTTCTTCACTGACGCCGTCGATCTCGAACATGATGCGGCCCGGCTTGACGCGCGCCGCCCAGTAGTCGACGGCACCCTTGCCCTTGCCCATGCGGACTTCGGTCGGCTTCGACGTGACCGGCAGATCCGGGAAAATACGGATCCAGACACGGCCAGCACGCTTCATTTCACGAGTGATCGCGCGGCGGGCCGCCTCGATCTCACGCGCGGTGACGCGGTTCGGCTCAAGCGCCTTCAGCCCGAAACCACCGAAATCCAGGTTGGTGCCGCCCTTTGCGGTACCATGGATACGGCCCTTGAACTGCTTGCGGAACTTTGTGCGCTTTGGCTGCAGCATCGTTCTAACTCCAAATTCCTAAATGTCTCAGGCGTTTTCGCGACGACGACCGCGTTCGCGATCACCACCACCGCCATGCGCAGCATCACCCTCGGTCGCGCGACGTTCCGAAGCCATCGGGTCGTGCTCGAGGATCTCGCCCTTGAATACCCAGACCTTGACACCGCAGATGCCGTACGCCGTATGCGCTTCGGCCGTGCCGTAGTCGACATCGGCGCGCAGCGTGTGCAGCGGCACGCGGCCTTCGCGGTACCACTCCATGCGGGCGATTTCGGCGCCGCCGAGACGGCCCGAGCAGTTGATGCGGATGCCTTCGGCACCGAGGCGCATCGCCGACTGCACGGCGCGCTTCATGGCGCGGCGGAACGCGATGCGGCGCTCGAGCTGCTGGGCGATCGACTGGGCGACCAGGGTCGCGTCGATTTCCGGCTTGCGCACTTCGACGATGTTGAGGTGCGTCTCGGACTTCGTCATCTCCATCAGCTTCTTGCGAAGCTTCTCGATGTCGGCGCCCTTCTTGCCGATGATCAGACCCGGGCGCGCGGCATGGATGGTGACGCGGCACTTCTTGTGCGGGCGCTCGATCACGACCTTGGAGATCGCGGCCTGCTTGAGTTCCTTCTCAAGATACTTGCGGATCTTGATGTCCTCATGCAGCAGCTTGCCGTACTCGCCGGTGTTCGCGAACCAGCGCGAATCCCAGGTGCGGTTGATGCCGAGGCGAAGACCGATCGGATTGACTTTCTGGCCCATTATGCGGCCTCCCCTTTTTCTTCGACTTCACGAACGACGATCGTGAGGTGCGAGAACGGCTTCTCGATGCGGCTGGCGCGACCACGGCCACGAGCGTGGAACCGCTTCATGACGATCGACTTGCCGACATAGGCTTCCGCCACGATCAGCGCATCGACGTCGAGGTCGTGGTTGTTTTCCGCGTTGGCAATCGCCGATTCCAGCGTCTTCTTGACCGTGCCGGAAATCCGCTTGGCCGAGAATTCGAGATCGGAAAGCGCTGTCGCGACCTTCTTGCCGCGGATCAGCGCGGCAACGAGGTTCAGCTTCTGCGGGCTGATACGGATCGTGCGCAACACGGCGCGCGCTTCGTTGTCAGCAAGCCTGCGCGGAGCTTTGGCCTTGCCCATGATTATTTCCTCTTCGCCTTCTTATCCGCGCCGTGACCGTAATAGGTCCGCGTCGGAGCGAATTCACCGAACTTATGACCGACCATGTCCTCGTTCACCGAGACGGGAACATGCTTCTGGCCGTTGTAGACACCGAAGGTGAAGCCGACGAACTGCGGCAGGATGGTGGAGCGACGGCTCCACATCTTGATCACCTCATTGCGACCACCTTCACGAACCTTGTCCACCTTCTTGAGAAGGTAGCCGTCGATGAAGGGGCCTTTCCAAATAGAACGAGTCACTTGGCGTTACCTCTTCTTAGCTCTTGCGCTGATGGCGCGAGCGCAGGATGAACTTGTCGGTCGCCTTGTTGGACCGCGTCTTCTTGCCCTTGGTCGGCTTTCCCCACGGGCTGACCGGATGACGGCCACCGGAGGTGCGGCCTTCACCACCGCCGTGCGGATGGTCGACCGGGTTCATGGTCACGCCGCGATTGTGCGGACGCTTGCCGCGCCAAACCGTGCGGCCGGCCTTGCCGTCGTTGATGTTGCCGTGGTCGGGGTTCGACACGGCACCGACGGTGGCCATGCAGGAGCCGTGAACGACACGCTGCTCGCCCGAGTTGAGGCGCAGGATCGCCATACCCTGGTCGCGACCGACGAGCTGGGCGTAACCGCCGGCCGAACGGGCGACCTGGGCGCCCTTGCCCGGCTTCAGCTCGATGTTGTGGACGATCGTGCCGACCGGCATCGAGGCCAGCGGCATCGCATTGCCCGGCTTCACGTCGACCGCTTCGCCAGCCACGATCTTGTCGCCGGCGGCAAGGCGCTGCGGGGCGATGATGTAGGATAGCTCACCATCGTCGTACTTGATCAGCGCGATGAAGGCGGTGCGGTTCGGATCGTATTCAATGCGCTCGACCGTGCCGACGACGTCGAACTTGCGGCGCTTGAAGTCGATGATGCGGTACGAACGCTTGTGACCACCGCCGATGAAGCGGGCGGTGATGCGGCCGTAATTGTTGCGGCCGCCCGACTTGGTCAGGCCCTCGGTCAGACCCTTGACGGGCTTGCCCTTGTAGAGGCCCGAGCGGTCGACGATGACCAGCTGGCGGGTGCTCGGCGTTACCGGGTTGAATTTTTTCAGTGCCATTGTTCTGTCCTCGCGGCCTTGCTCAGAGACCCGTCGCGACGTCGATCGACTGGCCGTCGGCCAGCGTCACAATCGCCTTCTTGACGTCGCTCTGGCGGCCGATCGTGCCGCGGAAGCGCTTGATCTTGCCCTTGCGGACAAGCGTGTTCACGGCCATCACCTTGACGCCGAACAGCGCTTCGACGGCGGCCTTGATTTCCGGCTTCGACGCCTTCTTGGCGACGTTGAAGACGACCTGGTTCTGCTCGGAAGCCATGGTCGACTTTTCGGTGATCGCCGGGCTGACGATCACGTCGTAGTGACGAAGGTCGGTCATTTAAAGCGCTCCTCGAGAGCCTCGACGGCGGCCTTGGAAAGGACCAGCGTGCCGCGGCGCAGAATGTCGTAGACGTTGATGCCCTGGATGGGCAGCACGTCGATGTTGGGAATGTTGGTCGCGGCCAGCTTGAAGTTCTTGTCAAGCTCGGCGCCACCGATCACCAGGGCGTTGCTCAGGCCCAGCGTCGCGAAATTCGCGATCAGCGCCTTGGTCTTGGCCTCGGTCAACTTCAGCTCGTCGATGACGATGATCGACGCGCTCTTGGCCTTGGCCGAGAGAGCGTGCTTCAAGCCCAGGGCGCGCACCTTCTTCGGCAGATCGTGCTCGTGGCTGCGAACGACCGGGCCGTGGGCCTTGCCGCCGCCGCGGAACTGCGGAGCGCGTGCCGAATGGTGACGGGCGCGGCCCGTACCCTTCTGCTTGTACATCTTGGCGCCGGTGCGCGCGATTTCGGCGCGGCCCTTGGCCTTGTGCGTGCCCTGCTGCTTCTTGGCAAGCTGCCAGCGCACGACGCGCTGCAGGATGTCCTCGCGCGGATCAAGGCCGAAAATCTCCTCGGAGAGTTTCACCTTGCCGGCGTCCTTGCCGCCAAGCGTTGTGATCTTGAGATCCATTATTCCGCTCCCTCTGTGGCCGGAGCCTCGTTCTTAGCAGCACTTCCTGCTGCAACTGGGCGGATCGCGGCGGGCTTCGGCGCATTGGCCGGCAGTGCCACCTTGGCCGCATCGCGGACCAGGATCCAGGCGCCCTTCGATCCGGGAACCGCTCCGCGGATCAGGATCAGGCCGCGGTCGGCATCGGTCGAGACGATCTCGACATTCTGCGTCGTCACGCGGGTATCGCCCATGTGGCCGGCCATCTTCTTGCCCTTGAACACCTTGCCGGGGTCCTGGCGCTGGCCGGTCGAACCGTGCGTACGGTGCGAGACCGAGTTACCGTGCGTCGCGCGGCCACCACCCATGTGGTGACGCTTGATGACGCCCTGGAAACCCTTGCCGATCGTCGTGCCCGTCACATCGACCTTCTGGCCGGCGACGAAGTGCTCGACGGTGATCTCGGCGCCGACATCGATCATGTTGTCGGCCGAGACGCGGAACTCGGCAACCTTCGCCTTCGGCTCGACGGAAGCGGTCGCGAAATGGCCGCGCATCGCCTTCGACGTGTTCTTCACCTTAGCGAGGCCAACGCCGAGCTGAACGGCGGTGTAGCCATTCTTCTCCTGCGTGCGCTGCGCCACGACCTGGCAGTTCTCCATCTGGAGAACGGTGACGGGAACATGTTCCCCGGCATCGTTATAGATGCGGGTCATTCCCACCTTCTTTGCAATCACACCTGAACGCATCGGTTCAATTCCTTTAGAGTTCCGGGCCAGGGGCACCGCCCCTTACCGCGCTCTCATTCCCTTAGAGCTTGATCTCGACGTCGACGCCGGCGGCCAGATCGAGCTTCATCAAAGCATCGACGGTCTGCGGGGTCGGATCGACGATGTCGAGCAGACGCTTGTGCGTGCGCATCTCGAACTGCTCGCGGCTCTTCTTGTCGACGTGGGGCGACCGGTTCACCGTGAACTTTTCGATCCGCGTCGGCAGCGGAATGGGGCCGCGGACGTTTGCGCCGGTGCGCTTGGCCGTCGACACGATTTCCTTCGTCGAGGCGTCGAGCACGCGGTGATCAAACGCCTTCAGGCGGATGCGGATATTCTGTCCGTTCATGCGTCACTTCCTTGTTCTGGCGCGGCGCGGGCAACTTCCGCGCCCGCGACAGATCGGTTTAAGTCCAAATTACTCTTTGATGGTGACGACGATGCCGGCACCGACGGTGCGGCCGCCTTCACGGATGGCGAAGCGCAGCTTCTCTTCCATGGCGATCGGCACGATCAGCTCGACATCGACCGTGATGTTGTCGCCAGGCATCA